>NZ_JBEHWS010000002.1:0-375068 GCF_040239565.1 Fulvimarina thalattae
AAAAAATCCAGCCGACCCGAAAGCCAACCAGACAAAAAGAGACCCGGCATCGTCGATCATCCATCAGCCAAGGCCGAAACCCCAACCAACAAGACAACCAACGTCATCTATGCTTCGAAAGACAAGACATAAGTCAGCGTTCAAAAGCTCTCCCCAGTCATCCGGTAAAGGCAAAGGTACCCTACCGAAAGCCAGGAGCCGCAAAAACGCCGCCCACGTCTCTCTTTCTTCTCAATAAACATAACCAACTTGTCAAAGAACACGCAGAGAAAAAAACCCTGCGCCGGACACGACGAGACCCAACCCGCAAGTACAGGTCGAATGCTATACGCCGAGACCGAGATAGCGACGAATGAAGGCGCGAATTCGAACCGGACACTTCCTCATCAGAAGATGACCAGTCGATGAAATGACAGAAAACGAGAACTTTCAGCTCTCGGCTCAATCAACTCGCTCGGCGCCAACGCCGTCGTTGATGAACACCTTATAGCCCCCTCTTGAGCGCCCCGTCAACAGCGAAATCGAAGAAGAGGCGATTTTTTCGCGGAGCCCTGAAAACCCTCGCCTGCGGCCCGCTGTCGACCGGCGGAGGCCACTGCGGGCGACCTTATGCGCCCGATCTTTAAGAACGCACGCTGTGGGAGAAGAGGTCCTCGTTTTCCCAGCCCGCGAGATCCATACGAACGCGCGTCGGCAGGAAACGGAAGCATTCACGCGCCAGATCCATCCGCTCTTCCCGCTCAAGCCTCTTGTAAAGGGCGCCCATGATATCGTGGAGGTAAAGGACGTCCGAGGCCGCATAGTCGAGCTGCGCCGGGCTGAGCGTTTCGACCGCCCAGTCGGACGATTGCTGCTGCTTGGAGAGATCGACGCCGACCAGCTCGCGGGCGAGATCCTTCAACCCGTGACGATCTGTATAGGTCCGTGTCAGGCGCGAGGCGATCTTGGTGCAGAAGATGCCATCGGTCATCGTCCCGAAGGCATGGTAAAGCGCGGCCACATCGAAGCGGGCATAGTGAAAGATCTTCGTCCTGGAAGCGTCGGCGAGAAGCGCGGTTATATTCGGGGCTTCGCTTTGCCCCTTGGCGATCTGGACGACGTCGGCCGTGCCGTCCCCCGGCGAGAGTTGCACCACGCAAAGCCGGTCACGCAACGTATTGAGGCCGAGGGTTTCCGTGTCGATCGCGACTGGACCGGAATAGCGGTCGAGATTGGGAAGGTCGCCCTTGTGAACGCGAATGGTCATGAAGTCGTCTTTCATCGGTCTTGCAGAGATTTGGTTCTCCATAAACCAACCGGCACGAATGGAAACCCATGGCTTGGAGCCGCATTCGTTTTCCGTCTAGAAGCTATGCGGATCGAAATAGCTCGTCGCGGGTACACTTGAGATCGGCAACGATATCGAAGGCGGAAACTCGGTCGGCGCTGGATGATTTCCAAAGTGTCGTACGGTATGCGCGGTAGACTGCGGCCCATCGACATCGCGATGAAGGCAAGTGACGAGACCGATGACAAGACCCGAAACCAGCAGTGACGTATCGATCGCCAAACGCCTCGTTTTCGTCTTTCCGGGTTTCGAACCGCTTCCGCCAGAGGCACAGATCGCACGTTTTCGGCGGGCTGCGGAGCGTTCGGCTGCCGTGTTCGAAGCTGAGGTCGCTTTTACCGCAGGGGATGCGACGGCCGATAAGAACCAGTCGCTTACCGTCGGAGATAAGGCTGCGAACGAGCTCAATGCCAGATTGACGCCGCGGGACGCCAAAGAAAGCGTCGATACCGATCTCATCTTCTGCACGTGGGACGATCTCATCGAGGAGTATGCGGCCATATATCTCCCCAAACGTGTCAGCCGCGGGTTCGCGGCACTCGGCGCGTTCCTGATCAACGGCACCTTCTTTCGTTATTGCCGGACGTCCTGGCGATATGCGCTGTTCTTCCTCTTTCCGATCCTCCTGACGCTCGCGATCCTTGCGATCGGTGTTGCGCTGGCACTTACGCTGGGCAGTCTGTTCGACGGGCCGACGACATGGCTCGCAGGCATTCTGATAGGAACGGCCGCGTCGGCGATCCTCTTCTATCTCGCCAATCGCCGCTGGTTTCTGACGACGGCTTTCGACGACTGGGCGCTGGCGCGGGAACTCTGCGAGGGCACCAATCCCAAGCTCGACCGACGCATCGACGAGTTCGCAAAACGGCTCAAAGACAGGGCACAGTCGGGAGAACCGGACGAGATCATCGTCGCCGCGCATTCGCTCGGCGCGAGCTTTGCGGTTCCGGCGCTCGCAAGAGCATTCGCGAACGGTCTCGCACCGAACGTGCCGCTGCATATCCTCACCGTCGGGTCCAGTCTGATGAAGACGGCGCTTCATCCGAAGGCCGAGGAGCAGCGCGAGGCGGTTCGACATCTGACGGTCGATCACGGCATTCCATGGACCGATTGTCAAGCGCTGACCGATCCGATCAACTTCTACAAGTCAAACCCAGCAGGATCACTCGGCATTGCCGCGGACCCGATGCCGCTCGTCGTCAAATTGCGATTGAGGCAGATGGTGGCACCCGCGACCTACCGGCGAATCAAGCGTGATTTCTTCCGGCTTCACCGGCAATTCGTCCTCGCGGTCGAGCGCCGCAGCCCCTATTCGTTCCATATGCTGCTTCTCGGACCGGCATCGATGCAGGCCTTCCGCGAGCATCGCACGATCAACCGGGCGCCACTTGCGCAGCAGCGGGAAAAGAGGCTCGGAAACACGGTCATCGCCGAACCGGAACCGACCCTCGTTCAGGAGACCGCACGATGACCGTCGAACTCGCCGGAATGTTCTCCTGGGTCATCATGGTGATCGGCTGGTATGTCATCCGTTATCCATTCGAGCGCCGCGCCAAACGGGCCAAGGTCAGGGCCACCCGGCGCGGTGGTGCGGAAACCCTTCGGATGCTGGTTTCCTTCAGCGGCCTGGGGCTGATTCCCGGGCTCTTCGTCGCAACGGGTTTTCCCGATTTCGCCGACTACAGCCTGTCTGTCGTCCAGCTGCTGCTCGGGGTTGCGGTCGGTATCCTGGCCCTCACGCTCTTCCGGCTGACCCACAAGGCGCTCGGCAAGATGTGGTCGGTCTCTCTCGATCTGCGCGAAAAGCACAAGCTCGTCACAACCGGCATCTACGAGAAGGTGCGCCATCCGATGTATTCGGCATTCTGGTCGATGGCGCTTGCCCAGGCACTGCTCTTGCCGAACTGGATTGCGGGTCTGGCTGGCCTCGTTGGCTTCGGGACGCTGTTCTTCCTGCGGGTCGGCCCCGAGGAGGACATGATGGAAACGGCGTTCGGCGAGGAATATCGCGACTATCGCCAGCGGACAGCGCGAATTATCCCCGGCATCTACTGACCGGGACGTCTACTGGAGTTCGAGTGACGCCGTCTTGCCCTGATCCTCAAGGTCCCAGAAGGCGGACCAGTTTTGGCCGTCCCGCTCGAGAACCATGAAGTTGCGTTCCTCGACATAGATCGTGCGCGCCGATGGCATGCGGTGCATCTTGATCTTGCGCTTGGGAAGCGGGCTCTCGCCGAGGCGCGCCAGCATTGTGAGAACGAGTGCATAGGCTTTGGGTGGCGCACCGTGCGAGATACCGGACGAGACGAGCTGATGGATCAAAGACTTGTCCTTGAGGCGCATCTCTCCGCGGGTGGCGAGATGTATCTCTCCCGAAAGGATCGTCACCCGATTTGATGTTCCTTCCTGGGCCTCCGCGATAATACGAAGGAAGCGCTTCCACTCCTCACGATGGCTACGGCTCTGCCATTGGTCCCGCAGGTCGTCCTCATATTCCCGGGCCGGCGGCACGTAGTCTGCAACCAATTCCAGCCAGGAGAGCCGCGGGCCCATTACCGGGACGCTCGACATGATCAGGATACGCGTATTCGCAGGCGTGTCGGCCATTGCGGCTTCGAACCCGCTCCAGCCCTTAGGGCCCATTACGCGGTCACGCCGACGTTCACTGCGAAGATCGGGAACGATCACCCTTATGCCTGGAAAGTCGAGGGTGAAACTCAGGCTCTCGCGCGATTTGTCGTGGAAGCAGGATGGCAGTGGATTCTCGCCGATTCCGAGCTGGAAGAGCAGGAACATCTCCCGCGCAGCCTCGAAGATGCCCCGACCAATCGGGCTGTCGAGAACCTCGTCGGCATGGCTGCCCCAGCCGTCGATGATGTCGTGGTCGTCCCACATCATCATGGCAGGCACTTCCGCAGACATCAACGCCATGGACGGGCGACAGTACGTGATCGCGTATCGGTTGAAATAGAAGAAGCGGATCGCGTCGCGCGCTTCCTCGCTCAGCGGCATTGAAGCACAGTCTTCGTCCGAGGCCTCGTCCCAGGCGATCACATCGGGATGGCATTGGAGAACGTCGTCGGCGTAGAGCTGATCGCCGCCCTCGCAGAGCAATCCGAACGGATCCTGCCGATGCTGGGTGACGAGCCGGTCCCACATCACTTCACGCTCTTCGAGCGGACGTTCCAGATCTCCGTCTTCCTGACCGTTGCAGGACACATAGGCGATCCGGAGGTCATCGGTCCCGCAAGGCGCGATCTGCCGCGACTCGCCGCCAAGCGTATAGTCGACGGCTTCGGCAGCGGGCGCGTCGAAACTGTAGCGCCAGACCTTCGAGCCGAACAGGGTTGCGAGAAGTTCGACTTCCACCACTCCACGATCGGACATCACGAATTCCGGCGCAGCTTCGTTCTCCGGACGCACGAGGATCGCGACAACACGGTGCCGATCTGCTTCGACGCCACGCGAAATCAGAATGGGACCGACCGAAAGTCCGGCTGAGCGGATGCCGTCGCCGTTCGAGGTCTGAGCCATGTTCCGATCCTTGCCTGAAAAGCCACAGGGTATAGGGCGTGGCTCGATGGTCCCGGCTGATGATCTAAGAACGCGGCCGCACTTCGCAACGCGTCAATGGCGCCGCAGGTCTCGAATTCGGGTTTGGGGCGGAGACGAACGTCATGCTTTCAGACAAAGCGAAGCGAGGAGAATGCGGAAGGAAGCCAGCCCATACGCGCTCACGAGACACTCCCAGCGCGATCCAGGAACACAGCGCAAAAGCAGGCCCTAGAAGCTACCGCATCCCGAAGCGTCCCCGCTCCAGGAGGCAAAACTAGCTCTCCGAAAGAGGTTTGCGAGCCGCGTGACGAAACCGGGCAACAACGATCTCGTCGGCCGCGACGCGATAGAACAGAACATAAGGGTAAGGCGACAGGACCACACGCCGGAAGTCGCGGCGGCTCGTCATCTGCCCCGCCTGCGCATGATCTCGGATCAGATCGACGGCCGTAAGGATCCGCTGGCGAAGCGCGGCCGCTCCCTGCGGCGATCGTTCAGAGGTGTATGATAACGCCTTATCGATTTCGCGCAGTGCGGTGCGGGTATAGCGGAGCTTCACAATTTGTATTTCGAGAAAACCGCATCGACATCGTCGTCACTGGCAAACTCTCCGCGTTCGATCTCAGCTTCCGCTTCGATCAAATCCGCCTCTTCCTCGGGCGAAAGCCGAAAGACTGCCTCGTCGTGACCAGCCAGCCGCAATAAAACCCGCGCGAAATCATCCTGCGTTTCGGGTGGCAGGGAGCGAACGCGTTCGATGGCCTGTTCGAGGAGTTCAGTCATGAAGAGAATATGGCTCCAAACAGACTGACAAAAAAGTGCTCGACAGAATGATGTTTCGAAGCGACTGAAACGGCAGCTTTCGGCAAAGTGAGTCCCGTTCGGGCATGCCGGACCGCTACTGCTTGCCACCTGAAAGCGAGCCGAACAGCGCCATGAACGGATTGCTGTCGGTCTTGGGTTTCGTCTGCCCAAGAGCCATCGCTTCCATCGAGTCGCTTTCCGTATCGCCGCCCTGCGAGAGCGCTGCGAAGTCGAAACTCGGCCTGCCGGCCTTCACATCGGCCTGGGTCGCGAGCGGAACCTGGCTGCGCAGCTTTCGGCCGATCTTCTCGTAGAACGAATTACCGCCGGCGATCGCGACATAATGCATGTTCGGATAGCTGAAACTGTGGCCCGCCGTATGGAAGAAGCGTGCGGTTCGGACGGCTTCGTAGCGCTCGCCGCGCAGGACCCTGGCGGCCGTGTTCATCGCGAGTTCCCGGCCGGAATTCATCTCCCGGGTCATGACGCCCGGAGCGAACTGGCCCGGCTGTGACACCACACCGCAAACATCGTTCGGAAAAGACTCGCTCTCGACCCGGTTCATGACGACCGTACCGACGGCCAGCATGCCCTCCTCGCTGGAGCGGTTCGATTCGAAATACATCGCGCGGGCAAGGCATGTCTGCTCTCCTACATCGACGGAGGCGAGAACCTCCTCGACGGGCGAGCGCGAGTTCATGCAGCCAGCGAGCGGCACGAGAAGCGCGGCAAGAAGGCCGCAGCGGAGAAAGGTGTGGTGCGTCGTTTTCATGGGGAAAAGCCGTGTTCCCGGAATCGGGCCAGAAATCGGCAGACCTGGTCCTTGCCTATCGAACCGGGGACGACTGTTGCAGCCACGCATCGAGAAGCCTGACCCATCTTGCGCGAGCTTAGGGGGATGCGCCCGCCTTGTGAGGCTGCTCAAGCTTTAGGCGCAGCGCTGCCCATAAAAGACGCAAACCATCGCGAAAAGCCCTGAACTGAGCCGATTGGCCCTGATTAGTCAGGAATGGCACGGCACTTGTATGTGTAGATCCGTGCGGTGCGTCTAGGGTTCCGGCATTCGTTCAATGGATGCGGCTGGTCCGAGAGACGCACTCCCCGTGATCAGGCGGGGAGACACGGCGGGCCAAAATCCCGGGAGAACGCCGCACGGACCCGCGCGAGCGGGCCGTCTCCCGGTCCTCTTCGCGCGAAAACCAGATTGGCCGCTTCGGCCCAATGCGACGAAAAGGATGCTGCCTCATGAAGAGTCTCGCCACCGCCCTCGCTTTCAGCGCCGCGACCTTCCTCACGCCTTCAGGCGCACTCGCGCAGGAGAGAACCGACTTCTCCGTCTGCTGGTCGATCTATGCCGGCTGGATGCCGTGGGGCTACATGCAGGACTCGGGCATCCTCAAAAAGTGGGCCGACAAGTACGAGATCAGCATCGATGCCGTGCAGATCAACGACTACGTCGAGTCGATCAATCAGTACACAGCCGGCCAATATGACGGCTGCTCCATGACCAATATGGACGCGCTGTCGATCCCTGCCGGCGGCGGCGTCGATACGACCGCACTCATCGTCGGCGACTATTCCGATGGCAATGATGGCATCGTGCTCAAGGGCGACGGCGATCTCGCTTCAATCAAGGGTCAGAACGTCAATCTCGTCGAGCTTTCTGTCTCGCATTACCTCCTCGCCCGGGCTCTCGACACGGTCGACATGTCCGAACAGGACCTGACGGTGGTCAACACCTCCGATGCCGATCTCGTCGCCGCGTTCTCGACGCCGGACGTCACCTCCGTCGTGACCTGGAACCCGCTCCTGTCGGAAATCCTGTCGATGCCGGACACGACCGAGGTCTTCAACTCTTCTGAAATCCCGGGCGAAATCATCGACCTGATGGTCGTCAACACCGAGACGCTCGAAGCCAATCCCGATTTCGGCAAGGCGCTCGTCGGCGCGTGGTATGAAACCATGGACCTCATGGAGTCGGGTAACGAGGAAGTTCTGACGGCGATGGCGGAGGCCGCCGGAACCGACCTCGAAGGCTACAAGGCCCAGCTTGAAAAGACCGCCATGTTCTACAAGCCAGCCGAGGCGGTCGAGTTCACCCAGTCGGCCGACCTTCCCGAGACGATGACATTCGTCGCGAACTTCCTGTTCGATCACGGCATCCTCGGCACCGGTGCGCCGAGCGCCGACTTCATCGGCGTTGCCTATCCGGGCGACAAGACGACGGGCGACACGAACAATATCCAGTTCCGCTATGACCCGTCCTACATGCAGATGGCCGCAGACGGCTCCCTGTAAGGGGCGCTCGCCATGCGGCTGATCAACCGCAAACCCGGTCGCCCGGCGCGTATCGCGCTGGGTGCCCTCCCCTTCGTCGCAGCGATCGTCGCCTATGCGATCGGCAGCGCGATCCGCCGCGCCGACAATCCGGCCGACAAGCTGCTGCCCTCCTTCGAGGCGATCGCGACGGCGGTCAACACTATGGCCTTCGTCCCGGACAGGCGCACGGGCGATTATCTCCTCTGGGTCGACACGCTCGCGAGTCTGGAACGCCTGTTCATCGGCATGGCGATCGCCGCCGTCATCGCACTCATCGTCGGCGCGCTCATCGGCATTCTGCCGATCGGTCGCGCGCTGTTCTCGCCCTTCGTCTCGGCATTCTCGCTGATCCCGCCGATCACAGTCCTGCCGATACTCTTTATCGTTCTAGGACTGGGTGAAGCCGCCAAGATCGGGCTGGTCGTCGTCGGCACCGCGCCACTGATGATCCGCGCGCTCGGCCAGGCCATACTCGACATACCGCGAGAGCAGATCGTCAAGGCCGAGACCCTCGGGGCCTCGACGTGGCAGATCACCATGCGGGTGATCCTTCCGCAGCTATGGCCGCACCTCATCCGCGCGATCCGCCTTGGCCTCGTGCCCGCCTGGATCTTCTTGATCTCCGCCGAAGCCATCGCTTCAACGGAGGGGCTTGGCTACCGGATATTCCTCGTCCGCCGCTATCTCGCGATGGACGTGATCATCCCATACGTGATCTGGATCACCATTCTCGCCTATGCCATCGACCGGGCGCTCGCGATCCTGTCGCGCCGGGTGTTCCGCTGGGCCCATCTGACGGGAGACAGCCTATGAGCTTCGTCAACGCCCGACAGATCGCCGTCTCCTACGGCGATGCCCAGATCCTCGAACAGGTCTCGCTCTCCGTCACGAAAGGCGCCTTCGTCACCATCGTCGGCGCCTCCGGCTGCGGAAAATCGACATTCCTGCGCATCCTCCTCGGCCAGGAACGGCCATCGCGTGGGCATGTGGAGATCGACGGCCACGAAATGGCGCCCGAACCAGATCCGGAGCGGGGAGTCGTTTTCCAGAAATACTCGGTCTTCCCCCATCTGACCGTGCTCCAGAACCTGATGCTTGCCTTCGATCTGGAAGGCTCCGCCTTTCTCGGCCGCCTCTTCGGCGCCAGGAAGAAAGAAGCCCGCGAGCAGGCTCAGGAAATGATGAAGACGATCGGGCTCGACCACGCGGCGAACCGCTATCCCGCCCAGCTCTCGGGCGGTATGCAGCAGCGGCTAGCGATCGGTCAGGCCCTCCTGAAGCGGCCGAAGATCATGCTCCTCGACGAGCCCTTCGGCGCGCTCGATCCGGGCACCCGCAAGGACATGCAGGCGCTCCTTCTCGATCTCTGGCGCGAGACCGGGATGACCGTCTTCATGGTCACCCATGATATCAAGGAGGCCTTCGAACTCGGCACGCGGCTCCTCGTCTTCGACAAGGTGCGCCACGATCCGCAATTTCCAAACGCCTATGGCGCAACCGTCACCTATGATCTACCGCTCGACCACGGCAGCCGGCGAAAGGATGCCGAAGCCGAGGCGGAAGCCGCCCTCAAGAAATCGCAAACGGAACAAACTCAATGACCTTCGAAAACCGTTTCGAACGCCCTGCACGCTTTAGCCGAAAGGCCGGCGCCAGCCCCTCGCCCAAGCGCGAGCGGCTCCACCATCCGAACTTCGACGCGAAGGAAACGCGCGGTTGGAAGGCGCTGGAGGCCGAGGACAAGCTTTCCGCCGACGGCTGGAAGCGCGAGCAGAAGTGGGCGCTCGACATGGGCCTGCCCGGTGCCGATTCGATCACCGACAAGTCGATCCCCACCTTCGCGCGCGGCGAACTTCCGCATTTCGCCGGTATCAACACTTTCTTGAAGGCGCCGTATGTCGAGAATGTCCGCGACGTCGGCAAATATGACGCCGCCGTCCTCGGCATCCCATTCGATTCCGGCACGACCTACCGGCCCGGTACGCGCTTCGGGCCGCAGGGAATCCGCCGCATCTCGGCGCTCTATACCACCTACAACTACGAACTCGGTGTCGATCTTCGCGAGCAGATGACGCTCTGCGATGCCGGCGACGTCTTTACGATTCCCGGCAATCTCGAAAAGTCGTTCGACCAGATCAGCCGAGGCGTGAGCCACGTCTTTTCCTCGGGCGCGCTGCCGATCATGCTTGGCGGCGATCACTCGATCGGCTTCCCTTGTGTGCGCGGCATTGCCGAATGCACGTCTAAGCGCATCGGTATTATTCATTTCGACCGGCACATCGATATCCAGGAAAAGGATCTCGACGAACGCATGCACACGACGCCCTGGTACTGGGCGACGAATCTGCCGAACGTGCCGGCGGTCAATCTCGTCCAGCTTGGCATCGGCGGGTGGCAGGTCCCACGCCCCGGCGCGAAGGAAGCCTACCGGCGCCAGACCAACGTTCTCACGATCGAGGACATCGAGCATTACGGCCTCGAAAAGACCGCCGAGATCGCGCTCGAACTCGCCTGGAAGGATGCCGACGCGGTCTACGTCTCCTTCGATGTGGACAGCCTCGACTGCGGCTTCGTTCCCGGCACGGGCTGGCCGGAGCCCGGTGGCTTCCTGCCGCGCGAGGCACTCAAAATCCTCGGCCTCGTCTCGGCCCCCGGCATCTGCGGCCTTGAAGTCGTCGAGGTCTCGCCGCCCTATGACACCTCCGACATCACCGCCCTGATGGGTGTGCGCGTCGCAGTCGAGGCGCTTGGCTCCATGTGCGCACACGGCACGATGGGCAAGCACAAGGCGATCATCGACAAGCCGGTCGCCTTCTAGGAACGCGCCACACACGAAGCGCTACGCCTCCTGTTTGCCAGAAGACGGCCCGCGCTTTTCTCACTGCCGACCGCATCATCAGGATGCGGTCGGCGTCGCTTGTTTCCAAACGAAAAGCGACATTCCAATCTGAATCGAGACGACCATGCACCGCGATCACGACCACGTTCATCACGATCACTTCCATCCTTACGACATGCCGCGGGGCGGAGCGGGCCACAATCAGATGGATACGGCCCAATGGCAGACCCCGCATCTGCCGCACGGAGCAGAGGGCGGGCATGACCATCCGCACCTCCACGAGACGGATCTCGATCTCGTCGAGAAGGCCTTCGTCGAGGGCTTTCAGGCCGCCAACGATCCGACAAGCTTTCTGCGCCTTGCCGGCATTCCATTCAAGGCGCGCCTTGCGGACGGCACCGAACTCAAGCTCCTGCGCGTCTCACAGGAGCGGCGAGTGGACATGGGCTCGCTCACCCCGCATCTCGGAGGGCAGACATTCCGCTACGATCCCCTGCCCGGAGCGATGGTCTCGAAGCGCGACAATCTCGCCTTCATCTATTTCGACGGCGCCGCAGCGCGCGAACTCTCCTTCGAGGAAGCTCGGGCACTCAAGACGGATTGATGGGCCGTTCGGGGTGTGACTGAGGTCACTGAGAGCCGACCAGCGGATCGGTAACTTCTGGATATCGGCGGACGAAACGACCGCCCTAATTCAGAGATGGAAGCCCCATTATCCGCAACACCGTCCTCGCCCTCGCCACCCTCAGCCTCGCTGCAACCGCCACAACGACCGGCGCTCAGGCCGGCAGCGATGGCAAGGGATACTGACGCTCTCATTCCTACGAAAAGCGCGTCTGGAAGAAGCAGAAGATGTTCGTCGGCTACAACTATTTCGGCAACGCGATCTACGAATGGCGGAAGGTGAAGATCTGCCACTGAGATCGGCTCCCGTCTCCCCGCACAAGCAAAGACCCTCGGCACCCAAATGCCGAGGGTCTTGTCAATTGTAGAGGGAGACTTTCAGCCTCGATCCGCCAACGTCAATCCGCTTGTCAGCAGCCTGAAATGTCAGACGCGCCGCTCGACCATCATCTTCTTGATTTCCGCGATCGCCTTCGCAGGGTTCAGTCCCTTCGGACAGGACTGCGTACAATTCATGATCGTGTGGCAGCGGTAGAGCTTGAACGGATCTTCGAGCACATCGAGCCGCTCGCCCTTGGCTTCGTCGCGGCTGTCGATCAGCCAGCGATAGGCCTGAAGCAGCACGGCGGGACCAAGATAGCGCTCGCCGTTCCACCAATAGGAAGGGCACGAGGTCTGGCAGCAGAAGCAGAGAATACACTCGTAGAGCCCGTCGAGCTTCTCGCGATCCTCATGGCTCTGCTTCCACTCCTTCTGCGGCTCCGGGCTTTCGGTCTTGAGCCAGGGCTCGATCGAGCGAAGCTGCGCGTAAGGAACAGTCAGGTCCGGCACGAGGTCTTTCACAACCGGCATATGCGGCAGCGGATAGATGGCGACCGAACCGTCGATCTCGTCCATGCCCTTGGTGCAGGCGAGCGTATTCGCGCCGTCGATATTCATCGCGCAAGACCCGCAAATGCCCTCGCGGCACGAGCGGCGCAGCGTCAGCGTCGAGTCGACCTTGTTCTTGATCCACAACAGCGCATCGAGGACCATCGGCCCGCAATCGTCGAGGTCGACATAATAGGTATCGATGCGCGGGTTCTCGTCGTCATCCGGCGACCAGCGATAGATCTTGAATTCGCGGATGTTGTTCGCGCCTTTGGGCCGATCCCAGGTCTTGCCCTCGTTGATCGTCGAGTTTTTCGGAAGCGCGAGTTCGACCATGGTCGTTCAATCCGGTCCTGTTACTATCGAAGCGCAACATAACGAGTGCACCGCAAAACGGAAGGGGCGAATCGGCGCGGCCTATGCGCCCGCACCGTCTTGCGCCGTCAAAGCCACCACCGCAAAGAGCGATTGCGGATCGGTCCACGTCTGATCCAACGACCAGCCGGCCGAATTCGAAAGCTCGGCGAAATCGTCGAGATCGTATTTCCGGGAACTCTCGGTGTGGATCGTTTCACCACCTTCGAAGACGAAGGTCTGATCACCCACCGCAGCGCGGGTCGGGTTCACGCAAACGAGGTGCATCTCGACAGCTGATGCCTCCGGGTTCCAGCGCGCCTCGTGTTCGAAGCTCGCATGATCGAATGAGCCGCCGAGCTCGCGATTGATCCGCGTCAGGATGTTCAGATTGAAGGCCGCGGTCACGCCCGCCTTGTCGTCATAGGCCGCGAGCAGGGTCTCGATGTCTTTCTTCAGGTCGATACCGATCACGAAGCGGCCGCCCTGCCCCACATGGCCGCGCACACGCCGGAGCAGCGCGTACGCTTCCTCGCGTCCGAGATTGCCGAGCGTCGAGCCGGGAAAGAAAGCGCCGCGATTATCCGCAGGAAGATCGGAGGGCAGGTCGAAGTCGGCCGTAAAATCTGCCGTGACAGGGCGGATGGTCAGGTTTGGAAATCTCCCGCGAAGCCGTTCTGCAGAGATTTCCAGAAAGTCGCCCGCGATATCGACCGGCACATAGCATTCAGGCCTCTTGAGCGCGGAGAGGACGATCTCCGTCTTCACGCCCGCTCCGGCACCGTATTCAATCAGCACGGCGCCTTCGCCAAAGGCAGCACCGATCTCAGCGGCATTCTCGTTGAGAATCTTCGTCTCGGTGCGCGTCGGATAATATTCGTCGACGGCGGTGATCGCTTCGAAAAGCTCCGAGCCCTCGTCGTCGTAGAGCCAACGGCTCGGCAGCGTCTTCTGTTTCCGAGAAAGCCCTTCCAGCACGTCGGCGAGAAACGCCTCGCGCTGCTCGAAATCGATATCGACGACATCCATGGCGATCAATTGTCCTCCGCGAGACGCAGGCCCGAGAACTGCCAGCGGGCATCGGGCGGGAAGAAATTGCGATAGGTCGGACGGATATGGGCGGGCGGCGTCACGCAGGAGCCGCCGCGCAGCACGAACTGGCCGCACATGAACTTGCCGTTGTATTCACCGACCGCGCCTTCGACCGGCTTGAAACCCGGATAGGCGGAGAAGGCGCTGCGGGTCCATTCCCAGCAATCGCCGAACATCTGCTTGAGGCCGGTACCGTCAGCAGACGCCGGCTTCGGGCGCAGCCGGCCCGAATCGGCGAAATTGCCGTCCATCGAAACGCCTTTCGCGGCGTTTTCCCACTCGGCCTCGCTCGGCAGGCGCTTGCCCGCCCAGGCGGCGAAGGCATCCGCCTCGAAATAGCTGAGATGGGTGACCGGCGCGGAGCGGTCGACCGGCTGGAAGCCGCGCAGTGTCATCGACCAGTACTCGCCGTCACGCTTGTCCCAGTAAAAGGGCATCTCCCAGCCGTTCTCCAGAATGTCCGCCCAGCCTGAGGAGAGCCAGAGGAGCGGATCGCGATAGCCGCCGTCCTCTATGAAGTCGATCCATTCTCCATTGGAGACGAGGCGATCGGCGAGCTTGTAGGGCTCGAGAAGCGTGCGATGACGTGGCCCTTCGCAATCGAAGGCGAAGCTCTCGCCCTGATGGCCGATCTCGACGATCCCGCCATCGAACGCCTTGTAGAACACCGGCGCCGCATCCCGGGCCTCGACCGCCAGCGGCTGCGGGTCCTTGAAGGCCGGCTTCAGCGGGCTTTGCGCAAAGAGATGCAGGATGTCGGTTAGAAGCAGTTCCTGATGCTGCTGCTCGTGATGGCAGCCAAGCTCGACCAGTTCGGCGACGTCTTCGCTCGGCCCGTCTTCTAAAAGGCTGGACATCGCCGCATCGACGTACTCGCGGTAGGCCATCACCTCGTCGAGCGCAGGGCGCGTGACCATGCCGCGCTTCGGCCGCGGCTGTCGCTCGCCCACGCTCTCGTAATAGGAATTGAAGAGGAAGTTGTAGCTCTCGTCGAAGGGCTTGTAGCCCGGATTGCGCCCCTTTAGGATCATCGTCTCGAAGAACCAGGTCGTATGCGCCAGATGCCATTTGGCCGGGCTCGCATCCGGCATCGACTGGACCGTCGCATCGGCATCGGAAAGGTTGGCGCCGAGCCCGTTGCTCGCCTGACGCACGCTTTCGTAGCGCTCCGTCAATTCGGCTGGCGTCGCTCGACGGGCAAGGTTGTCGGTGAGAGCGGCCATGGGGACCTCCTCGCTTTCGCGTGTCAATGGACCCGGTCCATCGATCGGGCACGCCACGATGCCGATGGACCTTCATACGGTGCGACGGTAGCTAAGCATCGAAGGCGACAGTGCAATGAAGCCAAAACTTGCCCGGCTGCCGATCGCCATCACCGGTTCATGCTCGCCGCGGCACCACCCGAAGCCCACACCAGCCCCAGGCCATTGAACTAGCCTGGGTTTCCGGGGCTTCTCGGCATTACCGCCAGACGGGGCCCGGCCGACTCGACCTGTGCCATTCTATCGCGGGCACCCGCGGCCAAACACGCTTCGGTTCGCTACTCGACAGTCTCGCTTCGCTCGCGCTCGAGAATCCTGTTCTGTACGTCGCGAACATCGCCCTCGGAGATAAACCCGGCTTTCTGGGCTTGCTTGGCCGCTTCATAGAGCGTCGGCGCAAGTGTCACCGGAATTCCCATCTCCTTCAGCTCGTCGATGCCGTTGGTGATGTGATCTTCCAGAACGCCCTTGGTCACGTCGCGGATGTGAACCTGCGCCACGCGGCCCGGATGTTTGCTTGCCACATCGGCATAGATGCGCCCGTCGTCCTGTCCGGAATCGCCGATAAGCAGGAAGTTGAGATGCGGATAGGCGCAAAAGATCCGCTCGATCATCTTGGTCTTGTGGTTGTCGTGACCGCCGGTCAGCCATTTCGAGGCATCGAGCCCGAAATCCTTCAGAAACAGCGGCCCGCGCGGAATCTCGTGGATGACGAGAAACCGGTCGAAGAGATCGAACAAGTTCCAGGGACTGGACGAAACGAAGAATACCGGGTTCGTCTCCGGTCCGGCTTCTCCCTTTGCGAGCGCGCGGTAGAAATGCGAAACGCCGGGAAAGGCCGTTCGCGTCTCTGCGGAATTGGCGACGACAGTCCGCCAGTGCTTTACGAAGTTGAAGGCGCCCGTCTTCACGATCGTATCGTCGATATCGGAAATCACACCGTACTCGGCCTTGTCCGACACCGAGCGAACGGGAAGCTCGCCCCCTATATCCTTGCGCGCCGATTCGTAGCCCGGCACTTCACCCAATTCGATCCGGACCTTGTCCCAAGGCTGGGAGAGCGTGTTCGGATCAAGTGAGACGTTGATATCGAAATAGCCTTCTTCGTTCGTACGCGTCTCGCCGCTCTGATCGCCGATACTCCAGAAGATCTGGGCGTCGAAAATCTCGTCGGTCTCGTACCGCTTGAAAGTGAGCTTGAGATTTTCGATCAGCGATTCGGTCGGCGGCGCGCTGATCGCGCCATTGTCCTCGATCACCCGCCCGCGCATCCAGACACCTTCGGCGCCGGCCATCCCCACGAAAGGTAAAAGGATGGGCGTGCCCAACTTGCCGAGGCGGCGCTTCGCCTCGAACCGGACCTTGTCCCACCGCTTTTCGGCCCAGTGGACGCCTTTTCGGATCATTCTGCCTGCCATCGGCGGTGACATAGGCCAGCAAGGCACGAAACATAGGCGGTTGCGGGTGCCGCCATGTCCATGCTTGTTTTGCCGCCAACATTGTGTCGTTGAGAAATCAGTGCAGAAGGACGCGAAGGTGCCTGGCTGTCCGGAACGCTGTTCGGTAGCGCCTTGCGCGAAAGCAGAGCGGCAAGGCCTGGCTTCTTGCTTTCGCCCTTTTTTTGATCGACACGCCAACGCAAGACAATGGCTCGAGGGGATGAGGGGTCTTGGCCCAATCGAAGCCGGCTTTCGGCGATGAACCACCACTTTTGGTGGACCGTCGGCGCAAGCCCGACCGCAGACAGGTATCGCTCCGCTGGCTCACCGGCACGCTTCTGACGGGCGTGACGTCGAGCGCGCTCATGGGAATCGCCCTGTCGGCTGCGCTCGAAGGGGGCGCCGGTGTCTCACGCCCGTCCCATCTTGCAACGCAAGTCGCCGAAATCTCGGACGTCGCCGAAAAAGGTGCGCGCGTCATCGCAACTGCGCTTCCTCTCGCCAGCTCCCATCAGGTCGTCGAACTTTCGACCATCGTGCGCGAGGGTGATCGCGAAGTCGTCTCGACCCAGCCCTTCGCGCTGGTCAACATGCTGCTCGCCGCCCGTCATCCGACAACCCAAGAATACCCTGACTTCAACCCGCTCACCATCATGTCTGAGGCCGAGGAGTCCTCTTCCGAGGCAGCCGAGGATACCGACCGGCTCTCTCTCGCCGCGACCCAGATTTACGGTGAGCGCGTCGAGACCGACATCACGCTCAAGGTCTCGGACTTTCCGTTCGACGAGACGACCTATGAAAACGCGCCGCCTCTGACATCGGAAACGGCGGAACAGCTCGTCCGCCAAGCGATGCCGGGGCTGAGCTACGAGCCCGTTCAGGTTGCGTCGCTCTCCAGGGTCGATCCGTTCCGGTTTGGCTTCGGCAGCGAAGCCGACAATTACGAGCCGGGCTCCGCCTTCCGTGTCATCCAGGAAAACGTCTCGTTCGAGCCATCGGAAACGGCGAGCGAACATGCCAGGTTCTACGAGGAGATCCTGCCGCTTCGCGAGGAGCAGTCGGTCACCGACGCACTCGCCGGGCTGAGCGAGCGTGGCATCGAAAGCGAAGAGGCAGCCGCCGCCCTCGGCGAACTCCTCGGCGATACGGCGCTTGAAGCAGGGGACGCCCTGCGGCTCGGCATCGAAAGCGTCGGCGACAAACGCGAGGTCGTCCGCCTTTCGGCGTATCGCGGCAAGAAGCATCTTGGCACGACGGCCAAGACCAAAGACAACATATTCGAAGAAGGCCTTGCGCCCGAAATGGCGGACTCTGTCGCGGCGATCTTCGATGAACGCGAGAGCGAGGCACCGATCCGCTCCGACATGCCGACGATCTATGACGGCATCTACCAGGCCGGCCTCGCCTACGGCTTCGACACCATGATGTGCCAGGAGCTGATTCGCACGATCGCCAGCGATGTAGATCTGCAGTCGCGCCTTGCCCCGACGGACAGGCTGTCGGTCTTCTATACGATGGACGAGGGGCGCGAGGGACAGGGTGCATCGCGTTCGGACATCCTCTTTGTACATCTCGAACTCGGCGACATGGAAAAGCGACTTTATCGCTTCAAACCGGATGGCGCCGAACATGCCGCCTATTTCGACAGCGAAGGCCGCAGCGCGCGTCAATTCCTGATCCGCAAGCCCTTACCCCGTGGCCGGTTTACCTCCGCTTTCTCGACCGGACGCAAACATCCCGTGCTCGGCTATGTCCGCCCGCACTGGGGCGTCGACTGGGCGGCACCGCGCGGTACGCCTATCCTCGCGGCCGCGAGTGGCACTGTTCTCGAAGCGGGCTGGAAGTCGGGCTATGGCCGCCACATCAAGATCAAGCACGCAAATGGCTACGTGACGTCCTATTCGCACCAGTCCGGTTTCGCCAAAGGCATCAGTGCCGGCGGGCACGTCAGCCAGGGCCAGGTGATCGGCTATGTCGGGTCGACAGGCCTTTCGACCGGCAACCATCTTCATTATGAGATCGAGGTCAACGGCAAGAAGGTCGATCCGATGCGCATCAAGGTGGGCTCGGAGACGGTTCTGAAGGGCGACGACCTTTCGACCTTCAATCTGGAGCGCGAACGCATCGATGCCTTGATTGCGGAACGCTTCGAAGCCCCGCAGATCGCCTCGCGCTGAGGTAGTGGCGGCGCAATGCGTCATGAAACGGTCACAGGGTTGCAGCAACCGGGCCACACGAGAAAGCCTTAAGGTATCCGATCGCTTTCAATCGGCGAGGCGATTCCCTATAGCTTCGCTCGAATTTTCAGGTCCCATTCAGAAAAAGCGAGACTCCCAGTGTCGTCCACATTCGACAAGGTTGCCGACATCATCGCCGAAACGAGCGAAATCGAACGTGAAACGATCACGCCCGAAAGCCACGTGATCAACGATCTCGGCATCGACTCCCTCGACTTCCTCGACATCGTGTTCGCGATCGACAAGGAATTCGGCATCAAGATCCCGCTGGAGAAATGGACCCAGGAGGTCAACGAAGGCGAGGTCGAGACCGAGGAATACTTCATCATGAAGAACCTCTGCGCCAAGATCGACGAACTGCGCGCCGAAAAGGCGGCCTGACCTTTAACGGCTATCGCCGCGCCCACCAGGCACATCGCAGTCCTTTTTCAGGCACCAACCTTTTCGGCCCGCAAGCATGTCCACCACTTCCCGCGACGTTCTCGTGACCGGCATCGGACTCGTCTCCTCGCTCGGGGAAGGGCTCGACGCGCATCTGGAGCATTTCTCCGGAAACGCGCCGGAGCCGGTGCTCGAACGCGAAGCCTATGCCCCCTACTCGGTCCATCCGCTGCCCGAGATCGACTGGTCCAAGCAGATCCCGAAGCGCGGCGACCAGCGGCAGATGGAGAACTGGCAGAAGCTCGGCACCTATGCCGCCGGGCTCGCCCTCGAAGACGCCGGGATCCCGTTCGACGAGAGTATCCGCTCCGAGATCGACATGGTGGTGGCCGCAGGTGGTGGCGAACGCGATTCCGCTGTCGACGCGATGGTGATGGAGCGGGCACGCAAGTCGAACGCGCCTGAAAAGGTCATCAACGAGACGCTTTCGACCGAGCTGCGACCAACGCTGTTCCTAGCCCAGCTCTCCAACCTCCTCGCCGGCAATATCTCGATCGTTCAGAAGGTGACCGGTTCGTCGCGCACCTTCATGGGTGAAGAGGCGGCCGGGATTTCCGCGGTCTATTCGACCCGCGCGCGCATCGCGAGCGGCCAGAGCGAGATCGCGCTCGTCGGCGGCTCTTTCTCTGCCGCACGGCGTGATCTCATCCTCAATTTCGATCTCGCCGAACTGATGCTGAAGAGCGAATGGGCACCGGTTCTCGCCCGGCAGGACGGCAAGGACGGAATCGCCGTCGGCAGCGTCGGGGCGTTCCTCATCCTTGAATCTCCGGAACATGCGGAGAAGCGCGGCGCGAAGGTCTATGCCAAGCTCGTCTCCGCCGTCGGAGATCGCGGCAAGCGTGACGGGGACAGGACCGCAAAGCGGTTCGCCGAATTGCTGCCCGAAGTCGATCCATCGGACCTTCTCCTCCTGTCCGGGGCGAGCGGCCTCGCCGACCACGCGAAGATCGAAACCGAGGCGCTCGACAAAGCCTATCCGGACGCCGCGCGAATCGCCTACGGCTCGCTCCTCGGTCATTCCTTCGAGGCCCATGTTCCGGCCGGTATCGCACTTGCCGCCGGCGCACTTTCCCGTGGCTCCATTCTGACGCCGACGGACCCGGCGAACGAGCGGGCACAAGGCGCCGCCGCCAAACGCGCATTGGTGACCGCGATCGGCCATCTTCATGCCGAGGGTGCCTGTTATCTGGAAGCGGTGGACGGATCCTGATCCCTTCTCGGCGCTTCGGCAGAAAGACGTTTCGCAAATGACGACAAACACTCGCGATCACCTCGGCCGCTCGATCATTGCCGTTACCGGTCTCGGCGCGGTTTCCGCGCTCGGCCGCGGCATCGAGGAAAACTGGGACAAGCTGACGAGCGGCACATCCGGCATCCACCGGATCGAGCGCTTCGATACCGAGGGCCTGCGCACGACGATCAGCGGCTCCGTCGACTTCATGCTCGACAAGAATGCGAGCTCCGTCGACCTGTCCTATGCGATGGCGGAAGCCGCTGGCGCGGAAGCCGTGATCATGGCCGGTTTCCCGGAGGACGATTTCGGCGGTCCGCTCTTCCTCGCTGCCCCGCCGGTCGAGATGGAATGGCGCTTCCGTCTGGCGCTCGACAAGCAAGATGGGGCGACCCGAGAAGAAGCCGGCTATGAACGCCTGCTTGAGATCGCCCGCAAGCACCCCGACCGCGCGATCTACAATTCCACCCAGTGCAGCCGGATTTCCGAGTTGCTGGCCGACCGGCTCGGCACGCGCGGCCTTCCGATCACGCTCTCGACGGCCTGTGCCTCCGGCGCTAGCGCCATCCAGCTCGGCGTCGAGGCGATCCGGCGCGGCGAGACGGCCCGCGCGATCTGCATCGGCACCGACGGTTCGATCAGCCAGGAATCCCTCATCCGCTTCTCGCTGCTGTCCGCGCTCTCGACGTCGAACGAGGATCCGGCAAAAGCCTCAAAACCCTTCTCGAAGGATCGCGACGGCTTCGTCATGGCGGAAGGCGCCGGCGCGCTGGTTCTGGAATCCCTCGACAGCGCCCTTGCGCGCGGCGCGAAGGTTCACGGGCTCATTCTCGGCTGCGGCGAGCGGGCCGACGACTTCCACCGCACACGCTCCAAACCGGACGGCTCGCCCATCATCGGTGCGATCAAGGCCGGCATCGAGGATGCGGGCCTGACGCCCGACGATATCGACTACATCAACGCCCATGGCACCTCGACGCCGGAGAACGACCGCATGGAGGCGACCGGCCTCGCGGCAGTCTTCGGGGACGCTCTCGCCTCGACGCCGATCTCTTCCAACAAGTCGATGATCGGCCATACCCTGACAGCGGCGGGTGCCATCGAGGCGGTGTTCTCGATCCTCGCCCTGCGCGAAGGCGTGCTGCCGCCGACGATCAATTACGACATACCCGATCCGAAGATCGAGCTCGACACTGTTCCGAACACGGCGCGGAAAGCTGATATTCGCGCGGTTCTGTCCAATTCTTTCGGCTTCGGCGGACAAAACGCCTGTCTCGTCTTCGGCCGCGCGAACTGATAAGTCCGGCGCGAACACCGATTCCAGAACGAGAGCCTTCAGGATGCGCGCACTTCAGCTTGTCGGCGACAAGGACCTCAAGATCGTCGATCTGCCCGAGCCCGAAGCACCGGGTCCCGGCGAGGTCACGGTCCGGGTCGCGACCGTCGCACTGAACCATATCGATGTGTGGGGCTGGCGCGGCATGGCCTTCGCCAAGCGCAAGATGCCGCTCGTCATCGGCGCCGAAGCCTCAGGCGTCGTCACGACGCTCGGCCAGGGCGTTTCTTCGCTGCTTCCAGGTCAGCTCGTCTCGATCTATGGCGCGCGCACATGCGGCCTCTGCAAGCCTTGCCGGGAAGGCCGCGACAATCTCTGCGAGCACGTCTCCGGGGTCCACGGTTTCCATCTCGACGGCTTCGCCCAGGAATACGTGAACCTGCCGGCTCGCCTTCTCGTACCGGCACCTCCCGGCTGTGACGCCGTCGGAGCCGCGCTTGCTCCGGTCACCTTCGGCACTGTGGAGCACATGCTCTTCGACAATGCCAAGCTCGAACCCGGCGAGACGATCCTCATCCATGCCGGTGGCTCCGGTATCGGCTCGGTGGCGATCCAGCTCGCCAAGAAGATCGGCTGCACGGTCATCACCACGGTCGGGTCGGATGATAAGATAGAGAAAGCTAAGGCCCTCGGCGCCGATCACGTGATCAACTATCGCGAAGACCGGTTCGAAGGCGTCACGCGAAAGCTGACCAAGAAGAAGGGCGTCGACGTCGTTTTCGAGCATGTCGGCAAGGACACCTTCGCGGGATCGATGCTGTGCATGAAGCGCGGCGGCCGGCTGGTCACCTGCGGCTCTACCTCCGGCGTCTCGACCGATGTGAACCTGATGATGCTTTTCCAGCAGCAGCTGAAGCTCTTCGGCTCTTTCGGCTGCCGGATGGAGAACATGGCCAATGCCATGCAGAAGATCGCGCGCGGCCTCGTCCACCCGGTCATCGACACCGAGGTCACCATGGACGAGATCGAGGTCGCCCTTCAGCGCATGGAAGGCCGGCAGGTCTTTGGTAAGGTCATCCTGAAGATGAGCGACGCGTGACCTTGCTGCCCGTCATTCGCATGACATCATGAACCCACGCCTCATGAAACTGGCGCTTCGCACGAAGCGCTTCACGGATTGGGTGGTCGCTAAGATCCTCTTTGCCCTCCTTTCGATCGTGCGCGTGCTGCCGCCCGAAACGGGTCTATGGCTTGCCGATCGCGTTGCCCGCACGCTGGGTCCGTTCACGCCGCGCCACAAGCTCGCGGTGCACAATCTCAAACGCGCCTTCCCTGAAAAGGACGATGCCTGGGTCGAGAAGACGGCGCGCAGCAATTGGGGCCATATCGGCCGTATGGCCGCCGAGTTCGTCTTTCTCGACGATCTCTTCGATTTCGACGACTCGCGCCCGAACGCAGGCCGCATCGAGGTCGAGGGCATCGAGACCTTCATCGAACTCAGGGACAGAAAAGGCCCCTTCATCTTCTTCACGGCCCATATGGGCTGTTTCGAGCTCCTGCCGATCGGCGCGGCGTCCTACGACCTCGAATTCACCGCCCTCTTCCGCCAGCCCAACAACCGCTATGTCGCCGAAAAGGTGCTGGCGGCCCGGCACACGGCCGGCGGACATCTGGTTCCCTCCAAGACCGGCGCGACCTGGGCTTTGGCGGGCATCCTGAAGGGCGGAAGCTCGGTCGGCGTCCTCGTCGATCAGAAGTTCCGGCGGGGCGAGCGGACGAGCTTTTTCGGCCTGCCCTGCAAGACCAACCCGCTCCTGCCGAAGCTTGCCCGGCAATACGGAGCCGAGGTCTACCCGGCGCGCTGCATCCGCCTCGACAACTCGCGTTACCGGCTGGAGCTCCAGCCGCGCCTCGATCTGCCGCGCGGCGCCGACGGCGAGATCGATATCGCTGCCAGCTGCCAGACCCTCAACGATGTCGTCGAGGAATGGGTGCGCGAATATCCCGAGCAATGGATGTGGTTTCACGACCGCTGGAGCCAGAAAAAGAAGCTCCGGTGACCGCCTGACGCGCGAGCCGTGGAACCGAAGCAAGCGCGCTTAAAACCCCAAGGACAACGAGTCTTGGATGCTCGGCGGGCGATCGAACGAGTCCTGAGCCACCGAGCCGGCCCCGTTTTCCGTGTCTCCGAAGTCGAGCACCGGTTCATTCGCGCTTTTCGGAGAAGTGCTGGCCGACTTTGGCGGCGCGGCAGGGGAAGCGGAGGCCTGCTCGGCCCGGTCGTCCGGCACCGGAGCGGCAGCATCCTGTTGTGGCTCCTCGCCGTCATCCGCCGGGCTTGGGGAGCTATCTTCTTCGCGCTTCCGTTCGAGCCAGCGATAGAACCGCGTCTCGCGGCGCAGCCGAAGTGTCTCCTCCAACCGCTCCTGCATCGCCTCGACGCGCGCCTGTTCGCGTTCCAGTGCACGCACGGCCAGATAATTGGCCAGAACGGAGTCGTTCCGGTCGAGCAGCGGCGCATCGACCGGGCCCTGGAGAGCATAACGCACTTCGGGCTGCGCGCCTTCGACCGCTTCGTCCCCGGGATCGATGTCCAAACGCAGATCGGCATCGAGGTCGAACGATGCGAGATCAAGCCGGCCGGACATCGTCAGTTCGCTGCCCGTCTCAGACACTGTCACAGGCGGCAGAATAACCTCGCCAGCGGTGACAGAATAGCCGCTGACGAGCCGCGGTATCTGAAAGCGCTGCTCGCCTGAAATCTCGTCAAAGGTCGCTGATGTATCGTCGTCCGCCGAAAAGCCGTCGACATCCGCAGCGGCAAGAAGCGGCTCAATCGGCGCCGAGGGAACGCCTGGAATGACGAGCCCAACGGCAGTCAACTCGCCAGCCCCGGTCATCGCCGAAACCAGACCTGCGGCCGATTGCGCGGTCGAGTCGAGCTTGGTCGTCACAGTCAGATCGGAGTTGTCGCCGTTTGCTGCGAGCGCTGGCGCGATCGCGGACAGGCGAAACTCGTCGCCCCGAATGTCAGCACTGAAACTGCCGAGACCATCGAGATTGCGGAACATGATATCGCCAGCGATATCGCCCCCCAGATAGGTGCCGGACATGCCGGCCAGGGAAAGCTCACGCGCCGAGCTTGACAAGGCGGCCGAGAAGCTCTCGATCTCCAGCCCGCCAGCATCGGCCAGATCTGAGCTCACATCGATCGAAACCGGGATATCGGGGAGAAGCGATGACGCGAACGGGTCGGTGGACCAGACATCCTCTCCACCGCCGTTGAGATCGACGCCATAAACCAGTCGTGCAAGCCAAGGGAGCGATATACGGTCGGTGCTCAAGCGGCCGATGATCCCAGCAGTCTCGGAAAGTTCGAAATTCCCCTCGACAGCCTGCCCCCCGAGCGCACCGGACAGCTCAGACACCTGCCAGAGATCATCGGTATAACCAATGCTTGCGACAAGGTCCGAGTCGAGAGCGGCGAGCGTCTCTTCTTTCAGTCCGGCATCGATCCCGAATGCCTCGATCCATGGCCCCAAGGACTGGCTCGACAGCCGAACGCTGCTGTCTACGTTTTCGACCCCGTTATCGGTGAGATCGAGAACGCTTTCGAGATCGCCGTCGGTCTGCGGGCTTCGCAGCGTGGCGCTGACCACCGCCGGGCCCCGGGCGGACGCCGAAACCGACGTTTCGAGTTCCAGTGGACCTTCGATAGCGCTCTCGCGAGACGGTAGTCCGAGCTGTGTGAGGAGCGCAGTCGGCCGATCGGTTTCGAGCCGGAGATCGACGCCGATCCGCCCACTCAGTTCGAGCGCGCGGAACCCGTTCTCGACGGCAGCGGAGAAATCGATGCTCGTTTCAGCGGCCGTTCCATCCAGCCGCAGCAGCAGTGTCGGCGCGTCGGTCCCGCGTTCGATCGATTCGATCTCGCCCGAAAGCGCAAGCGGGCCGAGCGTGTCCGCGCGCGATCGCAGAACCTGGATCAGAGGCGTATCGGGGCGAATTCGATCGAGAAAAGCCAGGAATGTCTCGGGATCCTCAGAACTCAGATCGAGATCGATCCGGCCTTCAGTATCGGCGCCGAGACCGCGAAACTGTCCCGTGCCGGAGAATGAGGCACCGGCCAGCCCGTCGACATCGAGCTTGGCGATCGCCAGAACCGTGCCGTCGTAAAGAAGGTCCGCATCGACCCGGTCCGCCTCAAAGTCCCCGTACCGGACGGGCCCGGCATTCAGGGCGATGTCATAGCGCGCGACGCTCGTCATCGGCGTTTCCGAGCCGGTCGCCATCGCGCCCAGGGCGCGCAGCGCGTCGAGATCGGTTTCGCCGCCCGTCAGGCGCGCCGTCAGCCGGCCGCCGGCCTGGTTTGCAACCCTTTCGATCATGCCGGTCAGCGTGCTGCCATCCAGATCGAGTTCCAGATCGCGGAATGTCTGCCGCCCCGGTCCGAGCGCGACGCGGGCGGAGAGCCCTGCCCGGTCGAGATCGCGGATCACCGGATCGACCTCGCCGGTCAGCCAGTCGGAAAGCCCCGAGGGTTGGCGCGATGCGATCAGAAGATCGCCGGTGAATCCGAGTGCGGGATCGAGCCGCACCACACCGTCGGCCTCGACGAGCGTACGACCGGGTATTTCGGCACTGAGACCGTCGATCATCCAGCCGCTCGATGCCGGCATCGCCCGGAACGAAAGCGTACGGATCGTCGTGTCGCCAAGCGTCACCACCGGAAGCGACAGCTGTAGGACGCCGTCGATCTGGGGTTTCGGAATCTCGCGGAGGACCTCGCGAACGCCTTCGAGCCGATCGGTGAGATTGCGGTAGGCAGGCTCTTCGGACGTTTCCGAATCTTCCTGCCTTTGGGCAAGCTCATCGACATCGAAGCTTTCGCCTTCGAGCGCGAGGCCAAAGCCGGGCGCACCATTTCGCACGAAGAGTTCACCGCTGCCGGTCAGGACATAGGGCTCGCTCCCACCGCCAACCTCGACCCTCAGGGCGTCGCTCACCGCGCGATCGGCGGTGACCCGCACCGAACCGCTCGCCCGAACCGGTGGCTTGGCTCTTTCGGACATCTCATCGGAAACCGAACCGCGCAGCCCTTCGACCGGGCCGCTTTCATCACCACCATCGTCCTGAAGCGCGGCAAAGACGCTTCCCGTCTCTTCTTCCTCGGCGGTCTCTGCCGCTAGAGGCTGACGGTAGGCGAGTTGCCCCTCGAAGCGGGCCGGGCCGTCGGCAGTCAGCACCCGTCCGTCGAGATCGATGGCGGCGGAATAGCGTTCGCTCAGGAACGAGACGCGCAGCGACGCGCTGCCTGTGGCATCCGTATTCCCGGCATCGAGTTCGAAGGCCACTTGTCGCCCGTCGAGACGAAAGGCACCATTGCCTTCGAAGGGGCCAGAAAGACTGCCGGCCGAGAAGTTTCCATCGATTGCGGAGATCCGGGAAATGCCGGCATCGATGACATTGCTGTCCTCGGCAAAGAGAATCGCGCCATTCGAAACATCGACGTCTTCAAGCACGATTTCCGCGCTCGTCGGGATCGAAGGATGCGGAAGCGAGAGCCCCTCATTGCCGATACGAAGCACCGGATTGTCCAGCGCCATCGCGAAAATGCGGATTTCTCCAGAAAGATAGGGAGCAAGCTCCGCGTTCATGCGGAATTCGTCGATCGTCAGGAACGGCTCGTCTTCACGATCGCCGGCAACGCTTAAGTCCTGAAACGTGACGGAGGGAAACGGAAGCAGACGCGCGGATGCTTCGCCTTCGACGCGGACTTCGCGCCCAAGAATGCGGCTCGCCTCGCGCTCGAAGTCGGACCGATAGGCCGACCAATCGATAAAGAGCGGCGCGATCAGCGCGGCGAAAAGCGCAGCAACGAGAAGACCGCCGAAAAGGACGAAAACTCGGACCAGCTTGACGCTCCTTTCTTGTCTCCTGGGTTGCTTTGTCTACATCGGCACGACCGTTCGGCGACGGTCTGCCGAACTCATCATCGTCTTCGTTCCTTGGGTCAATCGTGCAGGAATATCGCCGAAACGAAGCGCCTCACGGATCTTCATAGAAATCAGGCTCTTGCCCGCAGGTCCATCGGAGGCATCGATATTATTGGACAAAGATGAGGCGGGGCGTCGATGCCACAGGCATCACACCGCAAGAAAAAAGCCGGATTTTTGGATCGAGAACCGCGAATCGCCGCGCCAAGGCGAAATCGGGCATTCTGTAGAGAGAACGGCGGAGAAGTCCGAAGTGTCGGCCATTGGGCCATCCAAAACTAGCCGGAGCCCGGAGATCGACGACAAGGGCGCTTGGGACGCAGAACCCTGACCAAGCCCGCCTTGCCGTCTGATCTCTTTTTTAGATTGCGAGGGTTACTGTTCGGTTAGCACGTAACGTCAGGCGCAATAATTTTCGAATTGATGTCAGGAGAGCCGGTCTGCGTTTGCCTGAAGCCGGGTGACGAACGGCTCAAGTGCGCTCGAAGGAAGATCGCCAAAGCCCTCGAAATAGGCGCTCGGCGCGAAGTTGCCCTGCAGAACCGCCGCCTGCAACGCAAGCAGGGATGCCGTGAACTGAACCTGGAATGCCACGGCCCCTTCGATCGCGGCTCCGACCTTCTCGACGACCGCAAGTCGGGTCTCTTCACGTTCGACCAGGGAATACGTTCCCGTTTCCGCGACGAGCTTCGGTACACGGGCCGCCATCACGAACGGGGTCAGATGCCAAAGGGTCAGGACGCTCGAAAAGGCCGCGACGGGATCGGCGGAAAGCCAACTGGCAGCCGGCTCGCTCTCCTCTGCCGCGTCCTCTTCAATCAGAAAGTCGAAGCTCTCCTGGTCGCGCATGATTGGTCATTCCTTTCTCGGTCCGTCTCGCAACTCCTCGGACAGACCTTCAAAGCCGGCGGAACGTCGATCGAAACGGCAATATGTCGCAGCAATAGGTGGCTGAGACATGGAGGGGATCGCGCTCTGTATCAGCTGTCGTCTCGACGATGTGCGCCGACGTTTCTTTCGTTTGTGCACCGCACAATATAGGAGCGCAGCCACACGTGAAACCCCTCACCCGAAAAGTCCAGTGAAGACCTGATCACGGGCGATGCGTACAATAGCCGCTTGGTCAGTAAATTGCCTTGGCATGCCAGAAAGACTGTCCTAGTCTCAGAGCACTGCGCATGAGGGGAGACATGTGAGCTATGGGACTAGAAACAGGTCTCGATCGAGAAAGACTGTTCACTCGCCATGCTCTTCGACTCCTGAAAACTCGCAAAGACTTCCTGACAACATCCCGAAGGTGCAATCCATGAAATTTCTCTTCGCATCAACCATTCTGGCCGCGGGCCTCTTCGGCGCGGCGACATCGGCGTCCGCCCAGGAATGCGACGTCACCATCTCCAACATGAACTGGGCCTCGGCCGAGGTGATGGCGGCCATCGACAAGCTTATCCTCGAAGAGGGCTACGACTGCTCGGCAAATCTCATTCCGGGCGACACGATGCCGACTTTCGCCTCCATGACGGAAAAGCAGCAGCCCGACGTGGCACCGGAAATGTGGGTGAATCAGTTCCGCGAACAAATCGATGCCGCCGCCGAGGAAGGCACGGTGAAGTTCGGTGCTGAAGTGCTGTCCGATGGCGGCGAGGAAGGCTTCTGGATTCCGAAATATTTTGCCGACGCCCATCCCGAGATCAAGACGGTGGCCGACGCCTTCGCCAATCCCGACCTCTTCCCCTCGTCGGAAGATCCGTCCAAGGGCGCGTTCCACAACTGCCCATCTGGCTGGGGCTGCCAGATCACCTCGGCCAACCTCTTCAAGGCGTTCGATGCCGAGGAGCAGGGCTTCGTCATCGTCGATACCGGATCAGCCGCAGGCCTCGACGGCTCGATCGCCAAGGCCTTCCAGAACGAAGAGCCGTGGCTCGGCTATTACTGGGCCCCGACGGCCGTTCTGGGAAAATATCCGATGGTGAAGCTCGACTTCGGCGTCGAGCATGACCCCGAGGAATGGCAGAACTGCACGACCGTCGCCGATTGCGAAGACCCGAAGAAGAACGCCTGGACGAAGTCCGAGGTCTACACGATCGTCACGCCCAAGGTCGAAGAGATCGGCAATGGCGTTCCCGAGTACTTCAACAATCGCTCCTGGACGAACGACGTCGTAAACCAGCTTCTTGCCTGGAAGGACGACAACCAGGCCACGGGTGAGGACACCGCCTACTACTTCCTCGAAAACAACGAGGACATCTGGAGCGAGTGGGTGAGCGACGAAGCGGTCGAGAAGATCAAGTCCGCGCTCTGAGTGCCTGAAGTGAGTGCGCTCGTTTCGACCCGATGGGCGGCAAGCGAGCGCCTCACGAACCATGGCGAGACGATCATGTCGGCAGCCTGACGGCGGCCGACATTTTTTCGCGTCTCCCATCATGATCAAGAAGAGCCAGCAAAAACGATGATCCGGCACTTACGAACGACCGGCACCAGGAGACCTGCCCCTTGGATTGGCTGACTGAATTCCCGCAGATACCCGGGCGCGATCTGCGGCAGCTTTCCCGCGCCATCGACCAGCAATATCGCGCATTCTCTCGCGCATGGGGCGATTCGATCGAGGCATTCTTCCGCCCGCTCCTCGATTTTCTGCTCTGGTTCGAGAACCTTCTGCTCTCGACGCCATGGTTCATCATCATCGGCGTGCTTGTCGCGATCGTCTGGTTTGCAAGCCATTCCAAGCGCATCACGATTGGCACCGCGATCGCGCTCGTCCTGATCGGCCTCTTCGGAATGTGGGAGCCGACCATGCAGACGCTCTCGATCATCGTCGTCTGCACGCTGCTCTCGATCGTCATCGGCATGCCGATCGGCATCGTGATGTCACGGTCGGACAAGGTTCAGGCGGTGGTCAATCCGATCCTCGACGTCATGCAGACCATGCCGTCCTTCGTCTATCTCATTCCCATCGTCATGCTGCTCGGCATTGGGCTCATCCCGGGCCTCATCGTTGTGGTGATCTACGCCATGCCGCCGATCATCCGCCTCACCAATCTCGGCATAAGGCTGGTCGACAAGGAAGTGCTTGAAGCGGCCAATGCATTCGGTTCTTCCAACTGGCAGAAGCTCGTACAGGTGCAGCTTCCGCTGTCGCTCCCGACCATCATGGCCGGCATCAACCAGACGATCATGATGGCACTCGCCATGGTCGTCGTCGCCTCGCTTATCGGCGTCAGAGGCCTTGGCCAGCCGGTGCTTCAGGCGATCACCAACCAGTATTTCACCCAAGGCGTCCTCAACGGCATGGCGATCGTCGCGATCGCCATCATCTTCGACCGCGCGAGCCAGGCTTACGGCAAGCGTCTCCAGCGCCACCGGGAGGCTGCCCATGGATAAGTCCGCGATTTCCGTCCGCAACCTCTACAAGATCTTCGGTCCCAACGACCGCGCGCTGGTCGAAAAGGTGAAAAAGGGGATGTCGAAGACCGACCTCCTCGCCGAGCACAACCACGTGCTGGGGCTGAAAAACATCAATCTCGACATGCCGGCCGGCGCGGTCCAGGTCGTGATGGGGCTGTCCGGCTCGGGGAAGTCGACCCTCATCCGTCATCTCAACCGGCTGATCGAGCCCTCGGCGGGCGAGGTCTATGTGGGTGACGACGACGTCCTGAAAATGTCGGCCAAGGAGCTGCGCGAGTTCCGCCGGCACCGGATCTCCATGGTCTTCCAGCGCTTCGGCCTCCTGCCGCACAAGACGGTGATCGACAACGTGGCCTACGGGCTGGCGGTGATGGGAAAATCCGCCAAGGAACAGCGCGATGGCGCGATGGGCTGGATCGAGCGCGTCGGCCTCAAGGGGTATGAGGACAATTACCCCGCCCAGCTCTCCGGCGGCATGCAGCAGCGCGTTGGTCTCGCCCGCGCGCTGGCGACGGACGCCGATATCCTCCTGATGGACGAAGCCTTCTCGGCGCTCGATCCCCTCATTCGAACCGATATGCAGGGCGTGCTCCTCGACCTCCAGAAGGACCTCCACAAGACCATTGTATTCATCACGCACGATCTCGACGAGGCGCTTCGACTTGGGGAGAAGATCGCGATCCTGCGCGATGGCGAGATTATCCAGCAGGGCACCGCCCAAGAAATCGTCCTGCGCCCGGCCGACGACTACATCGAGTCTTTCGTAAGAGAGGTGAACCGGGGTCGCGTGGTTCAGGTCGAGACCATCATGGAGCCTGCGCCTGAGGGCGTGAGTACCGAAGGCCTCACGGTCGAAAAAGGCTCGATCATCGAGACGGCCGCAAGGCTGATGAGCGAGGCGGACGTCACCAGCGCCATCGTCACCGAGAACGGCAAACCCGTCGGCCGCGTTACCATGCGCCAGATCATGGCCGCCGTGGCGACGCCGAACCTGAAGGAAGCGCTGGCGGCATAAAGGAGCGGCTATCCGATCGATCTCGTATCCACGCAGTGTCGCACCAACAGGTCTAGCCTCTTTCGCTCATACGCTTTTGAAGCCAGACGCTCTCATTCGTGGTAAACCGCGCGAAAACCAAACCCTTCGGAGACCGGCTGCATGAACGAGCCAATCAAACTCTATTTCAACGCGCGCAGCCGGGCGGTAACCGCGCGCTGGATGCTCGAAGAGGTCGGCGCAACCTATGAGCTCACGCCGATCGACTTCGAGAAAGGCGAACAGCACAGCGCTGAATTTCTGGCTCTGAACCCGATGGGCAAGATCCCAACTCTTGTTCTTCCAAGCGGCACAGTGGTCACGGAAACGCCCGCGATCCTTCTGACGCTTGCGGATCTCTTTCCAGCAGCCGGCCTCACTCCGGACATCGGGACCGACGAGCGCGCGCTCTGCTATCGTTGGCTATTCTTCGGCGGAAGCTGCTTCGAGCCTGCCATGACGATCGAAATGGCGGCAAAGCTGAAAGAGCCTCTACCGCCACAGATGGTCGGCTGGGCCGATTGGAAGCGTGTTCTGGACACGCTCACGGCACAACTTTCCGATCATTCCTATCTGTGTGGCTCAGCACCCAACGTTGCCGACATCTTTATCGGTGCACAGCTGATCTGGGCGCGCATGTTCGGCGCACCCGGCATCACGGACAATCCGGTTCTGTCGGCTTATGCAGATGGAATGGCGGCGCGCCCAGCGTGCCGAAAAGTCTTCGAGTTCGGATGAATTCTGGCCAAGCGCTTCTCTAAGAGAATTACTGCCCCCGCTTCTCAAGCCATTCGCGCATCTGATCGATTTCAACCTGCTGACTGGCGACGACATCCTCGGCGAGCCGGCGGGTGAAGTCGTCCTTGCCGTATTGGAGAACGATCTTCGCCATAGCGACAGCGCCTTCGTGATGGGGGATCATCGAGCAGACGAAGGCGACATCGGGATCGGAGGCCATGGCACCTTCCATCATCGGAGCGTGGGTCTTCATCATCGCATCGCGATAGGCGGACTGGGCCTCGCCGACCGGTGCATCTCCGTCCCCTGCCGTACCTTCCACGGCTGCCATGGCGTCTTCGGTCTTCGCAGCCGCTTCGCCGTCAGCTGCCCGAGAAGCATTGCATGCCGCGGGCAGCGCCTCCGGTCCAGAGCCGCCGCCCATTGCATGTTCCTCGTGGTTCATACCCTGATGTGCCGATGGCTCACTCGTCTGGGCGTAAACGCTTCCGCCTGAAGTTCCAGCAAGCAAGAGCGCTGAGAAGAGGATGCGGGTCGATGTCGACATCGTGACTTGTCCTTCAATGTGCCCAACGACCGACGGCAAAGATTGCCGTCGAACGATTTGTACACTTGAGAACGTCTCGGCTGCGGCGGAATCACGGCGAAGGCGATCACGTCACCGACATCGACCGGCCGGTTATTCGCTCGACATCGTGACCGTCTCGCGCCGCGCCGCCAGTTCCGCGTCCCGCCGGGTCCGCTTCTGAAATTCGCGCCAGGAGAACGGGATCGAAATGAAGTAGAAAAAGGCGGTCACCGTCAGCGTTTCCCAGAAGAAGCTGATCAGGGTCGTGACGTAGAGAACGGCGACGAGGATGATGGGGATCGCATAGGTGCGCGGAATGCGCAGGCCCGCGCCTTTGCCGGACCATGTCGGAATGCGGCTCGACATCAGAAGCCCGACGAAGACAAGATAAACGGCCGAAACGCCGGCCGTGAAATCCGGCACGCCCAGATCGGGCCCGATGAAGCCGACATACATCGGCAGAAGCGCAAGCCCCGCGCCCGCCGGGGCCGGCACGCCGACGAAGAAGGCGCCATGCCATTTCGGCCGCTTGGGATCATCAAGCATCGTGTTGAACCGAGCGAGGCGGAGCGCACAGCCGGATGTGTAAAGCAGCGCGCAGATCCAGCCGAAGGAACCCGCCTCGTGCAGGACATAGCTGTAGAGCACCAATCCCGGCGCAAGACCGAAATTCACGATGTCGGCGAGTGAATCCATCTCCGCGCCAAATCGGCTTTGCCCCTTGAGGAGCCGCGCGATGCGCCCGTCGATCCCATCGAGAAAGGCCGCACCCAGGATCATCGCGACGGCAAGTTCGTAGCGACCTTCGAAGGCGAGGCGCACGCCGGTCATCCCGGCGCAGATGGCAAGGATCGTGACGAGGTTGGGGACGATCTGCCGGATCGGAAGGCGCCGGCGAGACTTGCCGTCGTCGTCGTCCGGTTCGCCCGGTGCGAAGGGCGGGAAGAAGTCTTCGAGCGACATCAGCCTCGCCTCACATCGTAGGTCGAAAGCGTCTCTCCGAATTCGGCAAGCACGGTTTCACCGGCCAGCGCGCGCTGACCTTCGGCGACCCTAGGCACGAAGCCCGGCGGGCAGTAGATATCGAGCCGCGAGCCGAAGCGGATCAAACCGAAGCGCTCGCCGGTCTGAAGTCCATCACCCGTCTTCGACCAGCAGATAATGCGCCGCGCGACCAAACCGGCAATCTGGGCGACACCAACCGACCCATGAACGCTGTCGATCACGAGGGAATTGCGCTCGTTCACCTCGCTCGCCTTGTCGAGCTCGGCATTCTTGAACGAGCCCTTGCTGTAGACGATTTGCCGGATCGGCCCCGCCACCGGGGCGCGATTAACATGGCAGTCAAAGACGTTCATGAAGACCGAGATGCGCAGCATCGGCTCTTCACCGAGGTCGAGTTCTTTGGGCGGAGCGATGTGGCCGACGAGCGAGACATGACCATCCGCGGGGCTGACCACCAGATCATCCGAGACCGGAGTCACGCGCTCGGGATCGCGGAAGAAGTAGGCGCACCAAGCCGTCAGCACGAGACCGATCCAGAAGAGCGGTTCCCAGAGAAGGCCGAGAAGGATCGAGGCTACGAAGAAACCGGCGACAAAGGGCCAGCCCGCTCGATGAACGGGAACGAGCGCATTTCGGATGGAATCGATGATGTGCAAAGTAATGGCGCCGTGGGTTCGGTGGTTGCGTTTGACGACAACATAAGCCGCATGCCGCACTTATGCAGCCCTTCCCATTTCGGCTTTTAGCTCTTCGAACCCGTCATGGATCGCAAAAAGGCGCTCAACTCCTGAGAAACGGCGGTCACGCGCACCGCGTCATAGCCCCTCCGTGTAGCCAGCTTGTCGAGCTGGAGGAGAACAGATAAGACCAAAGTCAAGAGCCCATTCGCACAAATAGTAAAATTTGTCTCAATATATCATGAAAAGCAAGATTCTCGGTATCCTCATCGCATTTTTCATGATCATCGGCGCCATCTTGGCCGGTTATTGGGACATGCTGGAAAGCGAGCGCGCGGAACTGCGAAATATCGCTCAGCGCGCCCTTGATCGCTTCTCGACATCCGAAGAGGGAACAGATCCCTCCGCTGCTGGCGACAACCGCAACACCGGAAATGGCAGTCAGGCAACTGCAAGCTCCGACGAGACGGACGACACGTCGGACGGACAGGAGAGCACTGCGGACAGCGCCCAAGGAGAAGGCGAAGAGGTTAATAGTACTGCGGCCAGCCAACAGGCCGCGGATGGTGGCGGAAACGAAGGCTCGGCAAGTTCGGATCAGGCCGTTACAGATGGTGAAGAGGACGACTCCTTAGATGTCGCTTCCGGAGCTGCAGGAGACACTGCCGAGGAAAGCACCTCGAATCGGGCCGTCGAGGCGGATGAAGCCGACGCCAGTTCGTCGCAGACCGAAACGAGCGACGGCGCGGCAACGGACACTTTGGAGGCGTCGGATACCGCATCCAACGAGGCTGATGCCGATACGCCAGAGGCAACAGAATCTGAGGCAGAAGTAGCGCCGAAGGAGCCGGCCGAAACGGCTACCGCATCCGATCTCTCGGAAAGGCAGGCCGCCCAAAGCACGAAAGGCAGCGCGTCAGAACGACAGGCCGACAATTCGTCAGACGCAGCGCGCGCTCAGGACGGCGTTGCTGCGGCGAGCGGGTCTCGGGAGAGCGAGGCGAGCGATAGCGTTGCGTCGAGCTCCGATAACGAGAACTCCGAACCGAACGAACGCAACGCGGACACCGCATCGGCAGATACTGAAAGCCCATCCGACGTCGCTTCCAACGAATCCAGATCGTCGGATGACAACCAGCAGAACGGTTCGTCCGCCGCATCGGATACAGCTTCGGCGGCCTCCGAAGGCTTCGACGAAATGGCACAGTCGGGCATCGACGGAAAAGCGACGCCAGAAGCACCGAGCGAGGCGGGCGATACTACCGACGAGAGTGACGTGGTCATGCTGCCGCTCACGCCGAGCGAGGGCGGCGATGTGGAAGCCGTTTCGAACGACCGGCTGCGTTTCGACGTCCTCAGGGTCGAGCCCGACGGCTCGATGGTCGTCGCCGGTAAAGGCCCGGCGAACAGCACGATCTATCTCGAAGATGGCGGCGAGCGGATCGGCTCGGATACCTCCGGCACGAGCGGCGACTTCGTGGTGATCCTGTCGGACGGGCTCGAAATCGGCGCTCATGCGATCAAGCTCGTTGCCGAAACCGAGGACGGCACACAGGCCGTTTCCGAGGAGACGGCGATCATCGACGTGCCCGACCGAGGCCAAGAGGATCAGTTGCTTGCTCTCGTCGAATCGCCCGACGAGCCCTCGCGCCTCATCGACATTCCCGTCGCCGACCCATCCGCCACTGCTGATTCGAGTGATGCAGAAACCGGCACCAAGGCGGCAGAAGCTGGATCGAGCCCCGGAGAAGCTACACAACAAGCAACAGCGTCCGAATCGTCCAGCAGCGAGCAGGACCAGAGTGCGTCGGAACCATCCTCGAGCAGCGAAGACGGGTCGGCCGAGACCGCCTCCTCCGCTGAAGTCAGTGCATCTGCAGCCGAAAGCAGCGGCGGGGCCGAGCCTGCATCTGACAGCCCGGAAATGCTGACCGCCGAGACACCGACCTCGACAGACAGAAGCTCTGACAAGTCAGCCGATGTAGTGTTTCTCCCCCGCGAAGACTCGGGCTCGGCACCGTCCCCACAGCAGGAAGAGTCGAATGCCCTGCGCGTCGAAGCGATCGAAATCGAGGGCGAACGGATATTCATAGCCGGTGTATCCCCGAGCGGGTCGAACATCCGGGTCTACCTCGACAACGAACTCCTCGCGGAGTCGCGCTCCGTCGGCTCCGGACGCTTCCTGATCGAAGCGGCGAGTTCGATCGCCGTCGGAGACCACACGGTGCGCGTCGATCAGCTCGATGATAGCGGCGATGTCGAGGCGCGCGTCGCCGTGCCGTTCATGCGGCCTGATTCCGGTTCGATGTCAGCCGTCTCCCCTTCGGTAGATCTTTCCCAAGGCGGCAGCGACACGGCACAAGCAAGCGATAGCCCGGCACAGACGGATAACTCGGAAAACGAGACGAATTCGGGTGAGAGTGCTGGCGCAGACGGGATGAGCGAAGGTTCGGCTCAGTCGAATTCCGAGCCTTCAAACGTCCCCTCCGGCGACGCCGCAGCATCCACACCAAGCAGTTCGGAGAGTCCTGAGACGATATCCGGCACGCCCAGCGAGGGAGACGAATCCGCCGCCAGCGAGACGCCGGTGTCCAGCGATTCGTCTTCACAAGACGCCGACGCGGTTTCGCAGTCGTCGACTGATGGCGACGAGTCCCCAGCTACTGTCGACGCAGGCTCGGGAACCACCGCACACGAAAGTTCGAGCGATTTACAAACCGGCTTGGCTGACGATAAGAGCGGCCAGTCGGACAAGAACGCGTCCTCATCATCCAACACGAATACGGACCTCTCCGAGACGTCCGTATCCGACGGCGCTTCGGCAGCTGCTTCGAACGCGGGAAATACTTCGCCCAACACTTCGAATTCGGCGGAGCCGTCCGGCGAAGCTACCGCTGACGCTTCCAGCGACACGCAGCCGGACGAAACCCGATCGAACGGCCCGGCCGCTGACGAAAATTCCGGGAGCCAGACGACACCGGCCACCTCCCCCGAAACCGCGACAAGCGTGCCGGAGCAAGGCGATGAAGGGGCAGCGGCTGCGGATCGAGAGCCGCAAAACGAGACAACCGAAGCCGGCTCATCTCAGGACTCAGGCCTGACCGGCGATGCGCTTGCGGACGCCCTGACCCGGCGCGGGCCGCCTGATGATCAGACCAAGATCGTCGCCTCCTCGTCCGCGTCTTCGAAAGAAGACGACGCTTCCAGCCAGTCCACCGGCTCGGACACTAGCGCCGCAAGCAGCAGCACCGAAAACACCGGCATGAGCTCCACGGCAGAAAATGCCAGCGGTCAAGCGGCGGATACTTCGGCGGAACGAGAGGCTACCACCGATTCAGAAACGGCAAGCGAGCCCGATCGAGAGAGCGCTTCGGCCACCGCAAACGGCCAGACGGATTCCGGCGGCACCGAAGTTGCGGCTCTGGACAACGACTCGACGGAAAATGCCGGCGAACCGGCGAGCGCGCGCAACCGCGACAGCCTGCAGGACTATTCCGTGCCGACGCGCATCCAGGCACCTCTCGAAACACGCGCCGGCCGCGTCCTGATCCGCAAGGGCGACACGCTCTGGCGCATTTCGCGGGACAATTACGGTGAAGGCACGCGCTATACCGTCATCTATCTCGCAAATGGCGATCAGATCCGCGATCCCGACCTGATCTATCCCGGCCAGATCTTCCGGATGCCGTCGAAAGCGAATGCCGAAGATCCGCCTTCGCCGAAGCCCCAGAAATAGGGCGTCGGCTGCCTCCCCACTTATCGGCGCTTCGCGGATTGACGGTTGGAGCGTCAGGGTCCACTTAGAGTCTTTCTAATCTACGGGCGCCTATGGCGTCCTTTCGATCCCGCCCTGATCCCCGCATTCGAGACCTCGAGCAGCCTATTGTCCTCCCAGCAACGGACAGTCTCCGGCGACAGCGGCAAGACGCTGTCGACGATCAGAAATCTCTGGCCTTACATGTGGCCGGACGACCGGCCGGACCTGAAGCGCCGGGTCGTCATCGCCGGCATATTCCTCGTCGCGGCAAAGCTGCTCACTGTCGGTGTTCCCTACTTCTACAAATGGGCGACGGATGCCCTCGATGGCGCCAACACGGCCTATGACTGGCTACCCATCATCCTCACTGGCGCGATCACGCTGGTGGTCGCCTACAATGTCGCGCGGGTAATCGCCGTCGGCCTCAATCAGGCGCGGGATGCGCTGTTCGCCAGCGTCGGCCAGTACGCCGTTCGCCGCCTCGCCTTCCGTACCTTCGTACACATGCACCGGCTATCCCTACGCTTCCATTTGGAGCGGCGCACGGGCGGGCTTTCGCGCATCATCGAGCGCGGTACGAAGGGCATCGAGTCGATCGTCCGCTACACGATCCTCAACACGCTGCCGACGATTCTCGAATTTGCGCTGGTCGCACTCATCTTCGGCTTTGCCTACGGCCTCGCCTACATCGCCGTCATCGCGATCACTATCGTCCTCTATGCATGGTTCACGATCAAGGCGAGCGACTGGCGCATCGCCATCCGCCGGAAGATGAACGATTCCGACACCGAGGCGAACACCAAGGCGATCGATTCGCTGCTGAACTTCGAGACCGTCAAATATTTTGGCAACGAGGCCATGGAGGCCCGCCGGTTCGACGAATCCATGGCCAAATACGAGGTCGCGGCCACCCGCATCTGGACCTCGCTCGGCTGGCTGAACTTCGGCCAAGGCATCATCTTCGGCCTCGGCATGGGCGCGGTGATGGTGATGTCGGCGTTGGAGGTGCGCGCCGGAACGCAGACGCTGGGCGATTTCGTCTTCATCAACGCCATGCTGATGCAGCTTTCGATCCCGCTCAACTTCATCGGCTCGATCTACCGCGAAATCCGGCAGGGCCTCACGGATATCGAGGCGATGTTCGACCTGCTGGCGGTGAAGGCAGAAGTGAAAGACCGGCCCAACGCACCGCCGCTCGACGTCTCCGATGGCACGATCCGCTTCGAGAACGTACGCTTCGGCTACGATCCGGAGCGCGAAATCCTGAAAGGCGTCTCCTTCGAGGTGCCGGCCGGCAAGTCGATCGCCATCGTCGGGCCGTCAGGAGCGGGCAAATCCACCATCTCCCGGCTTCTTTTCCGCTTCTACGACGTCGGCTCTGGCCGCATCACCATCGACGGGCAGGATATTTCGCGGGTGACGCAGGAGAGCGTGCGCGCGGTCATCGGCATCGTCCCGCAGGATACGGTGCTCTTCAACGATACGATCGCCTATAATATCCGCTACGGCCGAACCGATGCTTCGGAAGCGGAGGTCCAGCGCGCCGCCGATCTTGCCCAGATCGGGGATTTCATTCGCTCGCTGCCGGCAGGTTTCAAGTCGATGGTCGGCGAGCGCGGACTGAAGCTCTCGGGTGGCGAGAAACAGCGCGTCGCGGTGGCCCGCACCATCCTCAAGGCCCCGCCCATTCTCGTCCTCGACGAGGCAACGAGCGCGCTCGACACCCACACGGAAAAGGACATCCAGTCCGCCCTCGATCTCGTCTCGAAGGATCGTACGACGCTGACAATCGCCCATCGCCTGTCGACGGTGATCGGCGCGGACGAGATCATCGTCCTCAAGGCCGGTGAAATCGTCGAGCGCGGCAGCCATCGCGAGCTTCTCGCCATGGACGGTCTCTACGCCGAGATGTGGACCATGCAGCGCGAGGCGACCGAGGCGGAAGAAGCCTTACGCCGCGCCCGCGAGGCCGACGAGATGGGCGTAATCGAGCGCAAGCCCGCCCCGGTCAGGGTATCCTGACGCGCTTCTTCAAACCTTGCCTTTCATCGCAGACCGTTGCGGCAGGCGGGCTGGCGAGCTATCGAGAGACCGAAATGGTGCCGGGTCGCATATTATGGGCCGGCCCACCCTGTTCGCCGCGCGTTTGAGGAGTTGAGAAAAAAGTGCCGCAGCGTCTCAACATCGCCGATCCCGATTTCGAAGCGGACTTTGCCGCGCTGATCGACGGCAAACGGGACGCCTCGACTGATGTCAGCGACCGGGTGCGCGGGATCATCGCCGATATTCGCAAACGCGGCGACGCGGCCCTCATCGAACTGACGCGCACGCTCGACTCGCTCGATGTCGATCGCGCCGATGCCCTTCGGGTCGATGCTTCGGAGATCGAAGCCGCGTGGGCAAATGCTGACGAGGTGACCAAAGAGGCACTTCGCACCGCCCATGACCGCATCCGCTCCCATCATGAGCGCCAGCGCCCGAAGGACGACCGCTACACCGACAGTCTCGGCGTCGAGCTTGGCAGCCGGTGGACGCCGGTGGAATCGGTCGGGCTCTACGTGCCCGGCGGCACGGCGAGCTATCCGTCCTCGGTGCTGATGAACGCGGTGCCGGCCAAGGTCGCGGGCGTGAAGCGCATCGTCATGGTTGCGCCGGCGAAGGAAGGCGTTCTCAATCCGCTGGTTCTGGCCGCCGCCCATCTCGCCGGGATCGACGAAATCTATAAAATCGGCGGCGCTCAGGCCGTCGCGGCGCTCGCCTACGGCACAGAGACAATCGAGCCCGTCGTCAAGATCGTCGGCCCGGGCAATGCCTATGTGGCTGAGGCCAAGCGGCAGGTCTTCGGGCGCGTCGGCATCGACATGATCGCTGGGCCTTCGGAAATCCTCGTCATCGCCGACGGCGAGAATGACGCCGCCTGGATCGCCGCCGATCTCCTGAGCCAGGCCGAGCACGACACCGCCGCACAGTCGATCCTCATCACGGACGATGCCGATTTCGCCGGCAAGGTCGAGATGGAGATCGAGCACCAGCTCCAGAGCCTGCCGCGCACAGCCGTCGCGCGGGCGAGCTGGGAGGACAATGGCGCGACCATCACCGTCGGTTCGCTGATCGATGACGCGCCGGCGCTCGCCGACCGGATCGCGGCGGAACATCTGGAAATCGCGACGGACGATCCCGAAGCGATATCAGATCGTATCACCAACGCCGGCGCGATCTTCCTTGGGCGCTACACGCCGGAAGTGATCGGCGATTATGTGGGCGGATCGAACCACGTCCTGCCGACCTCCCGCTCGGCACGCTTTTCCTCCGGTCTCTCGGTGCTTGACTTCGTGAAGCGGACATCGATCCTGAAGCTCGGTCCCGACCAGCTGAAGGCGCTCGCGCCGGCTGCGATGGAACTGGCGCGGGTCGAGAGCCTTGATGCCCACGGCCGTTCGGTCGGAATACGCGTGAACCTATCGGGGCGAGAGAGCGACCATGGCTGACGATTCCCACGGGCGGCTGATCGATGTCGAACTCGACGAGAGCATCGGGCGCACGACGCCCGACATCGAGCACGAGCGCAATGTCGCGATCTTCGACCTGATCGAGGAGAACCAGTTCGATCCGGTGGGCGCGCCCGACGGCGGCAAGTTCAAACTGAAACTTTCGATCGCCGACAAGCGCCTTGTCTTCGATATTCGCGGCGAGGAAGACGAGCAGCTCGTCACGCACATCCTGTCCCTCACCCCGTTCAGGAAGGTGATCAAGGACTACTTCATGATCTGCGACAGCTATTATGAAGCGATCCGGTCCTCGACGCCCCAACAGATCGAGGCGATCGACATGGGCCGCCGGGGCATCCACAACGACGGCTCGGAGACCCTGCGCGAACGCCTTTCGGGCAAGATCGAGGTCGACAAGGACACCGCCCGGCGGCTCTTCACCCTGATCTGCGCTCTCCAGCGGCGGGGCTGATCTTTGATCCTCGTTTCGCATCTCGGGTGCCCCGCCGCCCTCGCGGTCGAGGCAGAGGCGGTGAGCTAGCAATGGCGGACAGTTCTGCCGGCCGCGTCACCTCGGTGCTGTTCATGTGTGGGATGAACTCGATCCGCTCGCCGATGGCCGCAGCGATCGCAGGCCGCATTCTGTCGCGCGGCACCTATATCGCCTCGGCCGGCGTCAGGGCCGGCGAACGCGATCCCTTCGTCGACGTGGTGCTGGAGGAGAACGGCCTCGATCTCGGCGGGCACAAACCACATCTCTTTGAGGATCTGGAAGACGGCTATTTCGATCTCGTCATCACCATGGCCCCGGAGGCCCACCATCTGGCTCTCGACACTATGGGCGCGACCTATTCGGATGTCGAGTTCTGGCCAATGCCCGATCCATCGGTCGCGACGGGCACGCGCCAGCAGATTCTCGACGCCTATCGCGATCTTTATAAACGCATCGAAAAGCGCCTGATCGAACGCTTCAGCTAAGACACCCTATCGGCGAAATTTCGCCCTCGCCTCGTAAAGGCGCGAGAGCACGATCGCGGCGCTGGTCGCGACATTCAGGCTGTCGACATCGGGCTCCATTGCGATCCGCACACCGCGCGCGCGGTCGAGAATGTCCTGCGGGAGGCCAGGGCCCTCCGCGCCGACGACGAAGGCGATGCTTCCGGCCGGATCGAAATCGTCGAGCGTTTCATCGGCATGAGGCGTCAGCGCAATCGGCGTATATCCAGCCGTCTCGACTGCCGTGATCAGATCACCCGCGCCGCCAAACCGGCACCAATCCTCGGTGAGGACCGTACCGACCGAAACCCGCAAAGCCTTGCGATAGAGCGGATTGCAGCTCGTTTCGTCGAGCATGACGCCCGCAACTCCGAACGCCCGCGCATTGCGGAACAGTGCGCCGACATTGTCGTGGTTGGCCATGCCGATCGCAACAAGGATAGGCCCCGGCCGGTCTCTAGCAGCCTGGACCACATCGGCGGCGGTGCGCTCCGGCATCGTGTCGACCCCATGAGCCAAAACCCCGCGATGCATCGGAAAGCCGGCAATCCTGTCGATCAGTTCACGTTCGACGACGTAAACCGGACAATCCTTGGGCAGACGCGCAAGGCGGTCCGCGATCCCCTCGAGTCTGTTGCGAAGCACCAGAACCGAGCTCGGCCTGAATCGCGCGCTCAACGCCAGCTGATCGAGAACGACGGTCCCTTCCGCGATAAAGCCGTGCCGCCCGGTGAGATCGCGTTCGCGGATATCCCGGAATGCCGCAATCCGCGGGTCCGCGGGGTCTGTGACCGGCGCGATCGCGCCGCTCTGTTCGAAAAGGTTCGACTGGCTCATGCAGTCGGTCTAGCGAAAGCCGGCCCTGAAGCAAGCGGACCGTCTTCTGGCTAGGTTACCGCCTCAGGCGCGCAACGACTCGAGCGGCCGGCTTGTGTCGGCAGATATCAGTGCCTCCGGCCGGACCTCTTCCGTTGCATCCATGAAGATGTCTGCACAGGCGGCCCAACTGAATTGCGCCGCGCGCGAAAGTGCGTCGACCCGGTCGAGCTTGAGCGCGTCGAGACAGGCGGCTCGCAGGTCGTCAGAGATACATCCGGCACGCGATTGACCGAGAACGTCCAGCGGACCCGGCTCGGCGTAGGCCGCAAAAGGTGTGCCGCATGCGATGGCTTCCAAAAGAACGATCCCGAAGGTGTCCGTCCGCGAAGGAAAGACGAAGACATCGGCTGACGCATAGTAGCGCGCCAGCGTCTCGCCGGTCTGAAGTCCGGCAAAATGGACGTCCGGATATCGCGCCATCAACTCGGTCCGGCTCGGCCCGTCGCCGACGACGAGCTTGGAACCGGGCAGATCGAGATCGAGGAAGGCTTCGATATTCTTTTCAGGCGCGAGCCGCGACACGGTAACGAAGATCGGCCGCGGCAGATCGAGCGGCAGCGGAGGATAGGGTTGAAAGACCCTGCGATCCACGCCGCGGGTCCAGGTGACGAGATCGCGGAATCCCCGCGCCTCCAGTTGACGCTTCATCATCTCGGTCGGCACCAGACAGGCTGTCGATGGCGCGTGAAAGCGCCGGAGCCATGCGTAGGACCAGCTTTGCGGCACTGGCGCGCGGGCACTCAGATATTCCGGAAAGCGGGTATGAAAACTCGTGGTGAAGGCGAGGCGCTTGTTGAGGCATGCCCGCCGCATGGCGCTTCCGACCGGGCCTTCGGTGGCGATGTGAATATTGGTCGGTCGAAACGCCTCGATCCGCTCCGCCGCCTTGCCCGCTGTCGCAAGCGCGAGGCGGATGTTGGGATAGGTCGGACATGGAAGCGTCCTGAAGTCGGCTGGAGAGAGAACATCCGTCTCGTGCCCGCGCCGTTCGAGCTCCTGCCGAAGATGGGACAGCGTCCGCACGACGCCGTTCACCTGCGGCTCCCAGGCGTCCGTTGCGATCAGGTAGCGTCCCATCAGGCGGCCTCCCCCTGGCGCTTTTCGTCAGAGCGCGACCGAAGCGGAAGCCGGTGAACATTGCCCGCCTCATGTTCGTCCCGCAGAACTTCGGCGAAGCGGATCAGTTCGAGCGTTCCGTCGAAATGCTCGGCAACGGCGGTGCAGCTTTCGACCCAATCGCCCGTGTTGACGTATTCGATACCGCTGAAGGTCTTGAGCTCGGCATGGTGGATGTGACCGCAGATCACGCCGTCGCAGCCATGCCGGTCGGCTTCCGATGCAAGGGCTTCCTCGAAGGCCCCGATGAAGCTGACGGCGTTCTTGACCTTCAGCTTGGCCCAGGACGAGAACGACCAGTAGGGAAAGCCGAGACGACGACGAATCTTGTTGAAGACGACGTTCAACGCGATCGCAGCGTCATAGGCCCAGTCGCCGAGATAGGCGACCAGACGCCAGTTCTTGACGACGATATCGAACTCATCGCCGTGGATGACCAGGAGACGGCGTCCGTCGGCCGTCGTGTGCACATCGTTCTGGCGCACTTCGACGCCGCCGAAATGCTGGCCCGGAAAGCTTCTCAGAAACTCGTCGTGATTGCCGGGAATGTAGACGATCCGCGCACCCTTGCGCGCCTTGCGCAGGAGCTTCTGAACGACGTCGTTATGGGCCTGCGGCCAGTGCCACATGCGCTTCAGCCGCCAGCCATCGACGATATCGCCGACGAGATACCAGGTCTCGGCCTCGTGCCGGCGCATGAAGTCTATGAACATGTCGGCCCGCGCCGCCTTCGATCCGAGATGGATATCGGAGACGAATAGAGTGCGGAAACGTCGGGGTTCGGTCGATGAAGCCATGTCGCAATGCGTCCTCGTTCTGCAACCGTGACGCTCTCGCTCTGCGCGCGTTCGATTACACCCGTGTGACGCCGTTCCGGCGTTTTGTGGAAAGCCCGCAACACAAGCTCAGGCAAAAATCGACAGGCAGAATTGCTAGCCGGTGATATTGCCTTCGCTCCGGCGTTGGCTTCCGCGAACTATGGCCCTATCCTTCGGCACCAAAAGAACCGAATACTGGGGAACGGAAACATGGCATCCAGCGGCGATAGCGAACGTCTGTCCGAAGGCGATCTCGACCAGCAGGCGATCTTCTACCACCGCAATCCGAAGCCCGGTAAGCTCGCCATCCAGGCGACGAAGCCGCTCGGCAACCAGCGCGACCTTGCGCTCGCCTATTCTCCCGGTGTCGCCGCGCCCTGCCTCGAAATCGCGGAAGACCCGCAGAAGGCGGCCGACTACACCAGCCGCAGCAATCTCGTCGCGGTCATCTCCAATGGCACGGCCGTTCTCGGCCTCGGCGATATCGGCCCCCTCGCCTCGAAGCCCGTGATGGAAGGCAAGGCGGTCCTCTTCAAGAAGTTCGCCGATATCGACGTCTTCGACATCGAGATAGACGCCAAAGAAATCGATCATGTCTGCGACGTGGTCGCGGCGCTGGAGCCGACCTTCGGCGGCATCAATCTCGAAGACATCAAGGCACCCGAATGCTTCGAGATCGAATCGCGCTTGCGCAAGCGCATGAAGATCCCGGTCTTCCATGACGACCAGCACGGCACCGCGATCATCGTCGCGGCAGCGGTTCGCAACGCGCTGCGTCTGTCGGAAAAGAAGCTGGAGGACGTGAAGATCGTCGCCTCCGGCGCGGGCGCAGCCTCGCTTGCCTGTCTCAACCTCCTCGTCGAGTGCGGCGCAAAGCGCGAGAATATCCTCGTCACCGATCGCGAAGGCGTCGTCTACGAGGGCCGCAACACGGGCATGGACCCCTGGAAGGCGAAATACGCCCGCCAGACCGAAAAGCGCACGCTCGAAGATGCAATCGACGGCGCCGACATCTTCCTCGGTCTCTCGGCCGCCGGCATCCTGAAACCTGAACTCCTCAAGACGATGGCGAAGGACCCGCTGATCCTCGCCCTCGCCAATCCGATCCCGGAGATCATGCCGGATCTCGCCCGCGAGGTACGGCCCGATGCCATGATCTGCACCGGCCGTTCCGATTATCCGAACCAGGTCAACAACGTCCTCTGCTTCCCCTTCATCTTCCGCGGCGCGCTCGATTGCGGCGCGACGCACATTACCGAGAACATGAAGATGGCAGCGGTCGACGCCATCGCGGCACTCGCCCGCGAGAACGTCAACGAGGTTGCGGCCAAAGCCTACGGCTCCGGCACGCCGATCTTCGGTCCGGAATATCTTATCCCGACGCCGTTCGATCCGCGCCTGATCCTCAAGATCGCGCCAGCAGTCGCAAAAGCCGCAGAAAAAGAGGGCGTTGCGAGCCGACCGATCGAGGACATGAACCAGTACATCGAGCAGCTGAACCGCTTTGTGTTCCGGTCCGGCCTCATCATGAAGCCGATCTTCAAGTCCACCCAGGACACCGATCATCGCGTAATCTTCGCCGACGGAGAGGACGAGCGGGTGCTGCGCGCATCGCAGGTCCTGCTCGAAGACCGCGTCTGCCAGCCGATCCTCGTCGGTCGCCCATCCGTTATCGAAAGCCGGCTCAAGCGGTTCGGCCTGTCGCTCGTGCCCGGAAAGGATTTCCAGGTCGTCGATCCGACGGACGATCCGCGCTATCGAGAATATGTCGATTCCTACTTCGCCAAGGTCGGCCGCAAGGGGATCTCGCCCGATTCCGCGCGCACGATCATGCGCACCAACTCGACGGTTATCGCCGCGACCGCCGTCACCCGCGGCGAGGCCGACGCCCTCATCTGCGGGCTGGAAGGGCGTTATCCGCATCATGTTCGAGATATCAGCCAGGTCATCGGGCTAGAGCCCGGCGTCCGGCGCTTCGCAGCGCTCAGCGTGCTCATTGCCCAGCAGGGCACGAAGTTCTTCGTCGACACCTATGTCCAACGCTGTCCGAGCGCCGAGGACATCGCGGAAATGACGATCCTGGCGGCAGAGGAGATCAACCGCTTCGGCATTACGCCGAAAGCTGCGCTCGTCTCGCACTCCAATTTCGGCACGGACGATACAGAGGATACCCGCAAGCTGCGCAAGGCGCTTGCGCTCATCCGCGAGCAGTGCCCCGAACTCGAAATCGACGGCGAGATGCACGGCGATGCCGCCCTCAATGCCGCAATGCGCGACCGGACGATGCCGGACTCGACGCTCACCGGAGAGGCGAATCTTCTCGTCTTCCCCACCCTCGATGCGGCCAACATCACCCTTAACGTCGTGAAGACCATGCTCGAAGCGCTGCATGTCGGACCGATTCTTCTGGGGACAAACTCGCCAGCTCACGTGCTGACGCCATCGGTCACTTCGCGCGGTGTCGTGAACATGGCGGCGATTGCCGCTGCTCAGGTGGTTCAGAACACGAGGGAAAGTACCGGCGGCTAACCATTATCGGGGCAAAACCGCATTTTTCGGTCGTTCACCTTGCCGTCAGGCTGATTTCGCGGGCGGATTGGTGTAGGATAAGATACTGAAATTAAACACGGCGAGGGTGGACAGCGCCTCCGCACTGTCTAGTTTCTTTTTCGATCCGTTCTAAAGAAGACCTCTGTGTGGTGACGCTTGCCCATGGCCACGAAATTTTATCGGATCGTCTCGCGTATGCTCCTCGCATTCAGTGTGTTCTTCGCGGGCATGATCCCCATGACGCCGGTGCCGGTTCAGGCGCAATCTGTCCTTGAACGGCTGTTCGGCGCTCCGACAGCGGCCCATCGCCAAAAGATCGGCCGTGCCGCTCCACAACGACAAGTCAAACGCAAAGTCATTCGGAAGCGAACGGTCAAGCGGTCGACGAAACGGCATCGTCAGTCTGCCAGCCGTTCGTCGGGATCCTCATCGCGGTCCAGAAACCGAGGCTCCGTTTCGAAAGCGTCATCGCGCGGCTCGAGCTACACCTACCGCACACTTTGCGTGCGCAAGGCCGACGGCTACTTCTTCCCCGTAAGCTTCTCGACGACGCAAGACTATTTCGATCGCGACCTCGAATCCTGTGAGGCCCGCTGCCCCGGAGCCGATGTCGACCTCTATTTCCACCGCGTCCTGCGTGAGGAAGCAGAGAATATGGTCAGCCACTCGACAGGCGAGAATTACACGGCGCTGGAAACGGCCTTCACCTACAAGACCAAGGGCATCGATGCGCAAGCGGCCAAAGCCTGCGAGATCGAGCCTGAACCGGCTTTCAAGATCGAGGTCGCGGATGGCCTCGGCGATTTGCCTTTCGAATCGGCGATCCCACTCCCAATCCGCCGACCAGACCCGGAAGAAGTTCTGGTGAGTGATCTGAGGGGCGGCAGCAGAGATGTCGCCGAGGTATCCGGGCGTCAGAAGGTCATCCGCCGAGTCGGACCACGATTCTTTCCCGACCAATAAGCGGAAGGAGCGCGGCCAGTTCCGGGCCGTGATCGAGGCCCGTCAGAGCAAGCCTCAGAGGCATGAACAGCGACCGGCCCTTGCGGCCGGTTTCTTTTTTGAGGTCGGTCGTCCAGGCCTTCCAGGTGTTTCCATCGACCGCACCTTCGGGCAGGCGCTCATGCGCTGTCTTCAGAAACGCCTGATCATCGGCGCCGATGTCTTCCTCGCGCTCGATGTCGCCATAGACAACGTTCCGCCAGAAGCCGGTATCGCGCACCTTCGCGCAATTGGCCCGCACCGCCAGCCAGAACGCCTCGCGTTCGCTATCCGGAATATCGAAGGTCGCGAGACGGTCGGCGACATCTGGATAGGCCAGCGAGTGCACAATCTCCTCGTTCAGCCGATCGAGTTCGGCCGGATCGAATTTCGAAGCCGAGACGGAAACCTCGCCGAGGTCGACGCGCTCTGCCAACGCATCGAGCTCCCGCACGGCGTCGATCGATCCCGACAGACCGACGAGCGTCGCCAACGAAGCGACCGCCATCGGCTCGTAGCCTTCCTCGCGCAAAGTCTTGATCGAAAGTGATCCGGTTCGCTTCGAAAGCCCCTCCCCGCCGATCGTCGTGATGAGATTGTGGTGCCCAAAGCGCGGCGCCGTCAGCCCCAGCGCCTCGAAAATCGGTATCTGAACGCCGGTATTCGTCACATGGTCGTCACCACGGATGATGTCGGTGATGCCGACTTCGCCATCGTCGACGATCGATGGAAGCGTATAAAGATAGCTGCCATCGGCGCGGATCAGCACGGGGTCGGACAGCGAAGCGAGGTCGACTGTCTGGGGCCCGCGCACCAGATCGTCCCAGTGCACCTCGGTTCGCTTGGTGATCGCCGGATCGCCGTCGTGATTAGGCAGGAGGAAGCGCCAGTGCGGCTTTCGTCCTTCTGCCTCCAAGGCGACCTTCTCCTCAGGCGAAAGGCGTAGTGCCTCACGGCCGTAGACCGGAGGCAGCCCCCGCGCCGCAAGCCTCTTGCGTTTGCGGTCCAGTTCCTCAGGCGTCTCATAGCAGGGGTAGAGCAACCCCAGGCTCTTCAGCCTCTCAGCCGCGTCGTCGTAACGCGCGACCTGTTCGGACTGGCGCAGGATGCGATGCGGCGCGATCCCGATCCAGGCGAGATCGGCCTCGATCTGATCGGCGAATTCCCGCGTCGAGCGCTCCTGATCGGTGTCATCGAAGCGCAGCACGAATTCCCCGCCGCGGCTCTTGGCATAAAGCCAGTTGAACAGCGCGGTTCGGAGATTGCCGATATGAATGAAACCCGTCGGAGACGGAGCGAAGCGGAGGATGACGGTCATGAGCGAGCCGATTACCAGACCTTTCCGATCACGCGCAATCGTTCGCGGCGTGCGTTGTCAGGGCTCCGCTATTCCCCACATGACGCGGTAGACGCCAACGGAACCGATGCATGCTCGATCTCAACACCATCACTCACTTCGTCAAAAGCCGGATCGAACTGAAGGCGCTGATCGCGATCCTGACGGCCGCCTGCGGCATCTGGGCATTTATCGCGCTGGCCGGCGAAGTTCTGGAGGGCGACACACAAGCGTTAGATGAGGACATCCTCCTCTTGATGCGCAGTGCGGTCGATCCGCAGGAACCCCTCGGCCCTCCCTGGCTGGAAGTCCTCGGCCGGGACATGACGGCCTTTGGCGGAACCGGCGTTCTCATCATGGTGACGGCGTTCGCCGCACTCTACCTCTTCATGCAGGACAAGTGGCGCACGGCCCTCGTGGTTCTCGCGGCAATCGCGTCGGGTTTTCTCATGAGCCAGCTCCTGAAATGGGGCTTTTCGCGTCCCCGGCCCGATCTCGTTCCGCACGGAACCCATGTCTACACGGCGAGCTTTCCGAGCGGGCACGCAATGATGTCGGCCGTGACCTATCTCACACTCGCGATCCTTACCGCGCGTGTCGAACCGCGCATTCGGGTTCGGGCCTTTCTCGTCACCTGTGCCGTCATTGTGACTTTCCTCGTCGGTGTGAGCCGGGTTTATCTCGCCGTTCACTGGCCAAGCGACGTCCTCGCCGGCTGGACGATCGGCGCGGCTTGGGCGATCGGCTGGTGGTTCGCCGCGCGATGGGTTGAAGGGGCAGCCGTGACCAAACCGGAGACTTCGAACCTCGCCCAGGATCGCAGGCTCCCGCAATCGAAAAATTCGGGGTAACGGCAAAGCGCCCGCACGAAAGGCTAATTGCTCGCTCCCACCGGCCTTCGTAAGCTGCACTGAATTCGGTAGAATGGGTTAGCCACTGCCGTTCGGACGCGAAGAGTGATCATGACGACCTTTCTTCTCATCGACGACCATCCGCTGTTCCGCGACGCCCTGCGCGCGGCGATCGAGGCGGCCGTGCCGGACTCGCAGACCGTGGAAACCGACACGATCGAAGCCGCCATCAAGGCCGTCGACGACAGCGAGACGAGCTTCGATCTAGCGCTTCTCGATCTCACCATACCGGGTGTTTCCGGTTTCGAGGGGCTCCTCGAATTGCGGGCGCGGTTCCCGAAACTACCGATCCTCGTCGTCTCGGCGCTCGATGACCCCAAGATCGTGCGGCGCGTCCTTTCCTACGGCGCGGCCGGTTTCGTGTCGAAATCGGCCAAGAAGCTCGATCTCGCGACCGCGATCACCGAGGTCCTGTCCGGTTCGGTCTATGTGCAGGACGAACTGATCGCCAACGGACCGGAAGACCACCCGGACGTCGACTCCCTCGCCTCGCGTGTCGCAAGCCTCACGCCACAGCAGCTTCGCGTTCTGTCGATGATCCGCCAAGGGCTTCTCAACAAGCAGATCGCCTATGAACTGTCCGTCGGCGAAACGACGGTGAAGGCGCATGTCTCGGAGATCCTGCGCAAGCTCAACGTCTTCAGCCGCACCCAGGCGGTGATCGAAATCTCCAAACTCGACTTCGACAATCTCGCCACCCCGTTCTCCGAGACGAAGACGCTCGATCGCGCGCCTGGCTGAAGATTATCGGCAGATATCGTTTGCGGTTCGACCTATCTCTTGAAGGCGCCGGGCTGTGGAAGCAGTACTTGCCGGCCCGCCTCGAGGACAACTTGAAAAGCTCCCGACGACAAAAGATCGAAAAGAGTGCAGGCTGACCCTTCCCTAGCGAGCGCCTGGTCGCCGCCGCAGCGCATTCGCCCGATCGCGATCGGCCTCATCGTCGAAGACGGTCATGCGCTGCTGATGGAAGTTCGGGACCGGTCCGGAACGCTGAAGGGCTTTCGTCCGGTCGGAGGCGGTATCGAATTCGGCGAGGCCGCCGGACATGCGCTCACGCGGGAATTCCAGGAAGAACTCGGATGGAAACCGCTCGATCTCCAGTTCATCACGGTGTGCGAGAACCTTTTCGAGCATAACGGTTCGCCGGGTCATGAGATCGTCTTCGTATTCAAGGGCCGTCGGCCGAATGATGCGCCTCCGCCCGACCACAGAACGCGGATCGACTTCGAAGATCACGGTACCCCGACATCGATCCGATGGGTTCGCGCGGGAGACCTCGCCGGAACACCGCTGTTTCCCGATCAGATCGCGCCGCTTCTCAAGGCACGGATCGATCGCGATTGAGCGAAACTGGTAAGCGGGGTATATTAAACAGGGGCGTGTGAAGGAGTTTATCCGATGAACATCGAGCTGCTGCAGCCCAAGCCATTCGATCTTGTTTCCAGCAAAATCCTTCTCGCCGGAAATGCGGTCGCGTTCGAAGGTACCTTGAGTGTCTCCGTCAGCGAGGGCCATGACGAGATTACCGGATTTGTCCAGGTCGGTTCGACGTCGATCCGCCAGTTTCAGGGCGAGATCGACATCCCCAGCGATGCCGCCTTTCAGCTGAGCCGGCTCTTTGTGACCGTTTCAGACGATACCGCCGGCGGCGGCGAAGCACCTCCCCCCACAATGACCGTTCCAGTCTTCTACGGACCGATGATCCTGCCGGACTATGTCGGCTTCCGGAACTACACGGTCCAGCGCGGGGACACGCTTTCGGCGATCGCCCAGCGTTTCTACAACGATCGCAACCAGTTCCGCGTGATCCAGCAGGCGAACGCCCACGTCGTCGAGGACCCGAACGTTATCTTCCCCGGCCAGATGCTCCGCATTCCAGTCGCGGACTGACGCCAAACGCTATTTCGGCACGTTATCGATGCCGCCCTTGCCGAACGGGCCGCATCGGCCGACGCGCTTGGCCGTCAGCCATCCACCGCGCAGAAGACCATGGCGGGCGATGGCCTCGTATCCGTATTCGGAGCAGGTCGGAAGATGCCGGCAATGTCCGCCGATCAGCGGCGAAAAGGTGAGCTGGTAGGCGCGAATGAGGACCGTTCCGACCACGCGGCCGGGTGTCTTGCGCCAGGGTCCGGCGTAGTTACGAGACATCTTCGCCGGCCTCGCGAAGGATGGTTTCGATCGCCGACCTGAGTTGAGGAATGTCTCTCCTCGCTGTGTCGACGACAACTTCTATTAGGACATCCTCATAGTCGTGGACGATAATGTGCCGCATTCAGTAGGCCGGCGCGAGCTCGAGTTCAGAATTAGCCGCAACGAATTCGGGATTCCGCCGAAGGAGCCGTCCGGAGACCTCCCCGACTTGTTCAATCACTTTGGTCAGCGCGAGCTCGTGAATGCGGCTTTCCGAGAACAGCGCGTCCGGTTGCCCTGAAATCATTTCTTCCGCTTCGACACACCAGCGGCGCAAGAGAAGAAGTAGTCCGACAATATCGTCGCTCAGCCCGGTCACAGTGGCTGAGCACCTCGGGCAATACGTTTGCCAAAGCGAGTGCGCTCGCTGCTGTCGAGACGAATATCGACTCCTACTCCCAGAAGTTCTTCCAGGCTCAATTCGATACGCGCGAGATCGAAGAGCGTAAATGACGCTTCCCGCTCGCTTTTTCTCTTGAGATCAACGAGAATATCCAGATCACTCTCCTCCGTATCCTCACCCCGTGCCACCGAGCCGAAGACGCGTGGATTGCTTACCGGATAGCGCGAAAGTATCTCGCGGATCGTTTCGCGGTGCTTTTCGAGCGCTTCCGAGGGCTTCATCCTGTCTATCTCCGCAAAGCCGAGCGTCGTTCCTGGGCTCAGGCGGCAGCCGTGGTCTCGCCCTTTTCGATCTGGTCGAGGGCATCGACAACCGCGTCGAAGGTCAGCATGGTGGAGGCATGGCGGGCCTTATACTCGCGCACCGGCTCGAGATATTTGAGGTCTTCGAAGCGGCCTTCGGGTGCCGGGCCGTTTTCCTTCAGCATGGCGCGCATGGTCTGCCGCACCGCACGGAGCTCCTCGGGCGTCGCACCGATGATGTTGCGTGCCATCACCGAAGACGATGCCTGTCCGAGCGCACAGGCTTTCACTTCGTGGGCGAAATCCGAAACCGTGCCATCTTCGAGCTTCAGGTCGATCGTCACCGTCGAGCCGCAGAGCTTGGAATGGGCCGTCGCGCTGGCGTCTGGTGCGTCCAGGCGGCCCGTGCGCGGAATATTGCCGGCGAGTTCCAGAATGCGGGCGTTGTAGACTTCGTCGATCATGTTCCGAACCTGTTGTTCTCTATGGCTTGCGCATCGCAACGGCGATCTCGCAAGGCAGTCTCGCTTTTGGTGTCTATCATTCGTCGCTCGGCCTCATTATATAGGCGCGACAGCGATAGGCCGAAAGCCCTCGGTTCTTCCCCCGGATGATGCCGAGACGCCTTGCCGCGACTGAATATTTGACGATACGGCGAAACTGGAGACGTCGTGACCAAGGATACCAAGACGAACCTGCCGGTCCCGACCCAAGAAGCCCCCGATGTCCACTCCGTCTGGGTGGCTGCGCGTATTCCGCATTTCAGGGAGAAAGCCCCGATGGACGCCGTGGTAAAGCAGTTCCCGGACCGCTCGCAGATCGAAAATACGGGCCGGCCGGATCGTGCCGAAGCCGAGGAAGCGGTCCGCACGCTCCTGCGCTGGATGGGCGAAGACCCGACCCGCGAAGGCCTGCTCGAAACCCCGGCCCGCGTCGTCAAGGCTTATGACGAACTCTTCGGCGGCTACAAGCAGGATGCAGCTGATGTGCTCGGCCGCACCTTCGAGGACGTCTCGGGCTACGAGGACATGGTCCTCGTCAAGGACATCGATTTCCACTCCCACTGCGAGCACCACATGGTGCCGATCATCGGCAAGGCCCACGTCGCCTATGTGCCGAACGGCCGCGTTCTCGGCCTCTCCAAGATAGCCCGTCTTGTCGACATCTACGGCCGCCGGCTGCAGACGCAGGAGTCGATGACGGCACAGATCGCCGACGCCATGCAGCGCCTGCTTCAGCCCTCCGGCGTCGCGGTGATGATCGAGGCCGAGCATCTCTGCATGTCGATGCGCGGCATCCGCTCGAAGGATGCGACGACGATCACCACGGCCTTCAACGGCGAGTTCAAAGCCGACAAGGAACTGAGCCGGCGCTTCATGAAGCTGGTCGGCCAGTCGGCCTGACGCACTCCACAATGGCGGCAATCTTCGCAGATCCAGCCGAGGCACGCGAGCAGGAAGAGGGTCTGACCCTCCGCCCGCGCTTCGACGCCAACGGCCTCGTCACGGCCGTCGTGACCGACCATGAAAGCGGGCGGCCGATGATGGTCGCCCACATGAATGCCGAGGCGCTGGACAAGACCATCGAGACCGGCATCGCCCATTACTGGTCCCGCTCGCGGCAGACGCTCTGGAAGAAGGGCGAGACCTCCGGCGCGCTCCAGAGCGTGCATGCGGTTCATGTCGATTGCGACCAGGATGCCGTCTGGCTTTCCGTCACCTCCGCCAAGCCCGAAGACACCTGTCACACGGGCCGCCCGAGCTGTTTTTATCGAAAACTCGATTTACAGAGCAGAAAGCTCGTTCCTTCAATTTCGTGAAAGTTCGCGCGTGTAGACTTGCAATCTCACCGTCCCGAATGGGCCGAACAGGAGGTTGCAAGTGCGAGGATGCTGCAGCGAGTTCTCAATTGGCGCGAAAATGCCGAACCGGTTCCGGTGATGGACGATACCAGCATTTTAGGTCTCGATACCGATCAGCCGCCTGAAACGCCGAAGCGCCGAAAGGAAGACCGCGAGGGGATCGCCCTCGCCCTCGGTGGCGGCGCGGCACGCGGCTGGGCTCATATCGGCGTTATCAAGGCACTTGAAGAAGCCGAAATCCCGATCTCGATGGTCGCCGGAACATCCATCGGCGCCCTGGTGGGCGGCTGCTACCTTGCCGGCAAACTCGATGAGCTCGAACATTTCGCCCGATCCCTCACCCGCCGCAGTATGTTCCGCTTTCTCGATTTCCAGATGGGCGGCAGCGGTCTCATTCGCGGCATGCGGCTGTCCAACCGGCTGACGGAGTCCCTCGAAGGCTACACCGTCGAAAAGCTCTCCAAGCCGTTCATTGCCGTTGCGACCGATGCCCGGTCGGGTCACGAGATCTGGATCGACAGGGGCCCGCTGGTTCTCGCCATGCGCGCCTCCTACGCCCTGCCGGGCGTGTTTGAACCGGTCGATTGCTCAGGCCGCCGCCTTCTCGATGGCGCACTCGTCAATCCGGTGCCCGCCAATGTCTGTCGCACCATGGAGGAGCGCCTCGTCGTCGCGGTGAACCTGCATCACGATCTGTACGGCCGGGCCGCCGTCGTCCGAATGGGCGCGCGGGACTGCGACGACACGAGCAATCAGGAGCATCGCGACCGGCGGAACCCGGATATGGCGGCACGCCGCGAGAATTTCGGCGTCATCCGCTCCATGGTCGATGCCTTCAACATCATCCAGGACCGCATCTCGCGGGCAAGGCTTGCGGGCGACCCGCCGGACATGACGGTAAGCCCACGGGTTCGCGAGATTGGCCTGTCGGAATTCCACCGCGCCGGCGAGGCGATCGAGATCGGTTACGAGTCCGCCATGGCGCGGATCACCGAAATCAAGCAGATCGCCGAAGAGGTCGCACGCATCCACGACTGACCCGCTCTTGGGGCGACGCGATGCGAAGGTCAGCTGGTGTGGATATAGTCCCGCATCATCGAGGCTTCCGCCTCGGCTTCGGAAATCTTGCGCTTCACCACGTCACCGATCGAGACGAAGCCGACCAGTGCCTCGTTCTCATCGACAACGGGCAAGTGGCGGAAGCGCTTCTCTGTCATCAGCCGCAAAGCTTCATCGATCGTGATATCCTCACGAACCGTGATCACTTTCGGCGTCATCGCCTCTTTCACAGGTTGCTTGAGAATTTCCGGGCCGCTCGCCGCGACGACGCGAACGATGTCACGCTCGGAGACGATACCGGCAAGACGCCCGTCCTCCTCGATGAGAATGATCGCGCCAATCCGCTTTTCCGAAAGAACCTTTGCGACCTCGGCCAAGGTCACGCTTGGCGTCAGGGTCGTCACGTCGCGACCCTTTTCCTCCAGAATTCGCTTGATCGTCATGCCATTTCACTCCTCGAATCCTGGCACCCTCCGCACATATCGTGCGACGGAGTGCCCTTTCCCGCAAGTGGGCTTTTCGAATGAGATCAGGCCAAGCTGTTGGGCGGCGGCCTTCTATCGAACAGCGCAAAGCCCAGAAATCCGAACGCGAAGCCGCCCAGATGGGCCTCCCAGGCGACGTTCCCTTCACCGAGCGCCCCACCGAGGCTGGTCGAAAACAGGAAATTCGTCACGAAGAACGCGGCAACGAAAACCACCACCGTTCGATTGGTGAGGCAGGTGGCGATCGGCTCCAGTGGCAGACGCATGTCTGCGCGCATGAGATTGACTCGCCCGCCACGCGGCAGCGCGAACCGGCTCGCTCCGCCCATCAGCGCTGAAACCGCGCCCGAAGCACCGATCACCGGCGCGAGCAGATCGGGATTGACCAGGAAGAACAGCGCGGCGCCCGCGACTGATCCGGCCAGGGAGAAGGCAATGAAACGCTGGGACCCAAGTCGGCGGGCGACGGGCGTTCCGAAGACCAGAAGCCACAGGCTGTTCAGACCAATATGCATGGCATCCCCATGCAGCAGCGTGTAGCTGACCGGCGTCCAGTAATCGACGCCGGCTAGCCGGTCCGAGCAGTCGATGGCAAGATCTCCGTAGCACCCCGGAATGAAAGCGAGGTTCAGGACGAAGGATCGCTCCAGTTCCGGTCCTGCTACATAGACGCGGAATACGTGTACGACCACCAGCACGGCAATGCAGACGAGGATGATCGTCGGCGCGTTGAAGGCCGGCGGCGGTCTCCGCCGGATCGGTTCATAGGGGTCGGGTTGTGGTGTCACGTCAAATCCGGTTCGGCTGTCTCATGTCGGATGGCAAGCTAGGGCGTAGTGTGGCGGCGGCATCAACACCGTCGATGAAGGGTCGAGATCACGGATCGCATACTGGTCAAACTTAAAAAAAGAGGCCGCCCTCGCGACTGATGCGCGCTGGCGGCCCTAAAATATCCGACGAGATGTGAGGTCAGGCACCCCGACAGTTTGATCCGTGCTGCAGATCGAGAACCGGTATTGTCCTGGAACCACTGATAGCTGGACTCCGCAGCGACCGCAAAGCGTATTCTAACTCATCGTTAACGCACCCCAAGGCAGCCCGTTAACCCCAAGCTCGCGATGCTTGGCATCTTCAGATTTGAAGCGAATTGCGAAAGAACGCCGCCGGACGAGAGCTCCCCGTGCGGCGGCGTTCCTGTGCCCCCGCAGCTATTCCGCGGGCTGACTGCGATCGCCGAGAAGCTGGGGCGGCCCCTTCAGCAGCTTCTCGTCGACAAAGGGGCTTGGGCTCGCGGCTTCCGCCTCGGCCTCGTTTCGATAGAACTGTTCGTTTCGGTAGAGCGGAAGTTTGTCGCGCCCGAGCGCTCGTAGGAGACCCCACATCAGAAGGAGCAGGACGAATGCGAACGGGAAGCCGGCAATGACGGCTGCCGCCTGAAGGGCATTGAGCCCACCGGCTGCCAGAAGGATCGCCGCGATCACGCCCTCGGTCGTGGCCCAGAACAGACGCTGGATCTTCGGTGGGTCGTCGTGCCCGCCCGCGGTCAGCATGTCGATGACGAAGCTGCCGGAGTCCGAGGACGTCACGAACCAGACGACGATCATCACGAGGATCAGGGTCTGTACGATCGAGGTGAGCGGATAGGACTCCATCAGGACGAAGATCGTGTTGCCGTAGCTCTCCTTGGTGGCCTCAATGAGGCCCGGATCGCCGTTGAGGCTCATCTCGACGGCGACGCCGCCGAAGGCCGTGAACCAGAAGAACAGGATCGCACACGGGATGAAGAGGACGCCCAGAATGAATTCGCGGATCGTACGCCCGCGCGAGATACGCGCGATGAAGATGCCGACGAACGGCGACCAGGAAATCCACCAGGCCCAGTAGAAGATCGTCCAGTTCACCTGCCAGTCGGTGCCAGAATAGGCCTCCGCCCAGGAACCGAAGACGATCATCTCGGAGAGGTAATTGCCGGTGTTTTCAAGGAAGCTGTCGAAAATATAGAGTGTCGGGCCGAAGATCACCGCGAAGGTGAGAAGCACGATCGTAAGCCAGATGTTGAAGGCCGACAGGCGGCGGATTCCGTCGTCGAGACCCATCATGACCGATGTCGCCGCGAAGGCCGTGATGATCGCGATGAGGATGATCTGCACGAAAGCATTGTTCGGAACGCCGAAGATCGTCTCCATGCCGTCATTGAGCTGGATCACGCCCAAGCCCAGGGTGGTCACGATACCGAACATTGTGCCGAACACTGCCAGAACGTCAACCGTATGGCCCCAGGGCCCGTATATCTTCTTGCCGATGAGCGGAAACAGCGCCGAGCGGATCGACAGGGGCAGACCGTGACGGAAATGGAAATAGGCAAGCGCCAGCCCGACCATCGCGTAGATAGCCCAGGCATGCAGCCCCCAGTGGAGGAAGGATAGGACCATCGCCTCCTTGGCGGCGGCGGCCGTCTCCGGCTCTTCGATCGGGGGAGAAAAGAAGTGGTAGAGCGGTTCAGCCACGCCCCAGTAGAGCAAGCCGACACCGATGCCGGCCGAAAACAGCATCGCGATCCAGTTGAACAAGCTGTATTCGGGCTGTTCTGTCTGCGCTCCAAGTCGAATATCGCCGTATCGGCTAAAAGCGAGATAAAAGCTCAAGACGAGAGCGATGTTCACGATGATGATGAACATCCAGCCGAACTTGTTGACGATCTCCTTTTGAAGCCAGGGAAAGACCTCGGAAGCCAACTCGGTAAAGAAGGCGCCAAAGACGATAAAGCCGAGAATAAGCACAGCGGAGGCGATGAACACCGGTACGCTGACATGAGGAAATGGCCCTAGGGCCCTCGCTTTGACTTCTCCGCCTGTACCGGTTTCGGCCATGCCTTCTCCTTCTCTCAATATTTCTGATTATTCGTTTCGTAACATGAAACCATAGGGCTGTCGCCAAAGCTTCAAATCTGCAATCGTGAACCGCCTAAACAATACACCCAGAGCGTGTAGTTGAGCCGATGCAACCCTTTCCGGCGCAAGCGCATTGTTTTGTCAGTTAAGAAAACGATGACGCACCAAAGCAGGAATTGAGCGATGATCCGCAGTATTCTGAAAGCCATCTTCGTGGGCTGGGTCGCCCGGAAATTTACAGGCCGAGGCCGTCGCCGCGCACCACGCCGCTACTGAGCGGTTGGCAATAGCAAGACGCAGACGTTGAGTGAAAAAGGGTCGGCACAGAGCCGGCCCTTTCTTTATGGGATACCAATCGGACCCGCGCACGGAAATGTCTTCCATCCGTCAGCCGATGAAACCGATGAACCGGCCGGCGAAGATAGCAAGCGTCCAGACGCACAGAGACACGAAAGCCGAAGCTTTAACGGACACGGATACGTTTCCTATCGAAGACGCATCACGCCATGACGGACGCGTATGCAGCCAGAGCGCATGGATAACTCCAATCGCGACGAGAAGGAGCTTGATCTGAAGCGCCGGATTGGCGGCATATTCGAAAGGCTCGACCGCAAAGAGCGCAAAGCCGGTGAGGAGCGCCGTGGCTAGACCGCCGGCCGCAATTTTCGGAAGAAGCTCAGCCAGCGGCGCGACGGGCACCGACCGGAAAGCGCCAAGCAAACGCAAATCGAGCGAGAGGATCGCACCGAACAAGGTCGCGAGGGATAGTATGTGCGCGGCGTTGACGAGCGGATAGGCGAGACGCGACGTCTTCATCGCTTCGGCGATAGGCGATGCCTCCACAGCGGCGAGGAACGCGTCGATCATTGTGCATGACCATCCACCAGCGATCCGAAATGCCGCACCTGTATAGCCGCTCGGTTTGTCGGCACCATCTCGATCAGCATGACCCCACGCATCTCATTCATTCTCGCAACCGTCATCGGCCTCGTAATGACCGCCTCAGCACTCGCCGCTCCGCTCTCTGCCTATCGCTGGGAAGCGCGGCCTCTCCTCATCTTCGCGCCCGAAACAAACGAAGCCCATCTCACGCGCCAGAGCGAATTGTTGGAACGGGCGAACGAAGCCATCGATGAACGCGACATGGTGGTTCTTCTCGTCACGAGCGACAAGGAAAACGCCGTCGCCCGTTTTGGACCACCGAAGCTCAAATCTGTTCGAGCGCCGCAAAACGAGGCACTTCGGAAAGCCTATTCCGTTGCCGCCGATCGGTTCACGGTTATTCTCGTCGGCAAGGATGGCGGCGAGAAAAACCGTTGGAGCGATGTCGTGGAACCGCAGCGGATCTTCGACCAGATCGATTCCATGCCGATGCGCCAGCGGGAAATGCGCGAGGGCGGATAAAACCGACCGCCCTCGCCTCGTTATGCGCTGTCAGGCGGCCGGTTCGGGCTCGAGCGTCTTTTCGCGGCGCGGATAGACGTCGTAGGTTTTCCCGTTCACCGTGATCGTCTCGGCCTTAAACGCGCGCTCGCTTTCGTCGCGCGAGCGGTGGCCGGTAAAGGTGGCGGCGTCACCGACATTCGCGACACCTTCGACGAAGCCGGCGCTTTCGGTGGCATAAGGCGGCGCGAGATCGACCTCCCAGATGCCCTCTTCATTCTCGATCTGGAGATGGGCGTGGGGATTTCCGAGCGAGATTTCCTGGATCGTTCCGGAAAGCCGCGATTCCTCGTCGGCCGTCCAAGACCAGCCATGATGTGCAAAGGCGAAGACGGGCGCGGCCACGAGGGCGATGGTGGCGATCGAGGCGCGCTTTGCGAAGGAGGCAGTGAAAGTTTTCATTCGTAGTCTCCTGATCTGAAAGGGAAATCAGGAACTGAATCTAGGCTGCGGCCAAGGAAACAACAGCCCTGCCCCCGCATCACAGCGCGATGACCATTGCGCGACCGCCTCGCTTCCTAGCCCCTTACTGCCCGGTCCATTCCGGCTTGCGCTTTTCCAGGAACGCGCCGATTCCTTCTTCGGCGTCCCTGGCCATCATGTTGTCGACCATGGTGCGGGCCGCGTAGTCGTAGGCTTCCGACAGGGGCATCTCCATCTGCCGGTAGAAAGCTTCCTTGCCGGTCCTGACGGTGAGCGGCGACTTGGACGCGATGGTGGTGGCGTATTTGCCGATGATGGTGCCGAGATATTCCGGCGGGACGACGCGGTTGATGAGGCCGAATTCGCGGGCGGTGCGGGCATCGATGCGCTCGCCGGTGAGCAGCATCTCCATGGCGTGCTTCGGGGCGACGTTGCGGGACAGGGCGACCATGGGCGTCGAGCAGAACAGGCCGATATGGACGCCGGGCGTCTGGAACTGGGCCTCCTCCGAGGCGATGGCGAGGTCGCAGGACGCGACCAGCTGGCAGCCGGCGGCGGTGGCGAACCCGCCGACCTCGGCGATGACCGGCTGCGGCAGGCGGACGATGGTCTGCATCAGATCCGAGCAGAGCCGCATAGTCTTTTCGTAAAAGGCGCGGCCACGGTCTTCGTCGGTGCGGTGGGCGGTGAGTTCCTTGAGGTCGTGGCCGGCGCAGAAGGTCTCGCCCTTGGCCGCGAGGATCACGACGCGGCAGTCGGTGTTTTCGGCGCAGCGTTCGAAGGCGGCCTTCAGCGTCTCCATGACTTCGATCGAGAGCACGTTGGCCGGCGGGTTGTTGAGGACGATCCGGGTGATGCCGGGCCCCTCCTCTATCGTGATCAACGCATCGCTTTTCGCTTCGGGCGACAATTCGACGATATCGGCCAAGGTGATGTCTCTTCAGGTCGTGATCTGGATGGCGGTGGCGGCAGTCACATCCACTGCGGCGTCTCGGTCGATTTCGGGCTTACCATTGGCAGGGCGAAACGCCTCGTATAGCCAACCCGTCATCAGTGCCGTTGAAATACAGTCAGACAGTGTCTGCTTCCCAAGCTCCAAGATAGGGCGGCGGGGCGGCGGGAAGCAAGACGAGGGGGCGACAAATGCAGGCGATCGACAGCGTGGACGCAATGGATGCGTTCCTGCACGAGCACTTTCCCGAACTCGCCGAAGCCCTGCCGGGCCTCAGCGTCGCCGAGGTCGCGCCGCGGCGGGCGGTGCTGAAGCTTCAGACCGACAAGCGGCATCTGCGGCCGGGGGGCACGGTGTCGGGCCCGACGCTGTTCACCATCGCGGACGTGACCGGCTGGCTGTCGATCCTGACCGAGATCGGGCCGAAGGCGCTGACGGTGACGACCAATCTCAACATCAACTTCCTGAAGAAGCCACAGCCGGGGGCGATCATCGGCCGGGGCCAGGTGCTGAAGCTCGGCAGCCGGCTGGGGGTGACCGAAGTCTCGATGCTCAACGAGAGCGACGGCGAGATCGTCGCTCATGCGACGGCCACCTATTCGATCCCGCCGAGGTAGATGCGGGACCTCGATTGGTTCCGACATATATGTCACAGGTGAAACACGACTGTTTGAGCCGTCACTTTAACGCTTCATTTAGACTGTGCCGTGACCCTGTTCGCATCTGAAATCGCGAAGAGGGGAATTCGCAATGAAGGTAACGAGACGCTCGCCGAGCCTGGGGATCGCCGCGGCATTCGTGGTGATGGGCCTGCCGGTCGCGCTGATGATGATCGGCGGCTGACGCACTCGGCTCAAGCGTCCGGCGATCGACCAAGATCGCCCGACCCTTTCGTGTTCTTGAGTGCCGCGCCGGGTGGTCGAAAAACCGGTGGCCACTTTTTCGCCCGGCGCTTCGAGAGGGGACGCAAGCCGTTCCGGCATCGGCCGGGGCGGCTTTTTTCCTGAAGTAGCGGCCAGGCCGGGCCGGCGTGGATGCCGCTTCCTGTCGCCCATGCTTCGCCGTCCCGCACCGCACCGCGGCCGGGTTCGATCGTCTCGCCTTTCTGGTCCCCGGCGTCAGGGACGCCGCTCTGTCCGCCACCGCCTGTCAGGGCGGCGATGCGCCGGAGGCAAGCCCTCCGAATTTGGTATGTTACGGCTCGCCTCCAGCGCACCGCGCGGGGTTTGTCGAACTCGCTGCGCCCGAACTTCGGGGCCTGCCTCGCTGGAACCGATCCATGCCAGCCTTGCGCCGCGCCTTGGGGGCGGCGAAGGGGGGATGAGACCGGCCCGGCCAAGGCCTGACCCGTGGTTAGAGCGGCTGCCGGCGCTTCGGACGCGTTTCAACGCCCTCAAGCGGACCGATCCGCACCCGCGCCGTATTACGCGAGGGGCCGGCGGAGCCGCGAGCCGTCCGGGACGCGATCCCTCCGGAAGAGACCACGCCGCAGACCCGCACCATCCGTCCGAGAGCGATCCCGGTGATCACCCGTGCCCCTGGAGCGGAATGGCTGCGGGGATTATGAGGGTGTGGGGTGGGGTGGGGATAAGAATTTCATTTGGCGGCACTGTGATTTCCTCCGCACCGTCGTCATCCCGGGCTTGACCCGGGATCCATGCCTGAAGTCTCTCCGCCATCTCGTGGTTCTTCGTGGGTACGGACCAAGCGTCGATCCGATGGGACTCACAAATGGATCCCGGCTCGGAAGCCGGGATGACGAAGCTCTCAGGGTATCGTTGAGGGCCGATAGGAATGCGCGACTCAACTACTTTACCTCACACTTGCCAACATCGAGTCCGACCCAGAAGCGGCTTGTTTCATCGTATTCCAACCCACTGACGTTTACGAGAATTCGGTTGCCGTCGTCGAAGAGGCGATCGGCAGCCATCGCGATGGCATTGCTGGAGACAAGCTTCACATTGCTAACGTCAAGGCAGGCATCGACGGACAGCACATATCCGTTGAATTAGGCATGGGCGAACACGCTCGGAGATTTCGAGGTCCGATAAGTGAATTCGATTTCCAGATTTCCGACGTCAACGACTAGTGGGAAAGCGGCGTGATGCTGAGGCGTTGCCACGCATCTGACCACGAACTCTGGCCCTTCTCCCACAACGAAAAATCGGCTTCGCTGACATACAAGGCACACTCTTCGACATCGTATGTCAGGATTTGAAGAGCGAAATTCGTTCGTGAGAGGATGTTGTCATCTGCGAGCGCCGGAGACGCGCTACCGATGCGGCGGAATAATACTATTCTCGTAAAATCTGGCTTGTTGCCAATTAAATAAGCTCAATAATAAGCTGCGGGTTAAAATAATATCTAATAAACTAGGTCGTTATAACGCGGCATCACCTTCATCAGCGCAGACAATCTATTACCATCTTTGATGACTAGATATTCACGCGGCTGTCTAAAATTGAAACACGTCATATTCAACATCTCAATTCATAAGGAGTCGTTCTTAATAAAATTAAGGCGAACAAAGATCGATGTAATCGATGGATTCTATCAATGAAAGAGCAACCTCAGTGGCGTTTGCTGCGGCAACGCTCCTGATTTCGTTCCCCGTCTCTTTATCCAAATCTCCCTTATACTCGCAAATGTCCGAAATGCCGCGCACAATCACTCCTCCAAATAAGTTACTACAACCACCTTCTGAATCTGGAGTGGCCCTAGCGCTTTCCACGGCCCGCAAGACTCCGTAGCTCTCCATATCCACAGCTAAAACTGGACTGTCTTCCCATTGAACCCGATCTGAGTCTCCCCGCTGGCGATGGACATCGAGGTGAACTTTTGCGTTCTTCTCGACAAGATATTCTCGATACTCAGTGCTATCCACCACATGATGGCTGCCCAGCAACCACCCAAAATGCACTTCGCGATCGCGGCCCGACGACTCGAGCTCAGAGAACCTTTTTGGAAGCTTATCCTTCCGCAAAGGAATGAGCTTACTGCATCGTAGATGTGCTTCGATGCTTGATATCAAGCCATCCATCGGCCTCGAATGAGCTATCTTTCTCTCGTATCGAAGAAACGACGACGAAAGAAAACGATCGCGTTCATCAACTACGATCTCGCCTTTTGCCGCACTTTTCAATTCTTTTTCGCCACCGAATATGTAACGAGAGCTCGTTTCTTCTTTGTAGATTTGAGCAACCTTGTCGCTTGCGTAAAATTTTGCTCCGTTTGACACAACTACGTCGCCAAGCCCGACGGTTATCGGGTCAAGTGATCCTGCAATTCCGACCATGACGACAAGATGTGGGGTTACTGTCGCAATTGCGGAACCAGTGCCCACTACGGCCTCGATATGCCCCATGCCGTCCAGCGTCTGAACTGCAACGGAAACCTTTCCATGAGGTGACTCATACGTACAATAATAGCGCTTGCGAGCGGTTGTAGCTGTCCAATTAGGCCTACTGCTGACTACATCATGGAAGTATTTTCTTTCCTCGGGAAGAGCTACGACCAAGACTATATTTGCAATTGGCAAATCGATAGATCTATGCATCATCGCGCTTTCTCGAGCGGCCTTCTTCCTGTTTCTCGCCATAAAATCAGTAGACCCTGCGTTTCCCAACCCGCGCGCTAGCTTCGAACGCACGATACCTTTGCTTATTGGCCAACAAATTATCAAGTCCAGCAATCACACTAGAACTTGGCACTAAACTTTCGAGCGTGAAAACCACCTTTACACACCCTGTTCTAATTTCGATGATTTTTAGTTCCGAAATCAAAGACCTCTCTAGAAAACTTTTAATTGAATATATTATATTAAAAATGGGAATTTTCTCGTATTTTTTTTCTATATCTTTGAATAAAACAGGTCCATTTCGGTCGCTTGGCCAGTCTGCATCTATATGCACACTTACATAATCAATCTCTTGTCTATTAGGAACTGGGTAAAAGTAAACCATGTTCGGAAAGCGATCGTCGTTTTCACCCAACATCGCAAACAGTTCACTTCGCGGATCACGCATGCGGCTTGCCCGTTTCATCTACCTACGTCAATCAAGATAACGACCGTAAGATTTTGTATGACTCTCGCTTTCGGAATCCATAAGCGTTCCATCTCGGGGTTCGTTTCGATGCCAACTGGTGCTCGGCGGCAACTATCTCAGATAGTCGTGCTCTACTTAATCTGGCGGGTCAATAGGAATTTACGATGCTCAACAGAAAACGGATCTCTTCACCTTCCGTTCCGGTTGGCCTGTCCTGAAATTTGTTTCAGCGAATTACCCTACGTAATTTCAAAGATTTTCAGCAATTTTGGCCAAGTCAATTAAGTTTGGGTGGGCGAATGCCCCTTTGGCGTGACGGGTGAACGTAGAAAAATTTTCTGCTATCTAAAGAAAATTGAGTGCCAATAATCTGATTGATGCGGAGACCGGTTAGCAAGATGGCCGTTTTGATAGACCTATCGCCGCGGCCGCCCGGTCTTGCTCGGCCGGCGTTTGCGGCATTTCTGGCCGGATTCGTCCTCGTAGGAGCCTCGCCCAACGCGGTGGCGGCGGATGGGTTCGGCGGTGTTGGATATGTGGAGCTACCGTTCCAACAGCTTGTCGTAATCCGCATGGGTGCCGATCCAGAACCAGATGCAATCATCTCCCTGTCGGACAGCAAGTGCGCGGGTGCGAAGACCGACACGGGATGACCAGAAGCGGCCGACTGGCTTGAAATGCAAGGAGGGATGCGAGGGGTCCGTCTTCATCAGTTTAAAGCTGCGATCCGCCAAACGTTGGGTCTTCGACGGTAGGGCCTCATAGGCCTTCCAGAAGGTCGGGGTCGCATGATGGTTCACAGACGACGGGTGCAGCCTGAGGCGAAGTCGGCAAGGGCTGCATCGGCGAAAGCGTCGAGACGGCCGGAGGTCGCGTCCTCTTCGATCGCCGCGTCGAAGCGTTCGGCGTCGTAGGCGTCGAACCATTCGCGAAAGCGGGAGAGTTCGTCGGCCGAAAGTGCGGCTACGTCGCGTTCGATCTTTTCGAGTTTGGTCATGCGGACAACCTGCGGAACGATTTCCGAGATTGTACGGGATTCTTTCCGCTTTCGCACGGAATTTGCGGATCGGTTTCCGCATGGAAGCGGAAGGAAATCCGGGTGGCTTTCATAGCGGTGCGTTTACCGTCCCGGCCGGCCGGTCTTGCTCGGCCGGCGTTTGCGGCGTTTCTGGTCTGATTCGTCTTCGTAGGAGCCTCGGCCGACGCGGTGGCGGCGGATGGGTTCGGCGGTGTTGGGATCGGTTCTGGGCTCGCTGGCTTTGTTCGCGGTGGAGGGTTCTGTACCCCCCTCTGTCGCCTTCGGCGCCTGGGCGCGAGTCGCGTGCCTCGCCCCGTCCTGCGGACCCCCCTCAAGGGGGGAGAGGGTCCCAGACGCTGGCTTTTTCGGCTTCGCCTTGTCCACCGGCTTTTCGGTTCGACCCACCGTCATTTCATCCAAGGTGTTCTTGCGGAACAGGGACTTGCCCGCCGGGGTCGCGGTGTCGGTGCCGGGGCCCATGTCATCCAGCGAGGGTTTGCGGAAGAGTGAGGCGGGGGCTTCGACTTCGCCGGAGCCGCGGGGCTTGAGGGGTTCGCCGCGGGGGCCGAAGCGGTCGCCGCCGATGGGGCCTCGGTCGCGCTTGGCCTTCTTGCCGTATTTCGACTTGCCGGAGGCGGGGGACATCGCCTCTTCTTCCATGGCGATGGCGGCGGAGGCGGGGTCGGCTTCCTCGACGGCGTTCTTTGCGCCGCCTTTGCCTTTTGCGCTCTTCGCCTTGCCGGAGCTGGCGCCACTGCTGGACACGTCGCCGAATTCCAGCTCCTTGGCCTGGAGCTTCTTGATCTCGTCGCGGAGTTTGGCGGCCTTCTCGAAGTCGAGATCGGCGGCGGCCTCGCGCATGGACTTTTCCAGATGCTCGATATGGGCGCGCAGATTGTTGCCGACGAAGGCGCCGGAATCCTCAGAAACCCCGCCGGTATCCACCCGGACGTGATCCTTCTCGTAATAGCTGTCGAGGATGTCGGCGATCTTCGCCTTCACCGAGGCCGGGGTGATGCCGTGCTCGGCATTATAGGCGAGCTGCTTCTCGCGCCGCCGGTCGGTCTCGGCGATGGCGCGCTCCATCGAGCCGGTCTTGTTGTCGGCGTAGAGGATGACCTTGCCGTCGACGTTTCGGGCGGCGCGGCCGATGGTCTGGATGAGCGAGGTTTCCGAGCGGAGGAAGCCTTCCTTGTCGGCATCGAGAATGGCGACGAGGCCGCATTCGGGGATGTCGAGGCCCTCGCGCAACAGGTTGATGCCGACGAGGCAATCGAAGGCACCGAGGCGGAGATCGCGGATGATCTCGATGCGCTCCAGCGTGTCGATGTCCGAATGCATGTAGCGCACGCGGATGCCCTGCTCGTGGAGATATTCCGTCAGGTCCTCGGCCATGCGCTTGGTGAGGACCGTGCAGAGGACGCGGTAGCCCTTCTCGACGGTTTCGCGGATCTCGCCGAGGAGATCGTCGACCTGGGTGCGGGCGGGGCGGATCTCGACCGGGGGATCGGTCAGGCCGGTGGGGCGGATGACCTGCTCGGCGAAGACGCCGCCGGACTGTTCCATCTCCCAGGTGGAGGGGGTGGCCGAGACCGCGACGGTCTGCGGGCGCATGGCGTCCCATTCCTCGAAGCGTAAGGGGCGGTTGTCCATGCAGGACGGCAGGCGGAAGCCGTATTCGGCGAGCGTCGCCTTGCGGCGGAAGTCGCCGCGATACATGGCGCCGATCTGGGGCACGGTGACGTGGGACTCGTCGATGAAGACGAGGGCGTTGTCGGGCAGGTATTCGAAGAGCGTGGGCGGCGGGTGGCCGGGCTGGCGGCCGGTGAGATAGCGCGAATAGTTCTCGATGCCGGGGCAGGAACCGGTGGCCTCGATCATCTCGATGTCGAAACGGGTGCGCTGTTCGAGACGCTGGGCTTCGAGCAGGCGGCCGGCCTTTTCGAGCTCGACGAGGCGGTGCTTCAGCTCCTCCTTGATGGACTTGATCGCCTGATTGAGCGTCGGGCGCGGCGTGACATAGTGGGAGTTGGCGTAGATCTTCACCGACTTCAGATCGTCGGTCTTCCGGCCGGTGAGCGGATCGAATTCGTGGATCGCCTCGATCTCGTCGCCAAAGAGCGAGATGCGCCAGGCGGCATCCTCAAGGTGGGCGGGAAAGATCTCGATGGTGTCGCCCTTCACGCGGAAGGAGCCGCGCTGGAAGTCCATGTCGCGGCGCTTGTATTGCTGGGCGACGAGATCGGCGAGGAGCTGGCGCTGGTCGAGGCGGTCGCCGACCGACATCTGGAAGGTCATCGCCGTATAGGTCTCGACCGAGCCGATACCGTAGATGCAGGAGACCGAGGCGACGATGATGCAGTCGTCCCGCTCCAGAAGCGCGCGGGTGGCGGCGTGGCGCATCCGGTCGATCTGCTCGTTGATCGAGGATTCCTTCTCGATATAGGTGTCCGAGCGCGGGACGTAGGCCTCCGGCTGGTAGTAGTCGTAGTAGGAGACGAAGTATTCGACCGCGTTGTCCGGGAAGAAGGACTTGAACTCCCCGTAGAGCTGGGCGGCGAGCGTCTTGTTGGGCGCGAGGATCAGCGCCGGGCGCTGGGTGCGCTCGATGACATTGGCGACGGTGAAGGTCTTGCCCGAGCCGGTGACGCCGAGGAGGACCTGCGTCTTGTCCTCGTCGCCGACGCCGGAGACGAGATCGGCGATGGCCGTCGGCTGGTCGCCCATGGGGGTGTAGTCCGACGCGATGCGGAATTTCACGCCGCCTTCCGACTTGTCGGGCCGGGCGGGGCGATGGGGGATCCAGAGTTCGCCGTTCTTGTGCAGCGGGTTGCCGGAAGAGATGAGGTCCGACAGGGCCTGGACGGTGGCGGTGACGCCGCCTTCGGGCAGGGATTTCGCGTCCTCGAGGGAGACGTCCATGCCGGCGACGGGATTGAGGCCGGCGGCGGCGCGCTTCCTGGGGTCGGACGTGCCGCCCATGGAGGTGCCGCGCGCCGATTTCATCGGCTTCTGGTTCTTATCGCTGGCGGCGGTGCGCGGCTTCGCTTTCGGCTTGGGGTCGCGGGCGGAGGTCTTGGGCTTTGCGTCGGCGTCCCCGGGCGCTGCGTCCGGGTCGTCGGCCGTGCGTTCGGCGCGGGTTTCGGCGGTCTTGGCGATTTCCTCGGCCCAGGAGCCGATGGGGCCGGAAAAGGTCTCCGACGCGTCGAATTCGGCCTGGGGGGCTTCGCCGAAGCCCTCGGGCGAGCCGCGACGCGCCGGGCGTGTCGGGTCGAACGCGGTCTCTTCGTCGAACGTCTCGGTGTCGGACGAGCGGGACGCGGGCTTGCGCGATGCGGACTTGCGGGGTCGGGAGGCCATGGCGGAACATATAGAGACCGCGACGGCCGGATGGAAGGCGGGAAACGGGCTCGATTTATGCGGCGCAAACGCACCGTCGAAGGCTGATCGTCAGCCCTTCGCGGTCAGCAGCCAGGCGGTCTCGTCGACGTCGTCGTGGCGCTTGAGGCCACCGGGGATGCGGCCCTGTTCCAGGAGATGCGGCAGGTAGCGCGCGCCGTGGACGCGGTCGATCTCGGCGGCGTCCACCGAAAAGGGCGGGCCGTCGAAGAGACGCTGGTCGTAGTCGAAGCTGAGGAGCAGCTGGCGCGCTGCGTCGGTAATCTCGGCGAGATGGGCGGCGTAGCGGGCTCGCATGTCCGCCGGCAGGGCGACGAGGGCGGCTCGGTCGTAGATGGCATCGACGGGACCGAGCTGGTCCCATGTGAGGGCGAAGACATCACCGACGAAGATGTCGATGTTCGGGGCGCTATAGCGGGTGAGCTCGCCGTCCTCGGTGATGGACGGTTCGAGGCCGAGATCGTCGAAGAGCTGACGGATCGCGATCGGGCTGAGATCAATGCCGACGACGCGGAAGCCACGGCCGAGGAGCCAGTGGATGTCGATCGCCTTGCCGCAGAGGGGCAGGAAGATACGCGCGCCCTCGGCGAGTTCGAGCGCGTCGAAATGCTTGATCAGGAGGCGGTTGGGCTTGCCCTCGTGGAAAGCGGTCTCGCCCTTGTCCCAGCGCTCGTGCCAGAAATCCGCTTCCATGTCCGGTCTCCTCGAAGGCGGTCAGAGCGCGTCGATCAGTGCTCCGACGATATGGTCCTGAACCTCTTCGGAGAGATAGGGATGCATGGGCAGGCTGATCACCTCATGCGACAGTCCGTCGGTCTCCTCCAGCACGTTGCCGGCAACCGGGAAACGATCGTAAGCGGTCTGGCGATGGAGCGGGATCGGGTAGTAGACCGCCGTCGGCACGCCCGCCTCGCGCAGCGCGGCCTGAACGGCCTCGCGCTTCGACGGTTCAGGCAGGCGGACGGTGTACTGCGCCCACGTCGAGACAGCACCCTCGGCGAGCTTCTGGGGGACGACGTGGCCTTCGAGCTTGGCGTGATAGCGCGCGGCGATCCGCATGCGGGTCTCGATCTCTTCGGGGAAGATCGCAAGCTTCTCCAGAAGGATCGCGGCCTGCAGCGTGTCCATGCGGCCGTTCATGCCGATACGCACACAGTCGTACTTGTCCTTGCCCTGACCGTGGACGCGCATGGAGCGCATGATGGAGGCAAGATCGTCATCATTGGTCTGGATGGCACCGCCATCGCCGTAGCAACCGAGCGGTTTGGCCGGGAAGAAGCTGGTCGAGACGACGTCGGCCCATTCGATGGAGAGCTTGCCGTTGGTGGTGGCACCATAGCCCTGAGCGGCATCGGAGATCAGCTTTAGGCCGTGCGAGTCGCAGACGGCGCGGATGGCGGCGTAATCGGCGGCCTGCCCGAAGAGATCGACAGCGATGACGACTCGCGGCGTCAGCTTGCCCTCCCGCTTGACCGCCTCGATGGCGAGGTCGAGCTTCGCCGCGTCCATGTTCATCGTGTCGCGCTCGACATCGACGAAGACCGGCGAGGCGCCGAGCCACGCGACGACTTCCGCCGTCGCGGCAAAGGTGAAGCTCGGGCAGAAGACGGCGTCGCCCGTGCGCAGGCCCCAGGCCATCAGCGGCAGGGCGAGCGCATCCGTGCCGGACGAGCAGGACAGGGTGTGCTTCGCCTGTCCGAACGCATCAAGCGCCTGCTCCAGCTCAGTGATTTCCGGCCCCATGATGTAAGCGCCATGATCGAGCACCGTCGCCATGCGTCGATCGACCTTGTCGCGAATGCGGTCGCGCTGGGTCGCGAGATCGATGAACGGAATGGCTTGGGGCGGAGGTGTCCGATTCATGGGAAAAATGGTCTCGTTGAAAGCTGTTGCAGCGCAGCAGGTGACGCAGATCGCGCCGTGGTGCCAGTCAAAAAAGATAACGGTCGTTCATCAAGGCTGAGACGCGGCCAGAATGAGCGGCCTCTGCCATATTGCAAAGCGACTTGTCGCGCCCGATTATGGCGGTATCGCGCCGGTTTCCGGCGGCAGCCCCCTCGCCCCTTCTCAGCTTGCGTGAGGCTTGCGGCGCAGATCAGGCCGCTTTCTTCTCCGCGAGAATACCGAGCACGTACATCGCGACCGTCGCGCCGGCTATGGCGGTGATGTCGGCATGATCGTAGGCCGGCGCGACTTCGACGACATCCGCGCCGACGAATTCGAGATTCTTCAGATGGTGGAGAACGGCGAGCATCTTTGCCGATGACGGCCCGCCGGCGACGGGCGTTCCGGTGCCGGGCGCGAAGGCCGGATCGAGGCAGTCGATGTCGAAGGTGAGGTAGACGTTTGTGCCCTTCGTGCGTTCGTAGATCTGCTCGGCGATCGCTTTCGAGCTCATCTCCTCGATATCGTAGCCATAGAGGATATCGACGCCGCAGGTCTCCGGCGCATGGGTGCGGATGCCGATCTGGATCGAGGTGTCCGGATCGATCAGCCCGGTCTCGACGGCGGCTTTCACGAAGGAGCCGTGATCGACGCGCGCCTCGTCGCCCTCGGCCTGATCGCGCGCCACCGGCCAGGTGTCCTGATGGGCGTCGAACTGAACCAGCGAAAGCGGCTCGTGCCACTCGCGAAACGCCTGAAGCAGCGGGAAGGTGACGGAATGGTCGCCGCCGAGCGAGAGAAGGAAGCCGGTCTTTTCCAGAAGATCGCTCGCCTGCGCACGAATGGCCGCATGGGCCGTCTCGGGCCGACGATAGTCGAGGGCGCAGTCGCCGAAATCGGCAACCGACAGCCGCTCGAACAGGTCGCGGTGGAAGGGATATTGCGGATCGTTGTCGAAGATCGCCGAGGCCCGGCGGATCGCCTGAGGACCGAAGCGGGCGCCCGGCCGGTTCGACACGGCGCAGTCATAGGGAATGCCCCAGACCGTCACGTCCGTGCCGGTGACGTCCTTCGTGAACCGCCGCCGCATGAAGGAGAGCGCGCCCGCATAGGTAGGATCGCCGGCCGCTCCGAGCGTTCCGGTGGCTGTGAAGGCGTGGTCGGGATTGGGGTCTGCCATGGCTGCATTCCTCAAAAAGAAAGCCGCCGAGAGATCCCGGCGGCTTTGTAGAAATTCGAGACTGGCGCTCCGAAACCGGAGCCCGTTCGATCAGCGCTTGGAGAACTGGAACGAACGACGGGCCTTGGCGCGGCCGTACTTCTTACGCTCGACCACACGCGAGTCGCGGGTCAGGAAGCCGCCCTTCTTGAGGACCGGACGCAAGCCCGGCTCGTAGAAGGTGAGAGCGCGCGAGATGCCGTGACGAACCGCACCGGCCTGACCGGACAGGCCACCGCCGGCAACCGTCGCGATGATGTCGAACTGGCCGTCGCGATCAGCGGCGACGATCGGCTGGCGCAGAACCATCTGCAGGACCGGACGGGCGAAATATTCCGCGAAGTCCTTGTCGTTGACGATGATCTTACCGGAGCCGGGCTTCACCCAGACGCGGGCAACGGCGTCCTTGCGCTTGCCCGTGGCATAGGCGCGGCCGTACTGGTCGAGCTTCTGGACATGGACCGGAGCCTCGGGCTGGACGCCCGTTTCGGCCTGGCCGAGATCTTCGAGGGAGGAAAGCTGGGACATGGAAATTATGCGGCCTTCGCGTTCTTGGAATTCATGGCGCGGACGTCGAGCGTCTCGGGCTGCTGTGCCGTGTGCGGATGCTCGCTACCGGCATAGACGCGGAGATTCTTGAGCTGCTGGCGTCCCAGCGGACCGCGCGGGAGCATGCGCTCGACGGCCTTTTCGACGACGCGCTCCGGGAAACGGCCTTCGAGGATGTCGCGCGCCTTGCGCTCCTTGATGCCGCCCGGATGGCCGGTGTGCCAGTAATAGGTCTTGTTCCAGTACTTCTTGCCCGTGAGCACGGCCTTGTCGGCATTGATGATGATGACGTTGTCGCCATCGTCCACGTGCGGGGTGAAGGTGGCTTTGTGCTTGCCGCGCAGGCGGAGCGCGACGAGCGAAGCGAGACGGCCGACGATCAGTCCTTCGGCATCGATCAGAATCCACTTCTTCTCGATCGTCTCGACCTTCTGCGTGAAAGTCTTCATGGGGTTGGTCCCGGTGCTGGTAATTTCGGTCGGCGCAGGCGATGTCGCGCGCCACATAAAAAAGGGCGGGCCGTGGGGCCCGCGCTTCGTGAGGGCGATCTACGGACAGATGCACCCGGTGTCAAGCGCCAAATGGAAAAACGGATGCGCCGGAAAAGCCGGATTTTCAGCGCTTCGCTCCGCCTTGGTATCTGGATACCGCATCGATGATCGATATGGCAAGTTCGATTTTCCGCTGTCGGGGCCTAGCTCTCGGACGGGACCCCCGGAACGAGAGCGTATTCACCCAGTGGCCGATCAAAACATCGACGACGTCGTCGGCATTCTCGACAAGCTGAAGGAACTGGCGGAAAGCGACCATCAGGTCTCGGTCGGCGAGGTGACGGACGCATTCGGGCGACGCGGGTATGGTCCGCTTCTCGCTGTTCCCGCGCTTGTCGGGGCTTCGCCCGTCGGCGGCATTCCGACGGTACCGACGATCCTGGCGGTCGTCATCGTCATCGTGGCAGTCCAGATGGTGTTCGGAGCCCGGAGTTTCTGGATGCCGGGTTTCCTGTCGGACCGCGCCGTCTCCTCCAAGAAGCTCGGCAGCGCGGTCGAGCGCGTAAGGCCATGGGGCAAGCGGCTGGACCGCCTGTTCAAGGATCGGCTCCAGGTTTTGACGACGATGGTCTTCGAGCGGATCGCGGCGGTCTGCTGCGTGGTGCTGGCCCTGATCGTGCCACCGCTCGAATTCGTGCCCTTCGCGGCGGCGATCCCGTTCATCGCGATTCTGCTGTTCGGGATCGCGCTCGCTGTCCATGACGGCGTTGTCATGCTGGTCGCCTTCGCGTCGGCAGCCGGCGCTGCCTATGCGGCCTACACGTTTTTCCCGAGCGACACGCCTTCGTGGTTCCCGTTCTGAACGGGAACCATCGACCTCGTTGCTTACGAGGGAGCCTCTCCCTCCGACACGTCGTGACTGGCTTCAAGCGTCTCGATGAAGCTCTGGCACCAGGTCTGCGCCGTACCCGAGAAGACCGCCTCGCGCATCGCCTCCCAACGGCGCTTGCGCTCTTGCAGGGGCATGGTGAGCGCGCGCTGCATCGCGGCTGCGACATCGTCCGTGTTGTAGGGATTGACGACGATGCAGCCGCTTTTCAATTCGTCGAGCGCTCCCGCGAAGCGTGACAGGATGAGGACGCCGGGATCTTCAGGATCCTGCGCCGCAACGAATTCCTTTGCGACGAGATTCATGCCGTCGCGCAGCGGCGTGACGAGACAGACGCGGGCGGCGCGGTAGATGCCGGCGAGCGCCTTTCGCGTGAATCCGCGCGTCATCATCTGCAACGGCGTCCAGTCGAGCGTGGCGAAGCGGCCGTTGAGATGGCCCGCGGTGCGTTCCAGCTCGTCCCGGAGGTCCGCATAGGCGTCAAGTTCCGAGCGCGAAAGCGGCGCGACCTGCAGAAAGATCGCGCTGCCGCGGTTCTCCGGATAGTCCTCAAGCAGGCGTTCGAAGCCGTAGAAGCGTTCGAGCAGGCCCTTGGAATAGTCCATCCGGTCGACCCCGACGATGAGCTTGCGCTCGGCCCCCTCGCCTTCGTTGTTGCGCCGGTCGCGCGTCATGGAAATCAGCATTTCCTCGTGCTCGCTCGCCTCCGGCGAGACCGCGAAGCGGGCATACCCCTCGGCATCGATGCCGATCGGGAAGGTCTTGGCGATCACCGTGCGGTCGCCGACGCGGACGCGGTCCTGCTCCAGCTCTTCGCCGCCCAACTCCCCGACGCAGAAACGCACGAAGTTGTTCCTGTCTGTGTCGGTCTGGAAGCCGATCACGTCGTAGGCGAGAAGTGCGCGCACGATGTCGTGGCTGGCCGGAAGCGCGGAGAACACTTCCGGGGCACAGAAGGGAATGTGAAGGAAGTAGCCGAGCCGCCCCTTGTAGCCCGCCTGCCGCAATTCCGAGCCCATGTAGAAAAAGTGGTAGTCGTGCACCCAGACGAGATCGTTCTCCTTCAGATGCGGAATCAGGCGAACGGCGAAACGGTGGTTCACCTGACGGTAAACCTTGTCCGACGCCCGGTCGAACTCGGCGAGATCCAGCCGGTAGTGCAGCAAGGGCCAGAGCGAGCGGTTGGCGTAGTTGTAGTAGAAACCCTGAAGCTCCTCCTCGCTCATGTCGATCGTGGTCATTTCCACGTTTTCCTGAACCTCGGTCTTGGCGTCTCCCTGCGTGCCCTTGTCGGAGGTTTCGCCGCTCCAGCCGAACCAGAGGCCGCCGCGCCGTTTCAGGGCATCGGAAAGACCCACGACGAGCCCGCCTGCCTGTCCTTCGTCGCTCAGCGGGCCGACACGGTTCGACACCGCGACGAGACGCGGATTGCTGTCAGCCATTGGAATTCACCTCGTCCTTGTCTGTCTTGCCGATCGTTTCGGCGATCCATCGATGCACGGCCTCTACATCGGCTAACCGATATTCGGCGGCACTGTTTCGGCTGCCGACCTTGACCGAGATGCCGCCGCGGCGCTTCACCTCTTCCAGCGCGAATTCGTCGGTCGTGTCGTCGCCGGCATAGATGGGCGTGCGGCCCTTGAACGGCGGCTCCTCCATCATCGCGGCCAGCGCCCGGCCCTTGTCCATGCCGGCGGGGTGGACCTCGACGATGTTGTCGCCATCCATGACGACGAGATCGTCGCGGTCCTCGACCGCGTGCTTCACCGCCGAGCGGGCGACCTCCTCAAGATCGGGCGCGGTGCGGTAATGAACGACGAGGGCGAGGCCCTTGTCTTCGAGATGCAGGCGCGGATTTTCCTCGACCAGCGAACTCAGCGCCTTTCGAACGGGCTCAAGCTCGTCTTCGGTCATCAGGCGCGTCGTTTCGGCGCCGGGTTGGACGCGCCGTTCGAGGCCGTGGACACCGGCGGCGGCGAACTTCATCGGGTCCAGAAAGCGGTCGAGATCGGAGACCTTGCGTCCGCTGACGATCGCAAGCGCGCCTTTGCAGGCACGCTGGAGCGCCATCAGCGGCTCGAGCGTGCCCTCGGGAAGGGAGACGGCATCGGGGTCGTCGACGAGTTCGGCGAGGGTGCCATCAAAATCGAGGAAAATGGCGTGGGTTGCGGGATCGATCGGAGGCGGTGCGTCTGAATGGGTCATCGTGATCGGAAACCTAGCGCCAAGCCGACCGGCGCCAAGCGCTTCCATCCAAACGAACCGTCCTCCGGCAGGTTCGGCGGGCTATAGACGGAGCATGGTTGCGGTTCGTTCGTCGACGACGCCGGTTGCCGGAAGCCCGGCGGCGGCCTGCCAGGCGCTCAAGGCCGCGGCCGTGCGCGGACCGAAAAGGCCATCGATGCGGATCGCCGAACCGGCGGATCGAAGCGCTTCCTGTAGGCGGAGCACCGCCCTTCCCTTTGCACCGATTGCGAGCGGTCGCATGGCGTGATCGGTGGCTTCCAAAGCCGCAGAGGCGCGCTTGAAGGCCGCAGCGATCTTCTTGTCATAGGCGTTTCGGCGATAGCCGGGGCCGTTGTAGCGGCGGGCGAAACCGGCATAGTCGCCATCGGACAGACGATCGGACAGCGCGCCGATGCGCAGGAAGCGCGCGGCGACATCGAACTGGCCGGCAATGGAACGCCGCGCTGTCGCCGCGAGCGCTTCGGCGGAGCCGTAACCGAGCGTCTCACCGTGCGATCCCATCACCTGGCAGAGCCCCCAGGAGACCGAGCCGCAGGCCGCTTCCGCATCGATCCGGCAGGCGCGCTCGAACAACGCCCAGCGTGCGCTCTGACCGACGGGATTCTTGATGCGCCCGGCGCGCGGGCTGGAGAGACCCTCGGCGCGTGCTCGCGTCCGTGCGGCCTCCGAAAGGCGCCGGTCGAAGTAATGGCCCTCGAACCGGATCAGCGGTTCGGGCCGCCCGTCGATTTCGGCGAAAGGCACGGCGCGGGTTTCGACCAGCGCAACCGCGATCAGCACATTCGGGCCAACGCCCGTTTCACCGGCGACATGCTGCGCCGCCTCGATTACCCGTTTCTCGATCGCCATTATCGTCATCCTTTCCTTCGGACCTGTTCCGAAGATCGAGGATGCGGGCGGTAGCGGAGGCCGTGGATAAAGCCGGCCTGGACACGGGGAGATCGAGCGACGGTTGTGCCCTCGCCGGCGCTTCCAGCGGCAAGCAGGCCTACTCGGCGGCCTCGGACCGTTCCGGCATGTCGGTGGCGACCGAAGTCCGTCCGTAGGCTCCAGCGATTTCGTTCGCGATCATCTCGGCGGTGACGGGACCGAGGGTCCAACCGAGATGGCCGTGTCCGGTGTTGTAGAAGACCGTCTTCGTTTTTCCCGGCCCGACCTTGGGCATCATGTTCGGCATCATCGGACGAAGGCCGGCCCAGGATTCATAGTCGCCGATCGCAACGCCCGGAAAGCGCGTGCGGCACCAAGCGAGAAGCGGATCGATCCGCTCCTGGCGCACGGTGCGGTCCTCGCCGGTGAACTCGGCGGTTCCGGCGATGCGCAGGCGTTCGCCGAGGCGGGTGCCGACGACCTTTGCGTGATCGTCGAGGATCGAGACATGGGGCGCTGCATTTCGGCTCTCTTCGTCCTTCAGTTCGATCGTGATCGAATAGCCCTTCACCGGATAGACGTTGACGCGATCGCCCAGCATCTTCGCGATCGCCCGGCTCCGAACGCCTGCGCAGACGACCACCGCGTCGAAGGTCTCGGTCAGCTCCGGGCCGTCGTTGTTGAGGTCGCGCACCGTGAGTTCGGCGCGTTTCTCGTCGGCGTTCGCGCCGGTCACCTTTGTCTCGTAGCGGATCGAAGCCCCTTTGCGCTGGCAGGCCTCGGCAAGGCCGCGCGTGAAGGTGTGGATGTCGCCGGTGAAGTCGCTTTCGGTGTAATAGCCGCCGATGAAATTCCCGGTGACGGCCGGTTCGATCTGGCAGATATCCTCGGGGGAGATATAGCGGCGGGAGAGCCCTCCCCGTTCGAGCAGCTTGTTGACCTCGGTCGCGTGCTCCAGCTCGCCGGCATCCTCGAAGACATGCATGATGCCGCGCTTCTCGATGTCGAAGTCGATGCCCTCGCGATCGGCCATGTCGAGAAGGTGGCGCCGGGCGGCGATCGCCATCTCGGTCGTGCGGACGGTGTTGTCCTCGTAGGAACGCGAGGCGAGCACGAATTCCAGAAGCCAGGAGAGTTTGTGCGGCGTCGGCGCCGGGTGGACGAGCAGCGGCGCGTCCTTGGTGAACATCCATCTGAGGCCCTTGAGGAAGGTCGAGGGCCGGTTCCAGACCTCGGCGTTCGAGGCCGACAGCTGTCCGGCGTTGGCAAAGGATGTTTCCATCGCCGCACCCGGCCGCTGCTCGAAGACGGTGACGTCGAACCCTCTCTCCAGAAGCTTGTAGGCCGTGGTGATACCGGTGATACCGGCTCCGAGGACGGCGATGGAGGTCATAAGCGCCACTCCGCTTGCGAGCTTGAACACGAATGGAAGTTTGTGTGCTGCAAGACCGAAAGGCAATCTTCGGATTTCACATGACGGCGGAAACCCACGGTTTCGAGAGGCGCACTTGAAACTGAATACGCTGAAAGTGGTTCAAAAATGGAGCGTTCGAAAGGCCGGGATAAGCGGCAAGCGACCATATCAGCGACCGCTGTCTAACGGCAGCCATGCGGACGACGCGGACCCACAGCTGTAGAAACTGACATGTGGTGCGCGCGTGGCGTTCAATTTAAGCGTGTCACCGATCAGGCTTACCGCATCAAGCGCCCCGTCATATTACGACCTATGTGATAGCACGTTGAGAATCTTCCCGGTGGGATCAGCGACGAAGAAGCGACGCACTCCCCACGGCTCATCGGTCAGGTCGTACTTGATGTTGCAGCCCGTCTCTTTGCTCGATCATAAACAGCGTCCACGTCGTCAACCTCAATGGAAAGGTCAGGCACCGGAGCCCCTGAGCCGCCTTCGCTCATCAGACTTACCTGGGTAGTCGCACGTTCCTCGGAGCCTAGAGCACATTTGCCGAGCCGCCCGGAAAATCGCAGCGCGTCGTTCCGGCTTCGACATGCATGAAGGTATCGGCGACGAAGGCCGCGTCTCCCATCACATAGGTTACCGAGCCAAGCGTGTGGCCCGGCGTAAGCATGACCTTCACCGGGATGGAGCCAACTTCGAAGGTTTCGCCGTCGGCCAAAAGACGATCAAAATCGCGGTCGGGATCGAAGGCGCCCGGCGTGTGGTAGAGATCGCGCCAGAGACCGGCGATCTCGCGCACCTTCTCGCCGATGGCGGCGGGCGCGCCGAGCTTCTCCTTGAGATAGGCTGAGGCCATCAGATGGTCGGCATGCGGGTGCGTGTCGAGGATTCAATCGATGTCCAGACCCTTTTCCCTGACGAAATTCAGGATCTCGTCGGCCGCTGCCGCGCCAGCGTTTCGACGCCGCCGAATACAAGCTCGTGCAGAGCCTCGGCACGAACATCACGGCCAAGCGCAGCAAGTTCGAGCTTGCCGCCGGAAAGCTCAGCCCGAACAGTCTGGAAACGCGTGCGCAAAGAGATCGGACAGCACTCCAACGGCTGGCGCGCGATCTTCCAAGGGCGCTCGAGCGCGAGAAGGACCGCAAGCGGGACCTGCTGAGGTTCCAGGCGGCGCGACTGACGCCGGCCGGTATCGAACGGCAATACAGGCAGGGTCGCGAGCGTCTCGACGCGCTCCCGAAACGCCTTGACCGCAGTATAACGCAGAGACTTGCGGAAGCGCGCAACGATGTCGATCAGAAGGCGCGGCTGCTCAAGGGCCTTTCCTATGAAGCTGTGCTCGACCGGGGCTTTGCGCTGGTGCGCGACGAAGCCGACAAGCCGGTCAAGCAGGCGTCCGATGTGAGTGAAGAATGGCGAAAAGCTGACGCTTGAGTTCGCCGGGCGCCAACGCGTCGATGTCGTCGCAACGGAGGGCGCAGCGGCAAAGCCGTCTCCGCGGCAAGGCGATCTGTTCTAGCCTTTAAAACGCAAGAAAGCCCCGAGGATCATCCATCGGGGCTATTTGGATATTTTGGTCGCGTGGGCAGGGTTTAGACACTGCTTCTTTTGATCCGCGACCAGAATGCCTGACAAAAATCCAGCCCTTACGCCAATGCAACGGGGCTTCCTGTAGAAAACAGGATAGATACGTTGCTCCCGGCCTTTACCGGGAGCTTGTCGTTGCGATTGGCCTTTCCGGTCCTCAGAATGCCCAGCTCAGATTTCCGCGTCCACCGTGATCGGAAACGCCGTCGCCGACTTTTCCGGAATACGATACGCCAATGCTCAGAGCATCATTGATCGCTGTATTCAGGCCTGCTTCGAACACAGCCACATCCTCGGGGAGCGGAACGCCCGAGATGGTGAACGGGCTGCTGCCGTCAAACTGATGCCTGCTCGTCGGCGTTTCGTCACTGAAGGCATGGCTCCAGCCCACCATACCCGAGGCCGTCAGTGGGACCTCTCCAAAGTTGAAGTCCTGGGACACCCGAAGACCGATCGTCGAGAACGTCGTGTCTATCTCGTTGCCAAAACCGGTCAACGCGGCAGCCCCACCGGACTCGGTGAACCCATCCGTGTTCAGGTTAACGTATTCCAGTCCCACGAAAGGTTCGAAACTCGCCTCGCCCACATCAATTGTGTAGCCAACATCACCATAGATCTGGAAGCTCTGAGCATCGTAATCTGCCGAAAGCTTATCGCTGAAGCCGCGAAAGGCAACAGACCGATCCGTCGAGACGTCATGCCAAGTGTAGCTGATGCCGAAACTCGCACCGAGCTTATCCCATTGGCCACCACCATATACACCCAAGTCGAAATTATCGCTGGTACCGGACGAGTTGAGATCATCCACGCTGAAAGAAGATTGGCTATGACCACCGACCACCCCGAGACGCATATTTTCGGAGACAGCAACGTCGGCGCCAACAAACAGACCGCCGATATCGCGTTCCATGTCGGCTGCATTGCCATCGCCATCGAACTGCCCCCACGAACCGAAACCGCGAGTCCAAAGGGCAAGCCCTTGGGCTTCTTCAGCATCTACGATCACTGCGCGAGGTGTCCGATCATTCAGATCAATGCCAGGTTCATAAGTGATGACCTGCTGCGGCTTACCAACTCCGCCAAAAGCACCACGAATATGATCGCCAGTGGCTTCGCGCACGAAGCGGCCGTCCTCGATCAGAACCGTCATTGCCGAGGCATGAATCTCGCCGGAACTCTGATCAAAAGCGGCGCGTGCTGTTGCATCGTCCGGCATTGTTTCGATTATACCGCGCAATCCATTGCCGACCGGCAGGCTTTGCAGACCGGAGCCAGCACCATACTGGTTGCGTGTCAGCGCTGCATCTGTAAAGGACCGGATCTGGGCCACGTCGAGATAGACATTGTTGGCGTCATAGTTATCGCGGATACCGTAGAACGCCGAGATAAGTGTGTCGTTGAGCGTGTAAGTGCCTGTTACGCCGCCTGTCGCAGTTAACACTGTATAGCGGCTATTGGGTAGAAAGCTGCCGGTGCCGTAGCTGGTAGCCTGAAGAGTTGCACCGTTCTGAATTGTGGCAGTTCCGTTAACGACAATCTTGTCGGACGTCGTTGTTCCGGGCACCAGCTCCACCGCATAGGCAGAGCCAGGTTGAGCCACATAGTTGCCGTTGACCGTCAGTGTGCCAGGACTGTTGCCGGGAGAAATTGTAGAGCCGGCTTGTGCCACGATGCCGCCGACCGTGCCGGAACCTGACAAAATCGAGCCGGACTGCGTCGTCACCACGGAGCCCGCCAGCGAGCCGTTCACGTTCAAGCGGCCATCTGCAAGCGTCGTCGCTCCCGAAAAAGACGAAGAATCCCCTGTCAGATTTAGTGTGCCCGTGCCCATCTTGGTTAGGGTACCTGTGCCCGAAATCGTTTTGGCGAAGGTAAAATCGTCATTATCGGCAAAGGTCAGTGCGCTGTTGTTCGTGATCGACCCGCCGAAATTCGCGTCTGCGCCCATCAGTAGCCCCGCCCCGGAAGCGATGACGGCTGAACCGGTGAATCGAGAGGCGTCTCCCGTCAGTGTCGTTGTGCCGGCGAGTGCGTCGATCACGCCATCGCCAGCAATAGCCGCGGCAAACAAATAGTCCGATGCAGTATGGTTAAAGACCAGCGTGCCATCGCCCTCGCCAAAGGCGAGATTGGCCGCCTTCAGTGTACCCGGCGCAGCCGCGGATTGCCCGGCTCCGGCCCCGATGTTCAGCGTGCCAGTCGATCCAGCTTTGGAAGCTATGCTGAGGGTCCCATCATACATTCCGTTCGTCTCGGCGCCAACCGTCACCAAACCACCATCGGAGATGTTTAGCGTGCCATTGCCTTCGTAGCCGACACGAAGGGTGCTGCCATTATCGGTCAGGGTCGAGTTAGCGCCAGTGACGGTTACCACGCCGGTACCGCCGGAACTCAAGCCAATACGACCGTCTTTATTGATGACCGTTCCGCCATTCTCGATGGACAGTGTGCCCGCAGAGGCTCCAAAGCCAAGTATCAGCTGGCTGCTGTTCGTCCAGATCGATCCCGCATCCCTAACCGTCACGGTACCTGAACCACCGGCGCGCGCGCCGATGAAGCCGTTAGAATTGCTGACTGACCCACCGTCCGTGATCGTTAGTGCACCAGTGCCGCTCCAGCCTATGGAGAGTTCGCGGCCCGGTCCGTTGACCCAGGATGAACCTGAACCATCCACCGTTACCGTGCCGTTGCTGCCAGCTTGATATCCGACAGTACCTTCGCCAGCATTGGTGACTTTCCCACCATCCTTGATGTTCAGGGTACCGGTGCCGCCTGAGCCGACAATGAGCTCGCCGGTATATGAAGTTGTCGTGTTAACGTCACGGACATCGCCGTCGTCGATGACCTCGTCAACCGAGGCCGCCATAGCCCCGTGCGAAAGCATAGCCATCAACGCCGTCGAGGCAAGGAACAGTCGCTTGCGGGCAACAAGGCAAGCAGAGCGCGAGCAGGAATTCTGTAAATCAGTGGTCATCAAAAAAGCTTTCTCGCCCCTTCATTCACTACATAAATTCGTACCGTCTGGCACTTTTCGATCCGTCTGGCACTTTTCGATTCCGAAAATGAACGGACAAGAATCTCGATACGTGAGACCAGTGCTCGAATCAAGTGTAAAATACAATCTCCGAGACTTTCCAGAGAACTAAGGATTCCCACTTTCCAGAAAACTAAGAAATCCCACTTTTCCCTTATTATACAATGACTTACGTCGAATCTCTCCTGCGCTCGATCGCTCGAGCCCTTCTCGGCATATCGCCTGCCGCCCCAGCCGAAAGAAAGGCACGGTCACAACTGAACCGCCAGCTCCAGGACAAGGCCGCGAATCGGCTCATGAACCCAGCGATGTCGTGACTGGCCTCAGTTCGCGCGCAAGCTTTATGGCTGGCGTGCGCGCCAATTCGTCAATGAAGCGATCCATGAGCACGTTGACATCGCGACTTATGGCAAGGCCAGGTGCGCCGATCAGTTCCGTTCGTCGCTGCGTTAGGTGTTTGGTCCCGCAGCGTGATGATCCATCCGAAATCCATCAGCACGCCGAGTCCGAACAGGTCAGTATAGAACTGCTGCACCTCGCTCGGAACGTCGGCTGCAACGTTCGCAACGATACGCAACACCTTCATCTGCTCACCTCTCAATGTTCCCGTCACCATGGGCAGCAGTCTAGATAAAGCCACGCTAGAAGCTTCACGCTTCCCATTGCAAAACCGCTGTCCTTCATTCTTTCGAACGGCAGCAACTGGTAATTTGGGCCGGAAGCTGAACGCAGCTTCCGGGTGGGATTGGCGGAAAGCTGCCCTCTGGCCCACGATCCTTCCGATGCGTTGAATGCGCCATCGTCATCATCCGGCAACTGCAATCGGCAGACATTCGAAACCACAGGCCTTGCGACCCCGGCCAACAGCTGGAGCGGTATTGGAGCCATTCGCCGGACACACGAATTGACACCGAGGATCAATTCGTGTGTCCGGCAGGACGAGAAAATTGGCGGGCGTCTAAACGCGGACGCGTCTGGTCATCGGTGTCTTGCCGAACCATCTACGCCAGCGCCAGGCGTCGAGGTCGCTTTTCCAGCCTCTTGATTGTCGCGCCGCCAATGGCAGACCCAAGAAGAGGACATTCACCTTCATGACAGCCGCACTGTTTCAACCGCTTGATCTCGGCGCGCTCAAACTTTCCAACCGCATCGTCGTCGCGCCCATGTGCCAGTATTCGGCGGACAATGGTTCGGCAACAGACTGGCACATGATGCATCTGGGGTCGCTCAGCCTGTCGGGTGCCGGTCTTCTTATCTTCGAGGCCACCGGCGTGTCACCCGAAGCGCGGATCACAGCGTGGGATCTGGGACTTTATTCAGACGAAAATGAAGCCGCGCTCGCTCAGGTGATCGCCGCCATCCGCGTTCATTCCGATATCCCGCTTGCCATCCAGCTCGCCCATGCTGGACGCAAGGCGTCCAGCGACAAGCCCTGGAACGGCGGGAAGCAGATTTCCGCGACCGAGCCCATGGGCTGGCGCACGAAGGCACCTTCTGCCGTGCCCCATTCTGAGGGCGAGCAAGCCCCCGAGGCGCTCGACGACGCTGGCCTTCAGAAAGTGATGGACGATTTCGTGGACGCTGCCCGGCGCAGTGTCGCTCTCGGCTTGCAGGGCATCGAACTCCACGCGGCACACGGATATCTCCTGCACCAGTTCCTCTCTCCGATCGCCAACAGGCGCGACGACGAATATGGTGGCTCACTGGAAAACCGCATGCGCTTTCCGCTCGCGGTGTTCGACGCGGTCAAGGCTGCCGTTCCCGCCGGTTTTCCGGTCTGGGTCCGTGTCTCCGCCAGTGACTGGGTCGAGGGCGGATGGGATATCGACGGCACGATCGCGTTTTCCAAAGCGCTCGAAGAGAAGGGTTGTGCGGCGATGCACGTGTCCTCGGGCGGTGTTTCGCCGGACCAGCAGATTCCGATCGGCCCCGGCTACCAGCTGCATTTTGCCGAAGCGGTGAAAAAGGCCGTGTCGATCCCGGTCATGGGGGTCGGTCTCATCACCGACGCCAAGCAGGCCGAACAGGTGGTCGAGACCGGTCAGGCGGACGCCGTCGCTCTTGCCCGCGCGATGCTCTACGATCCGCGTTGGCCCTGGCACGCGGCCGCTGAACTGGGTGCGAGCGTCACCGCTCCGCCGCAATATTTCCGCTGTCAGCCGCACGGCCTGAAGCACCTCTTCGAGGCGGCAAGCCACGGAAAGCGTTAGAGCGCGGGGCGAAAAGGTCGGCACCCGTTTTTCGATCGACGCAACGCGCACACTGGTCTTCCCATCGCCGGCGCTTGTCGCTATACGGGCCGCCCTTTGCCCGGATCGTTACGTCCACTTCTCCCGGCATTTCCCATAGATGCCGCAGGTTGGCGTCCGTCCGTCGCTGCGCTGTCCGAGGCTCGTTTCCATGTCCATCACGGTTTTTCCGGGCGTCGATTTCGGCACCACGAATTCGACTGTCGCCCTCGGCACCGCTGACGGTGCCCCCCAATTGGTCGCGCTCGAGGGAGAGCACCTCAGCCTGCCGTCGGCGCTGTTCTTCTCGCTCGAGGACGGAGAGACCTATTACGGGCGGGCGGCTGTAGACGAATACGTGGACGGTGCCGAGGGCCGGTTCATGCGCGCGCTGAAAAGCATTCTCGGCTCATCGCTCATGAAGGAGACGACAGCTGTCGGTCGTCAGCGCATGAGTTTCGAAGCCTTGATCGGCTGTTTCCTCAAGCGCTTGAGGGAACGGTTGGAAGCTGCGACCGGTGCGGCGGCGGGACCGGTGGTCTTCGGACGCCCGGTCCGGTTCGTCGACGAGGACGATGCGGCCGATGCAAGGGCTGAGGAAGAGCTGGCGCGCGCGGCGCAGAGCGTCGGCTTCTCCCATGTCGAATTTCAGTTCGAGCCGGTGGCAGCCGCGCTCTATGCCGAACGTCAGCTGACCGCCGAACGGCTTGCCCTCGTCGTCGACATCGGCGGCGGCACGTCGGACTTCACTCTGGTGCGGTTATCGCCGGAACGGGCACGCTCGCTCGATCGGCGGGAGGATATCCTCGCGACCGGCGGCGTCCACGTGGGCGGAACGGATTTCGACCGGCTCCTCAACATCGCGCGAATGCAGCCGCTGCTTGGTCTCGGCTCCTTCACGCGCGATGGCAAGCGTGAGATGCCGCGCTGGTACTTCAACGACCTCGCCACCTGGCACCGGGTCAACCTCCTCTACACGCAGAAGATCAGGCGCGACGTCTTTGAGTTGACGCGTGAGGCCGCCGAGCCGGAAAAGCTGGAGCGGCTCGCCCATATTTTGGAGAGTCGCTCCGGCCACCGGCTCGCGGGCGCTGTGGAGCGCGCCAAGATAACTCTGACCGACGAGCCGGAAACGGCGATCCGCCTTTCGGAGCCGGGTCTGAAGCTGGACGCCCCGGTAAGGCGCGCCGATTTCGAGATGGTGACCGAGGAGCTGACCTTAAGGATCACCGACGCCATCGAAGCCGTGCTTGGCGGCGCGGGCGCGAAGGCGAAAGCGGTTGAGACCGTGATCCTCACCGGAGGCGGCGCGGAGGTTCCAGCAGTGCGACGGGCGGCCCTTGCTCCCTTCCCCCATGCGGAGGTGACGCGCTCCGATGCCTTCGGCTCCGTCGGTCTCGGCCTTGCGCTGGATGCAGCCCGCCGCTTTCGTTGAAAGCGAAAAGCGGCAAGCAGGCGTCGTGAAGCGCAGGGCGACCTCGAAGCCGTGATACCGTTTTCCAAGCGAATCCGGCTCTCAGCCTCGAAATCAATGGAACTTGAAAGCTGTCACAATGCATGAGCGGTGGATCGCTCTAAAGGGTCGGAAGCTGCCAGTCCCTCACGTCGCCAAACCTGAAACAGATCATCATTCTGTTCTATTGACCGGGCAAAATCATCAGCTATCGTTTTCGACACCGTCCCGGCGCTCGCCCTTTGCCACAACGCTAAGCGTACCGTCCGGCAAGGGCCGCTGCAGATTTTTCGCCTCGTCCCACTCCGCACGCAGCCATGTGTCGATCTCGCCCGCCTCGGTCAGGATCACCGGCATCGCCTTCGGGTGAACCTTGCCTACCTCCTCGTTCGCGTCGCAGGTGAGGAAGCCGTACAGATCGGCGTTGACCTTCCCCTCTTTCACCTTCCGCACGCTAGTCCAGTTCGTCCAGATGCCGGCGAAGACGGCAAGAGGTCGCTCTTCGGAGAGCGCGAACCAGATGGGCACCTTCTTGCCGCCGACGCTCTCGTATTCGCTGAAGGAGGTGAATGGCACCACGCAGCGATGCGGGGGCGAGAGCCAGCGCCGCCAGTGCGGGCTCTTCGTGTTCCGGATGTTGGTGACGCCGGGATCCGTCTTCCGGTCCTTCAGAACGAATTCCGGGCTGGGCATGCCCCAGCGCATCATGGTCAGCTCACGATCGCCGGACTCGCCGGTTCGCACGACCGGTGCTTCCATGTCCGGAAAAATGCCCGGCAGGCTCGGCAGATTGCCGGTACGGTCCGTTATCGCCCGCGTGAACTCGCGGATCGCCGCCTGGCCCTTGCTCATCGAATAGAGATTGCACATCGAATAAGTTTCCAGACGTCTAGAGCCGCTCCTCCCGCCATATGGGGCGCCGTATCGTCCTGACGCGCACCAGACGCCTGACGATCAGATCGCGCATCTCAGGTCCGGTGAGATATGGCGCGTCCACCTCGACGTAATCCCTTCGGCCGCACCGTTCGCATTTCAATCGCCGCCGCAGTTGGTCGACCTCGACGTCTCCAAGGAGGATTGCGAGATCGTCCGGGTGATAGAAGCGCGTGGCCGATCGGCAGTAGTCGCACTTCACGCGCACAAATCGGCCCTGCGGGCCAAGCTGGCGAAGCGTCAATCCCACGGTGGTCCGGTGCGGCGTCATTCGGAACGAATAAGGAACAAACGGTCGATTCGGCAAGGAAGCGAGAGAATGCCAGATCGCGCCTCAAACGAACTCCGTATCCTCGAAAGCCGCGTGATCGGGCGCCGATCCAGCCGGTGAGACAGAATAGGGTGAAAGTGTTTCGGAAAGAGCGTTCGAAAGGCCGGGCTGGGTGGATTGCTGCTGGTCAGTTTTGGGAAGGATGATCGGCAAGCTGCCATGCGCTCCGATTTAAGCTTCGGTAACGTGCCAAAGGACGCCAGAGGATCGTGAACAAATCTGACGATCAGCGCCCATGGCTAAAGAGCTGGACGGGACGGCGGTTTGGCTCCGAAGCGCGCTGCCACCTGTTCGGGATCATACCGCTCCCACCAATCGGAGAGATCGGTAATCGCTCGCTGAATCATGAGGTTTTCGGCCAAATCCTTCAGGTAAAAGTTTGGAGAAAAAAGCCGTCGGTCCCGTGTGCCATGGCGGTGATCTGGTCTGTTTCAGACCCCGCCACGAACCCACGAGCTTCGTAGAACTGTCGTGATTGATCGTAATTCTTTGCGGGCACAAACGGTCGAAGCACAAAGACCCCCAGCGCACACGGCACTGTGGCACGTCAGATTCTGAGATGCGGCAACTGCTGAGTCAACGACGAGGAAGGGTCCAAACCTGCCGATCACCTATCCCGCCGTGTCTGAAACCGAGTTGATATTTCAATCCCGACGTCGGGTTCATGCGGGTGCGTCAGAACCCTCGCCTGCCGCTCGAGCATTCGCAGCTGAGATTGTCTGCGTGTTCTGAATTCACAGCGCCGCCTGGATTTCGATGCGTGACTTGAGCTGCTCTTTCACGAGGCCATTCGCCAGATCGGCCATGAGAGAGAGGCTGAGACCGCCAATGTTCTGCGCGACATCCTTGGTCTTCTGCCAAATAGCCGGATCGCGGATGCTGTCGAGGAAATCGTGGCCGAAGGACGTGAGCCGTAGAACGCTTGTTTCAGCACCGTTTACCGGAGCGGTATGAATGAGGCCGCTCTCAGCCATAAGCGCCAGATGATACTCGACAGCGTTTTTCGAATATCCTCCGAATTCCCAGCCGGCTATCGCGGTAGATCCATCGAGATCCTCGTTTTGCTCGAAATCGAGGAGAATTTCGCGGATCAAGTCCATATCGCGTGTCATGCGGCTTCCTCTCCAGGTCGTCGTGGTTCTGCAGAACCAAGCCACAGATTTCCAATTTGGTGAATTTGACACATAATCACTTTTTATCTGTGATCGTTGCAGCCGTTCTCAGAATTTTTTATCGCCGGTGCTTGGTTGCACTTTCAGTCTGAAAGCACAAAAGGCCTTTTCGGAAGACATGGGTCGTTACCCCAAAACCTGCGGGGGACTTTTCATATCCGGAGCCTTCGTCATCCTTCCGCCCTCCTAAAGCTTATCGAAGGGATTCGAAGTCGCCTTGATGGATGTACTCAGGCGTATAGTCGAACTCCATCCGGCCCAAGCGAAAATCGAGAAAGGTGAAAATAGACAACCTGGTGGGGCGAGGGTTGCCTGCCGGCTTGTCCGTCCGCTTGATGTGCGTTGCAACCTCTTTCAGATCGAACATGACCTCTTCGAAGCCCTCAAGCTCCGACTACCACGTGAACGTCAAAAGCTTAGCGGGGAATACTGTCTCCGGCGGGTCAGAAAGACCATCAGCAACTCACCTAGCATCGGCAGACGCAGACCCGGCACCGATCACCGATCACCGATCATTACATCCGTTCGTGAAGAGTACGTTTTCGGTGCGGATACGAAGAATAGGGTGAAACATCCGAGAAACCGTCTGAGCTTCTTTTATCGTTTCGTTTAAATTATAGCCGTAGCGAACAAGACAACACTGCAAATAATCGAGGGGGAATACAAGTATATTTTTGAAAAGATCGAGTACATCGAAGACCGAGAGCTGATATATGGAGCGAAGAACCTCCATGCCACCGTTATTTCGACGGCTCACGTGACAGAGCGGAAAGGCCAGCGCGGACTTTCTTGCGCTAACTCTCAAATATCACGGAAAAGTGCGGCAATCTTAAATAGAATACGGTGATTCTGCTTTAAAGATGGTGTCGCTAAAGCAAACGGTTTTGAGATTCGTGCCTGAAGCATCATCTCGGTGTAAGGTTTGGGCACAGCAACGGCTCAGCTTATACTGCTGGCCTCGCTCGAATATCGTCGATCAGAACCTGAAGCCGATCGAGGTGCGGCCGCTGTGGATTTCGGTGTCGTCGCCGAAGGCGCCGTCATAGCGAGCCGTCGCCGTGATTGTCTCGGTGATATTCGCTGCAGCCCCGAAGCCGATCGCGAAGCGATCGTCGTCAGCGTCGACACCGCGCACCGTGAACGGTGTCGACGGTGCTCCGGCAAGCTTCATCCGCCGGTCCGGACGGTGGTCGCCGAAGCCGTACTCATAGGCAAGACGGGCGTCGAGACGGGCCGGCATACCGCCGAGCGCCAGCTCGTAGGTGAATGCCGCCCCCACCGAGGCAGCGGCATGTGTGTAGTCATCATCGCCGCTTTTAAGGTTGAGCGCGCCTGCGCCGTTTTCCCGGAAGCCGTCGACGCTCACCGAGGCGAGATCGTAGGCGACAAGCGGCGAGACCGTGACGCCGCCGCCGAGCGCGATTGGGACAGAGACTTCGCCCGAGGAAGTGAAGGTCACCGCGTCGTAGTCGGCCGTCGCCGTCCGGTCGATCGCGCCGAAGCGGATGCGCCGGTCGGTCTCGACATTCGAGAAGGCGACCGAGCCCGCTGAGGACAGGCGCACGAGACCGAACAGCTCGCTCGCGGCGTAATAGCCGATATGGCCCGTTTGGATGTCGGCTTCGGACAACCGGGCGGCGACGTCGAGATCGCTCTCCGAATAGCCGCCGGCGAGACCTAGCGTCAGCGGGCTTGCGCCGAGGCCGACCATGGTCATCAGCTCGTCGAAGCGGCCCTCAATGCCGACCGCGACACCGATCTCGTCGCTTTCGAAGTTGCCTGCGCCGATCGAGCCGGAGCGGTTAGGATCGCCGTCCCAGTCCGCTCCTCCGGCGAAGGCGGCGGTCCACACGCCGAGCGTGCGCGAGGTCGTTGGATCTAGCGGCTCGCCCTCGACCGGGAAGACGCCCGGCATCTTGCCGTCGGAGCCGTCCTCGCCATAGGCGAGCGCGAGCGGCGCGTAGCTCGTCGCGACACCGCCGAGCGAGCCGCTGGTGCCGTCGAGGCCGGCGAGCAGGCCTGCGCGGCGGCGCAGCGTGCGGGTGAACTCAGCCCCGCTCTGGCCGAGGGCATTCTGCAGCGAGGCGTGGATTTCGCCGGACGAGAGATCGAAGGCGCGCTGAGCCGCCTCGAAGCTCGGCAGCGAGAGAATCTGGTTGAAGACGTAGAGCGAGTCCGAGTCGGGGGCCTGGGAAAGACCGTTGAGGCCGTAGGAACTCGCAAACTGGTTGTCGGTAATCGCCGCAGCGGGGAAGATCAGCGGCGTGCCGTTCGGCGTTTCGGCCGGCTCCTCAGGATCGGTGACCCAAACGACATTCGCCTGCAGAAGCACATCGTCCGCCGTATAGATCAGCGAGAAGTTGACGAAGGCCGAATTCAGACTATCGGTCACATCGTCGAAGGTTCCAGACACGCCGTTTGCCGTGTCGATGATCAGCGACTGTCGGCCGTCGACATAGCTTGCCTCGGGATCGAGCGCGACGACTTTGACCTTGCCGCCGTTGATCGTAACAGTGTCGGAGACCAGCCTGTCCGCATTGCCGCTTCCGTCCACCTCGACCTCGAAGGTAGATCCAGGCTGGAAGGTCGTATTGCCGGCAACGTTCAGGGTACCGATCGAATTGCCCGGCGCGATAGTCGAGCCGGCATCGACGACGACCGTGCCGACCGTGCCGGAGCCGCCGATTGCGCCACCATTAAGCATGAAGGCTGCGTTTGGCAGAGAAGCGTTGTTTGTGAGAAGGCCGTCGTTGACCATGAAAGATCCGGCGATCGTGGAGCTCGTGCCCGTCAGAGTCCAAGCACCGGCGCCATTCTTCGCGTAATTCTCAAAGTTCAAGAGCGGCGTCGTATCGAGGTTCAACACCCCGCTCGTGCCGGTCTGGCCATTGAGAATGAAGCTATCTGACCCGTCACCGCCATCAATTGCTCCGGTCACGGCTGCCGTCGGAAGCAATGTCACCCTGTCATTGCCTGTAAAGAGGTCGACCGCAGTCCCCGATGCAACGCCTGTCGCGACCGTTCCTGCAATCGTCAACGCCGTGTCGATCGCGACCGGCGCGCCGGAAGAGGGCGCAGCTTCGGTGATGGCAACAGCCTGGGCCGACGAGACACGTCCTCCGGCGGCGATGCCGATCACGGCCGAGGCGTTGGCACCGTCATTGGGCGTCGTGGCGCCGCTAGTGTCACCCGCAACCACGCGAATGCCGGCTGCGTCAGCACCGGTCGTCTCCACAATACCGGCCACGTCGATGTCCGCTATCGCACCGAGCGGCGCGCTACCACTGCGCTGGCTCTCAGCTCGCAACCCGTCGGAACCGGAGCCGGCAGTGCGCACCGTGCCGTCCGTCACCGCAACGCGCGACAGGCCGCTTGCATCACGCAGGGAGAAGAGCCCGTGTGCCAGGTTACCTCCGGTCGAGACGGCCGCCCCCGAGGTGACCGTGACGTCCCCCAAACCAGAATGATAGCCGTAAAGGCCGTGGGCGCTGCTGCCCGTCGTTGTGATGCTGCCGCCGGTCGCACTGACCGACACCGTGCCCGTGCTCGCTGGGTTGTTGGCTTGGCCGTAGAGGCCGATGGCGTTCGATCCGCGCGTGCTGATGTCGGCGACCGACGTGACCGTAACGTCGCCCAAGCCAGTATGAAAGCCGTAAAGGCCGTAGGCGTCATTGTTCGTCGTCGTGATGGTGCCGCCGGTCGCACTGACCGACACCGTTCCCGTACTCGCTGAGGAGGCTCGGCCATAAAGGCCGGTGGCTCTCAATCCGCCAGTGCTGATGTCGGCTGCCGACGTGACCGTGACATCCCCCAAGCCAGAATGAAGGCCGTAAAGGCCGTAGGCGTTGGCGTTCGTCGTCGTGATGGCGCCGCCGGTCGCACTAAGCGACAGCGTGCCCGTGCTCGCCGAGTTTTTGGCGTGGCCATAAAGACCGGTGGCGTTCAATCCGACCGTGCTGATGTCAGCGGCGGACGTGATCGTGACGTCCCCCAAGCCAGAATGAGAGCCGTAAAGGCCGTAGGCGGAAGAGCGCGTCGTCGTGATGGCGCCGCCGGTCGCACTGAGCGACACCGTGCCCGTGCTCGCCGAGTTGTTGGCGTTGCCGAAAAGACCGTAGGCGGCAGATCCGCCCGTCTTGATCTCGGCGGCCGAGGTGACCATGACGTCCCCCAGGCCACGATGAATGCCGTAAAGGCCGTGGGCGTTGCTTTTCGTCGTCTCGATGGTGCCGCCGGTCGCACTGACCGTCAAAGTGCCCGCGCTCTGTAAGTTGGCGGCTTGGCCGTAAAGACCGTAGGCGTCAGATCCGTCCGTCTTGATCTCGGCGGCCGAGGTGACCGTAACGTCTCCCGAGCCTTGATGATATCCGGCAAGGCCGTAGGCATCGTTTTTCGTCGTCGTGATGGTGCCGCCGGTCGCACTGACCGAAACCGTGCCCGTGCTCGCTGAGTTGGTGGCTTGGCCGAGAAGACCGACGGCTCCCAATTCGCGCGTGCTGATGTCGGCGGCCGACCTGACAGTGACGTCCCCCAAGCCAGAATGAAGGCCGTAAAGGCCGTGGGCGTTGCCGTTCGTCGTCGTGATGGTGCCGCCGGTCGCACTGACGGACACCGTGCCCGTGCTCTCCGGATTGGAGACTTGTCCGTAAAGACCGTGGGCGATAGGTCCGTCCGTAGTGATGTCGGCGGCGGACGTGATTGTGACGTCCCCCAAGCCATAATGACGGCCGTAAAGGCCGTAGGCGGAAGAGCCCGTCGTCGTAATGGTGACCGGACCCGTTGCAGTGATGGCAAGACCGCGCGTCTCGTCGGTCCTTGTCGTTTGATTTGAAACACCCGTTTTCGCGCCGCTATTGATGACCACGGGTGTGTCCGCGTCGCCGTCGAGCACGACCGTAGCCGCGTCCGTAGTAGTATAGGTGATGCCGTTGGCGTACGGATTGCCTGTGCTCGTGCAGGTCACCGTGCGGCCGGTCCCAACCGCGCCGCATTCATCTGCGGCGGCGGCAGAATCCGCGAGCGCAAGCGTCAGAGCTGAGGTCAGGGCCAATCCCGACACACTGAGGAGAAGTTCACGCGGTAAGCCAATCAGATGGCTTGCATTCTTAGTCATCGCCCTACCCACTCGCGGATGAACTGCGTCCAGCAAGCCTTCATGCTCTCTGCGCAAAGCTCTTCACTCGAATTTCGTTCACGGAACGAATTACTCTCCACGCGTGTGTTGTCGCAACGAAAATGTCCACGATGGAAATTTGATTTTTTAAAGCGTTGCTTGGAAGGCACTGGTCAGAAATTCAATTAGTAGAATATAATATTCCCTTATTGTAATGTATGCTGCCGTCTTTTCTGAAAAACCAATAATATGAAACAGATGGGTTTTGAGACGGTTTTTCAACTCGTCATAGATCCATGGCTTACCCAACGCAAAGTTTGTCGCGCAATAGAGGCCGGTTTTCGGCCCTTTCTCATACTTCGAAGCCGCGACCGTCTTGGGCCGTGCTTCTAAGCTGCCAACGCCACCGAGGCTGATGTGAAAAGCCCCGGACGAACCGTCCGGGGCTTTCTGGTTGGAGATGCCTTGATCTTCGCAGGGGTCAGATGGCGCCGTTGCGCTGCTGGATCATCATGAAGGTGTCGTAGGTGTATTCCGAGAGCTGCGCGTAGAGATAGGCGTCGCGCTTGAACTCGGTCTGGCTGTCGTGGATTTTCTTGAACGACTCGTTCGAGCTCGAAATCTCGGTGTAGATTTCCTTCGCGGCATCGTAGGCGGCCTGCATGACGTCCTGACTGAAGGAGCGAAGCTTCGCACCTTCGTTGACGAGCCGGCGGATGGCGGCGGGGTTCTTGTAGTCGTAGCTTGCCAGCATGTCGCAATTGGCGGCTTGGCAGGCGGAGGTGAGAACGCTCTTGTAGTTGTCCGGCAGTTCGTTCCACTTGTCGAGATTGATGAAGGTGTGGACCGTCGGCCCGCCTTCCCACCAGCCCGGATAATAGTAGAAGGGCGCGACCTTCACGAAGCCGAGCTTCTCGTCGTCATAGGGACCGACGAATTCGGCGCCGTCGATGACACCCTTTTCGAGAGCCGGATAGATGTCGCCGCCCGCAAGCTGCTGGGGCACCGCGCCGAGCTTTTCCATGATGCGGCCTGCAAGACCGGCGATGCGCAGCTTGAGACCCTGGATATCCTCCAGCGAATTGATCTCCTTGCGATACCAGCCGCCCATCTGCGCACCGGTATTGCCCGAGGGCAGACCGTAAAGACCCTTCGTGGCGAAGAACTCGTTCATCAGGTCGTTGCCGCCGCCATAATAGTACCAGGCGTTCATCTGGCGGGCATTGAGGCCGAAGGGCACCGTGGTGCCGAGCGCATAGGTCTCGTCCTGACCGACATAATAGTAAGAGGTGGTGTGCGCCATCTCGACCGTACCGTCGCGCACGGCATCGGCCGCCTGGAGGCCGGGCACGATCTCGCCGGCCGCGAAGACCTGAAGCTCGAACTGACCGTCGGTCGCCTCGGTCACGTATTTCGCGACGGTTTCCGCGCCGCCGTAGATGGTGTCGAGCGACTTGGGAAAGGACGAGGTGATACGCCATTGCAGCTTGGGATTTTCCTGCGCGATGGCGGGGGTCGCGAGCGCCGTCGCGCCGAGAGCGCCCGTTGCTGCGCCCGAAATGAACTTACGTCGATCCATGGTGATCCTCCCTGATGGTTTTGGGCAATTTATGGCCCTTCGCCCTATGATACGAGAGGGTTGGATACAAGATAACATCACGCGTCCGGCAAACCGATCCGCTGCGAACCGACAATTTGCCTCAACAGCCCCTCGCCTTGCGATCGCGCCCGCGAAGCGATTAAGGCTTGGTTTCCCGGAACCCACCCTTTCCCGAGCGACTGATCCGATGTCCCCTGCCCCGCTGATCGCCCTTCCCGCCGATGTCCGTGAGTTCGACAACTACCGCTGGCACGCGACACCGGACACGTATCTCAAGGCGGTGACGCGGGTGGCGAAAGCGATCCCGGTTCTCGTGCCGGCGATGGCCGAGGAAATCGACATCGAGACGCTGCTGACGCGCGTCGACGGCATCATGCTGACCGGCGCGGTCTCGAACGTGCATCCCGACCGCTACGGGGTTCCGCCAAGCGTCGCGCACGAACCCTACGACCCGGACCGGGATCGGCTCACCGAAAAGCTGATCAAGAAAACGATCGAAGCCGGTGTTCCGCTTCTCGCGATCTGCCGGGGCCATCAGGAACTCAACGTCGCCTTCGGCGGGACCCTCGTGCCCGAGGTCCAGGAGATCGAAGGCCGGATGGATCACCGGGCGATCAAGCATCACGAACAGCGCGAGCGCTTCGCGATCCGGCATGACGTGTCGATCGAGGCGGGCGGAAAACTGGAGGGTATCGTCGGCAGCGGCCCGATCCGGGTCAACTCGCTGCACCGCCAGGGGATCGACCGGCTGGGCGAAGGCCTTTCGGTGGAGGCAACGGCGCCGGATGGCACGATCGAAGCCGTGTCGGTGAAGGATGCGCGCGCTTTCGCCCTCGGCGTTCAGTGGCACCCGGAATACTGGGCCGAAACCGATGCGGCCTCGCGGGCGATCTTCGAGGCCTTTGCCGCGGCATGCCGCGACCGTGCGGGACGATCAGCCTAGGATCAAAAAGAACAGCGCCAGAGCGCCGCTCACCCATAGAAGACGGTTGAAGAGCTTTCGCGTGAGCCGGAGAGCCGCGTCGATATCGGCCGGGGCCAAAGTGGTTCGCCCGGCGGGATTCAGATAGGGCGCATCGACGATCAGATCGCCGTAGCGGCGGGGGCCGCCAAGCGCGATCCCCAGAGGCACCGCTGTCGCGGTTTCCGGCCAGCCGGCATTGGGCGAGCGATGGAGCGGCGCGTCCCGTTTGACGATCTCGGTCGCCTCATGCCGGGCTTCGGTATCCCGAATGCCAGCGCGCAGGAGAAGCCAAGCCGTGATGCGAGCCGGAGCCAAGTTGAGAAGATCGTCGAAGCGAGCCGAGGCCCAGCCGAAATCGCGATATTTGTCGTTGAGATGCCCGATCATGGAGTCGGCCGTGTTGACGGCCTTGTAGGCGATAACACCCGGCAGGCCCAGGACGAGATACCAGAAGAAGGGCGCAACGATGCCGTCGGAAGCGTTCTCGGCAAGACTCTCGATCGCGGCGCGCGAGACCCCCGCCTCGTTGAGGACGTTCACGTCGCGGCCGACGATCTTTGCGACTTCGGCCCGCCCGCCGGCAATGCCATTCTCGCTGAGGGCGACCGCCACCGCCTTCACGTGATCAACGAGGCTCTTTTGCGCGAGAAAGGCGGAGAGAACGGCGATCTCGGCGAGAAAGCCGATGGGACCGAAAAGCCCGAAAAACGCCGAAAGACCGAGGCCCAGAACAAGGCTGGCCGTGACCAGACCAGCGAGAAACAGAAGACCATCCCGCCGGCGCTTCTTCGAAGACACAGTCGGGTCGTTCATTCGCCGATCGAAAAAATCGATGACGCGGCCGATGAGGACAACCGGATGCGGGCAGTGCCGCCACACCGCTTCGGGCTCTCCGATGAGCCGATCGAGCAGGGTCGCGAAAAACAGAATAGCGAAATGAGCGGCCATGGTCCGGTGTCGAAGGCGCTGCGATACGGCCGGAGAGCGCGGATACTTCTACGCGCAAAAATCCCGGCGTTGCAAAGCAGACGCCGGGACCTTTCGAAAAGCCGTTCGGCTCAGGTTTCGGTGCGGACGATCACCGGAATCAGGAGATCGCCCCAGTTGTTGTTGCCGCCATGATGCCGGGCCGAGCGTACGAGTTCGACCGAGACACCCGCTTCCACCGCCTTCATGACGGACTGATTCAGGCGATGAAGGTCGTTCGCCAGCATGCGGATCGCCGCCTGCTGATCGTCGCCCATCGTGCTCGACTGCTCCTCGGCACGCTCGCGAACGCGGGTGCGGGGACGGTCCTCACCGGTCGTATTGTTGTCGCTCATTGATGCACTCCCAAAAATCGGTTGTCCGTGTTTTGACCGTTTCCTGTCCGCTTCGCAAGGGTGCGCCCGAGGCGACCCGCAAACCCGGCCGGAAATGGCGGAGTTGCCAGAGGATCGTTTTACAAAATCCTATCCAGCAGCTTGTCATAGTTGTAAAAACCGGCAGCGCCGCAATGGACGACTTCAATCACGGGCCCGTGAGATTTCGTTGCCCGATCGCAACACTATGCAAAGGACCTCATCTGACTGAGATCGCTCACCAAAATTCAGCCTGGAAGGACCTTCATTTGCAAATTAGCAACGGATTTCAGTCAGTGTTGGCGTGGTCAAGAAACACGTTCAAACAAGGAAAGGGCCGCGGTCATGGTCGCATCTTGCAAGCGCCTGGTCTCGCACATCGTCGCCTTCTTTCACCCGTCCTACCGGCCGGAGCGCTATTACATGCGCGGTCCCGGCCCGGCCTGCGCGCGCCGTTCGGGGCAGCTGACGCTTTCCTGACCGAAAGACGCCAAGTGCGCCGCGGCTCGAGGGGCTGAGCCGTGGCCGAGAACAAGATCTTCGCCGGCCCGCGCATCCGCAGCATTCGCCATGGTCTCTCCCTGACGCAGACCGCGATGGCGGAGCAGCTCGGCATCTCGCCTTCCTATCTCAACCTGATCGAGCGCAATCAGCGGCCGCTGACAGTCCAGCTGCTGTTGAGGCTTTCCGAGACCTATAAGGTCGATCTCGGCGATCTTCGCGGATCGGAAGACAAGATCCTCGGCGAGTTGAAGGCGCTCTTTTCCGATCCACTGTTGAGCGGCGAAATCGCGGGCGATCAGGAGCTCGCCGAGATCGCGGAAGCAGCACCAAATGCGGCCAAGGGCATTTTGAAGCTCTATCGCGCCTATCGCGAACAGCAGAGCCGCCTTACCGATCTCTCGACGCTGCTCGCCCAGGAAGGGCGCACGACGAGCGTCGCCGCGACGCGGTTGCCGATCGACGAAGTGCACGAGATCTTCGAGAGCCGGCCGAACTTCTTTGCCGCAATCGACACGGCGGCCGAAGCGTTTCACGCGGAATTGCAGATCGATGCAGGCGAAGACGCGACGGCTGCGCTGAAGGCATGGCTGCGCAAGGAGCGCGACGTGACCGTGCGCGTGCTGCCCGTTCACCGGATGCCGAACTATCGCCGCCGCTTCGACCGGCATTCGCGGCGGCTGTTTCTCTCCGAGCGGCTTTCCCATGCCGATCGGCTGCGCGAGATCGCGCTTCAGGCCGTGACCCTGAAATTCGCCGACGTAATCGCGGCGGAGTGGAAGACATTCACCTTTTCCACCGACGAAGCCGGACGCCTCGCGCGGTTCGAACTCCTGCGCTACGCCGCCCACGCGCTGCTGATGCCCTATGACGCCTTCCAGAAGACGGCGGCGAAGGAAGCCTACGACATCGACGTTCTCGCGGCGCGGTTTCAGGTGTCGTTCGAACAGGCGGCAAACCGGCTGACGACGCTGCAGCGGCAGGGCGCGCCCGGCCTGCCCTTCTTCATGCTGGAGATCGACAATGCCGGAAACCATTTCCGGCGCGCCGGCGCTCGGGGCTTTCCTGCCCAGCGCTTCGGCGGAGAATGCCCGAAGCTGCCCGTTCACGCCGCCTTTGCACAGCCCGGCCATATCATCGTCGAAGGCGCGGTTATGCCGGAAGGAGCGGAATTCCTTCTTCTGGCGCGAACGCTCGAAGGGCTCCAGACGGGATTCGAGGAACGGCCGCGGCGCACGGCGATCCTGATCGGCTGCGATATCGGCTACAAGGACGAGACCGTCTACGGCCGGCAGCTGGAAACCGGCAGAGCGCGGCTGGACAAGGCCCGTGCGGAACGCGAGCCGAGCGAGGGCGAGCGAACCGACAAGGAGCCGAGCCATCTCCTGAAGATCGGCCCCGCCTGCCGGCTCTGCGAACGCCAGGCCTGCCTCGCCCGCGCAGAGCCACCGCTGGCCCGTCCGTCCGGCTTCGACGAGATGGTGACCGGCCTCTCGGCCTTTGATTTTCAGTGAACAATCCTCACATCGCAACTTGAACGACGGATTTTCCGTTTGACGACGATTCAATGACGGCCCGGAACGGCGGCATGTAAGCCTGCCGAACCTGCCGCCGGCAGCGCACGACACGAGTTGAGATCATGAGCAAGACAGCGACCGACCAGAAGTTCAAGACGGAAGGCCTCGAGGACACGATGGGCGGTGGGGGTTTCGCCGCCCGCACAGTGCAGAGCCTCGTCGACAAGGCCGAAAAGCTCAATCTCAAGCATTCGGCCGTCGGAAATCCACCTGTCTTTCCGACCGATGCCTTCCCGTGGGCGCGCGAGGTGGAAGCCGAGTGGAAGCTGATCCGCGCTGAGCTCGACAAGCTTCTCGTGCGAAAGGGCGAATTGCCGGCCTTTCACGAAATTTCCTCGGAAGTCCGCTCGATCTCCTCCGACAGCGACTGGAAGACCTTTTTCCTGTGCGGCTACGGCATCAAGTCGGAAGAGGCGATCAAGCAGTGTCCTGAGACCTGGCGCATCCTCCAGAAGATCCCCGGCCTCAAATCAGCGATGTTCTCGATCTTCGAGCCCGGCAAGCACCTTCCGCCCCATCGCGGCCCCTATAACGGCGTCCTGCGCTTCCATCTCGGCCTGATCGTGCCCGACGAGCCGGACAAGGTCGGCATCCGCATCGACGACCAGACCTGTCATTGGGAAGAAGGCAAAGCACTGATCTTCGACGACGCTTACGAGCACGAGGCCTGGAACCATTCGGACGCGGTGCGCGTGGTGCTGTTCGTCGATTTCGAAAAGCCGCTGAACCAGCCGGCCAAGGCGACCAACAAGGCCATCCTCAACATGGCGATGTTCACGCCGTTCATCCGCGAGGGGTACAAGGCCCACAAGAAGTGGGAGAAGATGTTCTACGGCGAGGGCACGAAGCACCGGTGACGGTGTGCCCAGGATGATAACAATCGCGAGCTCTCACCCGCCGGCCATCATCTCCAGTTCCAGCCATTCGTCCTCGGCCTTCGCCAGTGCAGCGCGGTCGGCGTCGATGGCTGAGGCGAGTTTGTTGAAGCGGTCGGGGTTCTTCGCGAAGAGGTTCGGGTCGCTCATCTCGCTTTCGGCCTTGGCGATCCGGGTCTCCAGCTTCTCGATTTCCTTCGGCAGGTTTTCGAGGGCGAATTTCTGCTTGTAGGAGAGCTTGTTTGAATTCGAAGCCGGCTTCGGAGTGGCCGAGGCATTCGAGCTCCCACCCTTCTTCGGCGCGCCCTTCCCGCCGCCATCCGATTTCTGCGCCTTGGCCGCATCGCGCTTCTGGGCGAGCATGTCGGAATAACCGCCGGCATATTCGAGCCAGCGTCCATCACCCGCAATGGCATCGGCTGGATTGACGACACTCGTCACCGTGCGGTCGAGGAAGTCGCGGTCGTGGCTGACGAGGAGGACGGTGCCAGGATAGTTCGCGACGAGCTCCTCCAGAAGGTCCAGCGTCTCCATGTCGAGATCGTTGGTGGGCTCGTCGAGCACCAGAAGGTTGGCGGGCGTCGCCAGCGTCTTGGCGAGCAGTAGCCTTGCCCGCTCACCGCCGGAGAGATTGCCGACAGGCGTCCGCATCTGCTCGGGCTTGAAGAGAAAGTCCTTGAGATAGCCGGCCACGTGGCGTGGCTCGCCGTTGACCATCACCTGATCGCCGCGCCCGCCGGTGAGGGCATCGGTCACGCTCTCTTCGTCCTTCAGCGCCGCACGCTTCTGGTCGAGGAAGGCGAGATCGAGATTGGTGCCGAGCTTCACGCGGCCGGAATCCGGCTTGATCGCGCCGATCAGCATCTTGAGCAGGGTCGTCTTGCCTGCCCCGTTCGGGCCGACAAGGCCGAGCCGGTCGCCGCGCGCGATGCGGGTGGAGAAATCCTTGACCAGCGTGCGCTCGCCATAGGCCTTGGTGACGTCGATCGCCTCGATGACCAGCTTGCCGCTCTCACGCGTCTCGCCGGCGTTCATCACCACCTTGCCCTCGGCCCGCCGCGCATCCTTGCGGTCGCGGCGGAGCTGATGGAGACCTTCGAGCCGCCGCTGGTTGCGCGTGCGCCGCGCGGTGACGCCGTAGCGCAGCCAGTGCTCCTCGCGGACGATCTTGCGGTCGAGCTTCTGAAGGTCCCGCTCTTCCTCTTCGAGCAGCTTGTCGCGCCAGCCCTCGAAGCTCGCAAAGCCCTCGTCGAGCCGCTTGGCCGCGCCGCGATCGAGCCAGACGGTCGCCCGGGTCACGGTTTCGAGGAAGCGCCGGTCGTGGCTGATCGTGACGATCGCGCTCTTGATCTGGCCGAGTTCGCCCTCCAGCCATTCGATGGTCGGAAGGTCGAGATGGTTGGTCGGCTCGTCGAGAAGGATGATGTCGGGCTCAGGTGCCAGCGTGCGGGCCAGCGCCGCGCGGCGGGCCTCGCCGCCGGACAAGTTCGCCGGCACCATGTCCTCTGTTATTCCGAGCGCCATCAGGCACATGTCGACCCGGTAAGGATCGTCCGCCGGGCCGAGGCCTGAGCGCACATAGTCGCCGACGGTCTCGAACGTGCCGAAATCGGGCTCTTGCGGCAGGTAGCGCAGGGTGGTTCCGGGCTTCAGAAACACCTCGCCGCCATCGGGCTCGATCTGCCCGGCCGCGATCTTCAGAAGCGTCGACTTGCCGGAGCCGTTGCGGCCGACGAGCGCGATGCGGTCGCCCGGCAGAACATTGAGTTCGCAGCCGGTGAGGAGAGGCGTGCCGCCGAAGGTGAGGCGGACATCGTCGAGGCGAAGAAGCGGTGGTGGAGCCATGGCGCCCATTTAGACGAATGCAGACGCCTTCGTAAGACCGGGAGCGATGCGATTTTGGATTGATTGGAGAGCAGGCCGTATGCGGGCGCGCCGAGTTCGTTACAACACATGTTGCAACATGGCACGAGCAGCGATATACTCACCGTTAAACTACGGAGACATCCCATGAACGTCACCATCCGAAAGATCGGCAATTCCGAGGGGATCATCATCCCGAAGGAGATGCTGCATCGACAAGGGCTCGAAGCAGGTGACCACCTCACGATCGTCGAAGATGGCGACAATCTTGTCCTAAAACGCGGACCAGAGGATCGCGAGGCCTTCCAGCGCAAGCTCGAGATCGCACGCGAGCGCATGAAAAAGTACGAGGTCGCGCTTCGCGAACTTGCGAAGTGACATGATCGAATTTCACGACCGCGCCTTCATTGAAGTGGTGCACGCCGAGCAGTTGAGATTGCACGGCGGCGCTGCCGGGTTGCGCGACGAGGGCATGCTCGAGAGCGCCTTGATGCGCGCTGAGCAGAAGTATCACTACGGTGAAAACGATCTTTTCGTCCTCGCCGCCGCCCACCTCTTCGGCATCGCAAAGAACCACCCATTCGTGGACGGCAATAAGCGAACGGCGTTCGTCGCCGCAGACCTGTTCCTGTACCTCAATGGCTGGTCGATCGAAGCCGACCAGTTCGACATCATCGCCTTCGTCCTCGGCGTCGCGGCAGGCGAGATCGACGAAGAGGGAACTGTACGGTTCCTGCGCGATCATACGGAGCCTGTCGCGGGCTGAGACTGGAAAGACTCGCGGGCTTACCCCTCCGCTCCGAGAGAGATTGATTATTTCGAGCCGGCGGCAGGCAGGTATGAAGCCGCCCGACCGTGAAGTCGCGGTCCGACCTCATCCGATCACGTCTGTGTGCATGGTAATCGGACTTTCGACGCCTTGCGGTCGTCCGTCCGGTTGCGCAAGCTGAGCGCGCGTGAGCGTCGGCGATTGGGAGAACGCCGTTTCGCGCAAAGAAACTTAGAGAACGCGAATACGGGAGGAACATCATGAGCGACACACTCGAAAGACCGAAGACCGACCAGAAAAGCGAAATCCGCAAGAAGACCGAAGCCTGGTTCGCCGATTTCGAAAAGGCGCTGGCCGCAGGCAATGCGGAGGCCGCCGCGAACATGTTCGCGGCCACCAGCTTCTGGCGCGACCTCGTCACCTTCACCTGGAACATCAAGACGGTGGAGAACCCAACCGGCGTGAAAGACATGCTGTCGGCAACCCTCGACCGGGTGCGGCCGAAGAACTTCCAGCTTTCCGACGAGCCGACCGAGGACGGCGGCGTCACCACCGCATGGTTCACTTTCGAGACCGATATCGCGCGCGGCGAGGGCCTTGCCCGGCTTCAGGACGGCAAGGCCTGGACATTCCTCACCGCCATGACCGAACTTAAGGGCCACGAGGAAAACCGCGGCAAGGAACGGCCGCTCGGTGCCGTCCACGGGCACGACACCGACAAGCTCAATCTTCGCCAGCGCATCGACCACGAGAAGGAGACGCTCGGCTACGAGACCCAGCCCCATGTGGTGATCGTCGGCGGCGGCCAGGGCGGCATCGCGCTCGGCGCGCGGCTTCGCCAGCTGGGCGTTCCGACCATCATCCTCGAACGCCGCGAGCGGCCGGGCGATTCCTGGCGCAACCGCTACAAGTCTCTCTGCCTGCACGATCCGGTCTGGTACGACCACCTGCCCTATCTGAAATTCCCGGAGAACTGGCCCGTCTTCGCGCCGAAGGACAAGATCGGCGACTGGCTGGAATTCTACACGAAGATCATGGAGCTCAATTACTGGGAGAAGTCGGAAGCGACTTCGGCCCATTACGACGAGGCCAAGGGCGAGTGGGTCGTCGAGGTCACCCGCGACGGCGAAAAGGTGACGCTGCGCCCGAAGGAGCTGGTCTTCGCCACCGGCATGAGCGGCAAGGCGAACATGCCGAAGCTTCCAGGGCAGGACACATTCAAGGGTGAGATCCAGCACTCCTCCCAGCATCCGGGACCGGACGCCTACAAGGACAAAAAGGTCGTTGTCGTCGGCTCGAACAATTCGTCCTTCGACATCTGCAGCGCGCTCTACGAGGCAGGTGCGGACGTCACTATGGTGCAGCGGTCGTCGACCCACATCATCCAGTCCGACAAGCTGATGGAGCACGGGCTCGGCGACCTCTATTCGGAGCGCGCGGTCGAGAGCGGCGTCGATACGCACACGGCGGACATGATCTTCGCGTCCCTGCCCTACCGCATCCTCCACGAGTTCCAGAAGCCGGTCTATGACAAGGTGAAAGAGCTCGACAAGGAGTTCTACGACGGGCTCGAAAAGGCAGGCTTCAAGCTCGATTGGGGCGATGACGGCTCCGGCCTCTTCATGAAGTATCTGCGCCGGGGCTCCGGCTACTACATCGATATCGGCGCGGCCCAGCTGATCATCGACGGCAAGGTGAAGCTCGCCTCGGGCCAGGTGAAGGAATTCACCGAGACCGGCATCAAGCTGGAAGACGGCACCGAGCTGCCGGCCGATCTCGTGGTCTTCGCCACCGGCTACGGCTCGATGAACGGCTGGGTGGAAGACTTGATCGACCGCGAGACCGCGCTGAAGATCGGCAAGGTCTGGGGCCTCGGCTCCGACACCACCAAGGACCCTGGCCCCTGGGAGGGCGAACAGCGCAACATGTGGAAGCCGACGCAGGTGGAACATCTGTGGATGCACGGCGGCAATCTCCACCAGTCGCGCCACTACTCGCTCTATCTCGCGCTCCAGCTGAAGGCCCGCTACGAGGGCATCCCGACGCCGGTCTACGGCCTGCAGGAGGTGCATCACGCGGGAATTTGAAGCTGCGCTGCAGCGCGGACGAATTCGCGGAAAGGGCTGGTCTTCGGATCGGCCCTTCTTTGTGTCTGGCATCCGAAAGGCGTCACACCGAAAAGTTCCCTTTACTTTGCCAGCGCAAATAATTTTTTATTCAGCACTTTGGGCGGGACAATCTTCGATAAAATACGACAAGAGAAAATACGATGGATCGCGGTGTCTCACTCACTTTATTGACCTTATTCAAAAGAATCTTGCAGCCGGACGGGATCACATCACACGTTACGGCGTTTTAATTTCCGAAATCACCGACGACCCGACCGAAGCAGGAAATAGCGCGGTCCCGCGCCGATGATGAAAACCGATCTCGAAAGGACCATGAGTATGTTTGGTTGGGCAATTCTGTTTCTCGTCGTCGCGCTCGTCGCGGCAGTTCTCGGCTTCGGCGGCATTGCTGGCACGGCAGTCGGCATCGCGAAGATCATCGCCGTCGTCGCGATCGTTCTCTTCGTGATTTCGCTGTTCATGGGCCGTCGCGGGCGCTCGCTCTGACGGGCACTTAGACAAGTGGAATAATCAATACGGCGCCAACCCGGCGCCGTATTATCTAGCTTTAGTATCGCCTATCCCAGTCGTCTCGCGCCCAATCAAATGATCGCGCGGCGCACCTTGGATGAGACCCACTCGCTGACGATCACGGTGCCGAGGATCATGATAAGGATCGTCGCCACTTGGCTCCAGGCCAGCGTGTTGAGCGAAGCCTGCAATTTCAGTCCGATACCGCCCGCGCCGACAAGGCCGAGAATGGTGCTCTCGCGGATATTGATGTCCCAGCGAAAGATCGAGATGCTCCAGAAGGCGGGCATGATCTGCGGGACGATGCCGTAGGTGAGTACCTGCGCGCCGCTGGCGCCGGTGGCCGTCACCGCCTCCACCTGACGTTCATCGATCTCTTCGATCGCCTCGTAGAGCAGTTTTCCGATAAATCCGATCGAACGAAGCGCGATGGCGACGATGCCGGCGAGCAGTCCCGGACCGATGATCGCCACCAACAAAAGCGCCCAGATCAGCGCATTGATCGACCGGGACGCGACGATGATGAAGAGGGCGATGGGCCTCAGGATCGTCGCTGAAGGCGTGGTGTTGCGGGCGGCGAGAAAGGCGACCGGCACGGCCATGATGACGCCGCCGACCGTTCCGAGCGTTGCGATGTTGATCGTGTCCCAGAGCGGCATAAGCAGTTCTGGAATGTAGGAAACACTCGGCGGGAACATGCGCGAGCCGATATCCGCCGCCTGACGCGGCGCGTCGGTGACGAAATACCAGATCGTGTCCGCCGTCATGATCTGCCAGCACCAGATGAACAGCGCGACGAGCGCCACCCAGCCGACCCACCTGACAAGCCGACTTTTCGGCGTGCGGTAGGTCCAGGTGTCGGAATAGTGCTGGATCTCGCTGAATTCGCTCACTGCAGATATTTCCGAATGGTGCTGGAGCCGTATTCGGCGATCAGGACGAAACCGATGATGATGAGCAGGATCGCACCGGCATCGTCATATTCGTAGCGGTCGATCGCCGTGTTGAGCGTCGCGCCGATGCCGCCCGCGCCGACGATGCCGATAACCGAGGACTCGCGGAAATTGATGTCGAGCCGGTAGAGCGACAGGCCGATAAGGCGCGGCATCACCTGCGGCTGAACTGCATAATTGACGAGTTGGAACCAGGAGGCGCCCGTCGAGCGGATCGCCTCGGCCTGCCGTGCGTCGATCTCCTCGATATCGTCTGCGAGGAGTTTGGCGAGGAAGCCGATGGTGGCGAACGAGAGGGTCAGGAAGCCTGCGAAGGGGCCGAATCCGAACATGGCGACGAGGAAGATCGCGATGATGATTTCCTGCAGCGCGCGGCTGACGGCGATGATGGAGCGGCAGACATAGTAGACCGGGGCCGGCACGAGATTGCGGGCCGCGCCGATGCCGATCGGCACCGAGATGAGGACGCCGACGACCGTGGAGGTCAGCGTCATCGTCAGGCTTTCGGTGAGACCACGCACGATCTCGTTCCATCGGCTGGTGAAGTCCGGCTGAAGGAAGCCCATGACGAAGCGCTGGCCGCGTTCGAGGCCGATATAAACGCGCTGCCAGTCGACATCGATCGAGAGGGAGGCGAGGATGAGATAGACGAGAATACCGCCATAGAGCGCATAGCGCGTGGTGCGGGTCGTGAAGACCTGCGGTGGCCGGCGCCAGGTTGTCGGATAATTCGAGGCGGCCGTTGTCATGCGATTTCGGCCATATGCCTGTCGGCCTCGGCGTCGGCCTCCTGCTTCTCCTCGTCATCCTTGCGCATCGTGTTCCAGTCTTCCGCGCCGTAGATCGTCGTCAGCGCGTTTTCGGTGAGATCATCCGGCGAACCATCGAACACGATCTCGCCGGCTCTGAGGCCGACAATGCGCTGCATGAACTGCTTGGCGAGAGGTACGTCGTGAATGTTCACAACGGCGGGAAGATCGCGTTCGGCGCAGATTTCGATGAGGAGACGCATGATCTGGCGGCTGGTCTTGGGATCGAGGCTCGCCGTCGGTTCGTCGACGAGGAGAAGCTCAGGTTCCTGCGCGAGGGCGCGGGCGATGCCGACACGCTGACGCTGGCCGCCGGAGAGGGCATCGGCGCGCTTGTCCACGTGGTCGATCAGGCCGACGCGGTCGAGAAGCTGGTAGGCCCGCTGGATGTCCTTGCCTGGATAGCGGCGCAGCCAGCTTCGCCAGAAGGAGACATAGCCGAGACGGCCGGAGAGAACATTCTCCATGAGCGTCAGGCGCTCGACGAGGGCGTATTCCTGGAAGATCATGCCGATGCGCCGCCGCTGGCGGCGCAGATCGGCGCGGCTGAGACCCGCAAGGTCAACATCGCCGAGGAATATCGAGCCGGATGTCGGTTCGACAAGCCGGTTGACGCAGCGAATGAGTGTCGATTTTCCGGCGCCGGAGGGGCCGATGAGGCCGAGGATCTGGCCCTTGGGCACGTCGAGCGAGACGTCGCGCAGGGCCGTGTCGCCGGTCTTGTAGGTTTTGTTGAGCCCTTCGATCCGCAGCATCCGCGATCCCGATATCTCCGCCGACGAAACTTACCGGCCCGGTTGAACATAACGAGCCGGCGGACGGATGAACCCGCCCGCCGGACAATCAGTGCGCGAAACGCGAATTACTGACAGTTATATTCGACGCCGTTGGCCTCGTCGATCTGACGGATGACGGACCAGTCGTCCTTGAAGGTGATCGGGATGAACTTGTCTTCGCCGTTCTTGCCGAATTCCTCGGCGAGCGCGGAGCCTTCCCAATCGAAGCTGAAGAACGCTTCCTTGATCTTTTCCTGAAGCTCCGGCTTCAGATTGTAGACCATGCCGTAACCCGTCGTCGGAAAGGTCTCCGAGGTGTAGACGATCTTGAGCTGATCTTCGTTGACGACATCGCGCTCGATCATGCGAGCCTTCACCGAATTCGCGATCGCGGCGGCATCGTAATCCTTGTTCGCAACGCCAAGGATCGAGGCGTCATGCGCGCCGGAAAAGGTCGTCTGGAAGTCCTCGCCAGCATTCAAGTCGAACTCCGACTTGAGGATCGCGGAGGGGGCCTTGAAGCCGGAATTCGAGCTTTCGGAGGTGAAGGCGACCGTCTTGCCCGCGAGGTCGGCCGGCTTTTCGATGCCGGAATCCGGATAGGTGATGATCTCCATCTCGTAGCCGAAGGAGCCGTCCTCGGACGCCATGATGGTGAAGGGACGGAAGCCGGCGCAGGCGACGGCGAGCGGGTTGCCGCCGGTGTTCACGCCCGCAATGTGCAGGCGGCCGGCGCGCATCGCCTCGATCTGCGCGGCGTTGGACTGAACCGGAAAGAACTGAACGTCCTTGCCCGTCGCCTCGGCGAGATGATCGAGAAAGCCGGCCCAGGCCTCCTGATAGACCGCCGGATCCTCGACCGGCGTATAGGAGAAGATCAGCGTATCGGGATCGATTTGTTCCGATGCGTCTTCCGGAATATCCGCGATCAGATCGCCGTCCTGATCCTGATACCGATCACTCAACGTGAAATCAGCGTGCGCCGGATAGGCGAGTGTGACAGCCGCGATCGCCGCGATGGCTAGCGTTTTCATGGTTTCTCCCATTTTCATTCAAACCGCGCCGTCACCTAACGATGCCGTATGACACCACTGTAACAGTTTGGCCTCCCACGAAATCAGATAGCATTGTCGGGAAGCGGAGTCAGCATCGCGGGGCGAGCATGGCGCCGGCGCGCCGTTTCACAAGCGAATTTGGGCCGTGGAATCGATGGGAAGCCAGTGGAGACCGGAATGTCTTTATCCGGACGAATCGGCGGCGAACCCATGCAAACCGGTTGACTTCCGCCGGCCAAACTTGTTGGCCTTGTCGCCATGTGAGGGAGTTCGAGAATGGCGGGCAAGTCAAGCCGGGAGGTCGAGGATGGCCGAAAGCATCTGGTTCAATGCCTGGGCCAGATCGCAGTCGGCGACAAGGCCGCGCTGAAAGAGCTTTATGATCGCACGCAGGCGAAGCTTTTCGGAATTGCCCTGCGTATCTTGAACGACCGGCGGGAAGCCGAAGACGTTCTTCAGGACGTCTATCTTTCGGTCTGGATGAAGGCCGCCGATTTCGACCCCGGCCGCGCGAGTCCGATCACCTGGCTCGCGACGATCGCGCGAAATCGCTCGATCGACCGCGTCCGGCAGATCGGCCGACGCGACGAGAAAGACATCGACACGGCTCCCGACGTCGCAGACGATACGCCCGACGCATTCGCTCAATTGAGCGCGGAGGACGATCGAAAGCGGCTGGATTCGTGCCTCGAAGAACTCGACGAGAGGACGGGCCAAGCCATTCGCACCGCGTTCTTTGGTGGACGGACCTACCAAGAGCTCGCGGATAAAGCCGAGGTTCCCCTCGGCACCATGAAGAGTCTCATCAGGCGCGGCCTGATCAAGCTGAAAGGATGTCTCTCCCAATGAGCGACACTCAGGATCAGCCGGAGGCAAGACCGGATGTGGCGGCGGAGTACGTCGTCGGCGTTCTCAATGGTGCCGAACGACGCGAAGCCGAACGCCGGATGCGCGAAGACGGCGCGTTCGCCTCCAGCGTCGTCTGGTGGGAGAACCGGCTCGCGCCGCTGATTTCCGAAATCCGCAGCGTCGAGGCCTCCTCCGTCGTGTGGGATCGGATCAGCGCCGATATCGACCGGATCGCGCGGGTGAGTGCCACCTATCGGGCCCGGTCCGAGCAGTCGACCAAGAAGAAATCAAAGGGTCTTGGCGGGGTTTCGCCGATCTGGCGCACGCTGGCAGGTGCAAGCTCACTACTGGCCGTGGGCGCGCTTGCCGCGCTGGCGATCCTCGTTCCACCGCAGGAATTTGGACCCGGCACGCCGGGAGACCAGACGACCCTCGCCGCGCGCCTCGCTTCCGATGCGGGCGAGACCATCTTCACGGTGGTCGTCGATCTCGAAAGCCGGACCGCGACGCTCGTTCCTGTCGACGGCATTAGCGATCAGGACCGCGTCCCAGAGCTGTGGCTGCTCGAGCAGCAGGCTACAGAACCCCGTTCTCTCGGCTTGATCCAAGCTGGCGAGCCGCTGACCCTTCAGCTTCAGGAGATCGGCGAGAACGCCATTGGCGGAACCGTCGAAATTTCGCTCGAACCTCCGGGCGGTTCGCCGACCGGTCTTCCCACGGGCCCTGTCGTCGCCATCGGCTCGCTCGACCGAATCTGATCGGCACGAGGACCTTCGCTCGCACCGCATGCCGATCGAGCTATTCAAGGTCCTTGTGCTCCGGGTTCGAGACGGCGTCTGAATCTCGCGCTTCTTCCGAACGTTACGCGAAAATTTTCGCACAGCACGCCTCGCTCGCGGGCTTCGTGCCGCTATGCTTTGGATAAGAAAACACCCGCAAAGGGTTGAGCCGGTCTTGGGTAGGCGGCCGGCAAAGCGTTGGGAGGCGCTGCGACATGAAAGAGAAGACGCCCTTTTTCTATTCGGGGATGACCGTTCCCTTCGTTCTCCTCGTCACCTGCTTCGCCGCCTGGGGCATCGCGGCGAACATGACCGATCCACTGGTCAACGTCTTCTCGAAGATCTTCTCCATGTCTGCGCTGCAATCGGCCTTCGTGCAGTTCGCCTATTACGGCGCCTATTTTCTGCTCGCCCTCCCCGCAGCCTTCATTACGAGGCGCTATTCGTACAAGACCGGCGTTCTCGTCGGGCTCGGGCTCGCGGCGGTAGGGGCATTCATGTTCTATCCGGCGAGCATCTGGATGACATACGGTCCGTTTCTTGCAGCCCTTTTCGTGCTGGCGGCCGGGCTTTCGGTGCTGGAGACGTCGGCCAACCCCTTCGTCATCGCCATGGGGCCGGAGGAGAACTCCACCCGGCGGCTGAACTTTGCCCAGTCCTTCAATCCGGTCGGCACCAATATCGGCGTTCTTCTCGCCGCGACGCTCATCCTGCCGCAGCTCAATCCGGCGAGCCAGTCGGAACGGGCGGAGATGGCGCCTGAACGGCTCGAACAGATTCAGCAGGCCGAACTCAGCGCCGTGATGACGCCCTATGTGGGCATGGCCTGCCTGCTCGTTCTCATCTGGATCGGCATCGCGCTTTCGAAGGTGCCGAAGACGCGCGACGACGAGGCCGGCATCTCGACCCTCGATTTCAGGCCAACCATCAAGCGGCTGATGAAAAACCGGCATTATCGCTTCGGCGTCATCGCCCAATTCTTCAACGTCGCGGCCCAGACCTGCACCTGGACCTTCACGATACAGTATTCCCAGGCGGCGATCGGTGCGAGCGAGTCCGAAGGCGGGGCCTGGCTTCAGGCGAGCCTCATCGTCTTCCTGATCTCGCGCTTCGTCATGACCTATCTCCTGGGTTTCTTCCGGCCGTCCCTGCTACTCTCGGCGATGGCCGTGCTGGGCGTGGTCCTGTGCCTCTATGCCGTACTCGTGCCGAATCTCAGCGGCGTCATCGCGGTGATCGGGCTCTCGCTCTGCCTGTCGCTGATGTTCCCGACGATCTACGGCATCGCGCTCGAAGGCCTTGGCGAAGATACCAAGTTCGGCGCGGCGGGGCTCGTCATGGCCATTCTCGGCGGGGCGCTTCTGCCGCTCGTCCACGGCGCGACGATGGACGCCTTCGGCGCGACGACCGCCTATATCGTGCCGGCGGTCTGCTTTGCGCTCGTGGCGGCATACGGCATCTTCGATCTATCGGTCAGCCGACGGAAGCACGGAGGTCGTGTCTTAGGCACAGAAGGATGAAGCTTGCGTGAAACGACCCATGCATTGAGGCATGGGCGATTCCCATCTCGGCGAATTGTGGTCTGGTGCGCTCAGCGTCATATTGCGGTGCAACAGAGACAGAAAGCCAGCAATGGAGACCACCGATGCTCACGAGCTTTACCGCAATAGACCACAACAAGCTGAAGCAGATCGACGAGAACGCTGATCGCCTCTCCGGCGAACCGAGAACCCGCATCCGCTTCTCGCTTCTTCCGCACCGGATCGCGGCGCGCAACGCACGCTGATGAAGCACATCGGCTGAGATTTCCGGCCGATACGCGTAAGATCAGATCGATCCGGCTTCGACCATATAGTTGTTGGCCGTGCACATCGCCGCATCGTCCGATGCGAGGAAAAGCACCATTCGCGCCACGAAGACCGGCTCGATGAGATCGGGCAGGCATTGGTTCTTCCGATGGGCCTCGATGGCATCCTCCGTGACCCAGAGCTCCTTTTGGCGCTCGGTCATGATCCAGCCCGGCACGACGGTGTTCACACGGATGCGGTGAGGACCGAGATCACGCGCAAACGCGCGGGTCATGCCGTGAACGCCGGCTTTCGCGGTCGTATAGACCGGCATGCCGCCGGCTTTTTCCCACCAGGAATTCGAGCCCATATTGACGATCGAGCCCTTGCCGGCCTCGATCATATGCGGCGCTACGGCCTGCGTCGCAAAGAACATATGCCGGATATTCGTCGCGATGCGCTCGTCGTAATAGTCCGGCGTCACGTCCTTCCAGTCGTGGCGGTCGTCGCGGGCGGCGTTGTTGACGAGGACGGACGGGGTGCCGATGCGATCGATCAGAGCATCGAGCGCCGGTTTGATGGAGGCAGCGTCGCGCAGATCGCAGAAGGCGAACTCGACTGACGACCCGAGTTCCGCCGCAAGCGCTTCACCGCCCTCCCGATCGAAATCGAGAAAGCCGACCTTGCTTCCCTGATCGGCGAAGGCCCGCACGATCTCGGCGCCGATACCGGACGCACCACCCGAAACAAGGACGGCCGCGCCTTCGAGGCTCGGATACTTAGCGAATTTCATCGGACTTCCCCCATGCCGGCGCCGGTCGAGCAATTCGAGCGACGCGAAGGGTTCTATCGGACGAAGCCGCGTTTCGTCCATCGCATGAACGACGCTGTTGTCGAAGGTGAGAAGCCGGACCGGCCGCTCGCACTGCCTACATTCCGAAAATGCTCTCCAGCAGGGACGGATTGCGCACCCGGCCCTGAACGCTGACGCCCGGAGGCGGAGGTGTATCGAACACCCGGCCGCGACCATCGGCCGTCCGCTGGCCTCCTCCGACATCTTCCGGCGGAATCTGACCGGCCGGCGCATAGTACGGATCGCCGTTCGGGTCCATGGACGGATCGTAGAAGCCACCGTTGGATCCGTCGGCCACCAGCGGCTGCTGCGGTCCGCCGATCTCGTAGCCACCCGGCAACGGGGACGCGGGAATACCCTCGTGAGCGGCGGTCATGAATTTTTTCCACGCCTCGGCCGGCAATGAACCACCGGTGACCTGACGCATCTTCGCGCCGTTGTCGTTGCCGAGCCAGACGCCGGCCGTCAGGTTCGAGGTGTAGCCGACGAACCAGGCGTCCTTGTAATCGTTCGTCGTCCCGGTCTTTCCGCCCGCTTGCCAGCCATCGAGCTGCGCACGGCGCGCCGTGCCGCTATTGACGACGCCCGAGAGCATCGCGTTCATCATCGCCACCGTATCGGGATCGACGATGACCGGCGGGACCTCCGCGCCGCGCTCCCAGATGATCTTTCCGTCTTCGCTCGTCACGCGATTGACGAGGTGTGGCTTGGCCTCGTAGCCGCCGTTCGAATAGGGCACGAAGGCGTCCGTGAGCTCCAGTAGAGAGACTTCAGACGTGCCGAGCGCGATCGCGGCGTTATCGGTGATCTCCGACTTGATGCCCATGCGGTTGGCGGTTTCGATGACCGAGGCTGGGCCGACGGCGTCGATCAGCTGCGCGGCGATAGTGTTAAGCGATTTCTGGAGAGCGACCGCGAGCGTCACGGGACCACGATATTTGTTGTCGTAGTTCGACGGCGTCCAGTTGCCGATCTTCACCGGCGCGTCGTTGAGGACGGTCTCCGGCCGCCATCCCTGCTCCATCGCCGTCTGGTAGACGAACGGCTTGAAGGAGGAACCCGGCTGGCGGCGCGCCTGGAAGGCACGGTTGTACTGGCTTTGCGAATAATCGACGCCACCGACCAACGCACGGATCGCGCCAGTGCCGTCGATCGCAACGAGCGCGCCCTGCGAGACGTTCTGGGTTGCGCCGTTGACGGTCTCCTTGATGACCTTCTCGGCGGCCTTTTCCAGATTGAGATCGATCGTCGTTTCGACGATCACGTCTTCCTTCACTTCGCCGATGAGGTCTTTCAGGTCGTCCATCACAACGTCGGCGGCATAGTTCTCCGCGCCGCTCCAGAAGCTCTTGGCCTTGGTCGGCTCTTCGGCCTTCGCGGATTTGTATTCCGCCTCCGTGATGAAGTTTTCCTGGCGCATCGCGGCAAGCACCACGTCCGCCCGCTCCTTGGCCGCTTCCGCATCCCGCGCCGGGGAGAGGCGCGAGGGCGCCTTGAGAAGCCCTGCGAGAAGCGCCGCTTCGTGAAGATCGACCTCCGCCGCACTCTTGTTGAAGTATCGCCGAGCAGCCGCCTCGACACCGGTCGCGCCGGAGCCGAAATAGACCCGGTTGAGATACATCTCCATGATCTGGTCTTTGGTGAACTTATGCTCGAGCCAGACGGACAGAATGGCTTCCTGTATCTTGCGCTGGAGCGACTGTTCGGGGCTGAGGAAGATGTTCTTGGCAAGCTGCTGGGTGAGCGTGGAGCCGCCCTGCACCGTGGCACCCGCCTGATAGTTCTCGACCGCGGCGCGCGCGATACCGATCGGATCGACGCCGAAATGCTCGTAGAAACGGCGGTCCTCGATTGCCATCACCGCCTGCGGAATCCACGGGCTCATCTCGTCGAGAGCCACTTCCTTGCCGCCCGTCAGGCCGCGATTGGCGATCATGCGCCCATCGACAGAGACGATCTTGACGTTGGGCGGCCGGTCAGGGATCGCCCAGGCCTCGTTCGGGAGCTTGACCGCGAAGTAGCCGAGCAGGACGGCAAGGCCGAGCGCGCCCCAGACGGCGAGCGTAAAGGTCATCTTGACGAGATGGCCGAAGAACGACCGTCTGCGCCGACCGTTGCCTCCGCCGCTATTGCCTCCGCCGCCCGAACCGGAGCGGCTAGCCTTGGGATTCGACCGGCCGAAGCCGAAGAAGGAACGGCGCTGCTTGGGGGCGGGCTTGGATTTCTTGCGCGCGCGGTCGTTCGCGGCCATCGGCACGGCGCGATCGTCCGCGGTCACACGGAAATCGTCGCCGTTCTGTTTTTCGAAACCGCCATCGAAACTCGGTTCGATCCGTTCCTGCCGTTTGGCCGCCATCAGCGTGGCCCCCACTTCTCAATCGATGCGATACTGCTTACCGTTCCAACCGGTGCACGGACCTTGAGACGCGTTGCGCCGGCCCGATCGCTTCCCCTCGTCCACCCTTCGCAGCGAGACGGGGTTTTCCGTTCGATGCGCCCCTGAGGCGGACGCTTTCCTTTCCAAACTTTAAATGCGGCGATTTAACGGGACCTGAACCAAATGTGGCACGCAGGGCCACATTGGGGCGGTCTTCCCTCTCTTGCTGTCCATGAATTTCGAACGCTGTTGCGCCGCAACCTTATTGGAAGCGAGGGGTTCGACTCAGCGAATTCAGTGTCGGAATATTGGAGCGAGCATGCATATCGATCTTAGCGGAAAGACGGCCCTTGTCACCGGATCGACTGCGGGCATCGGCCTTGCGAGCGCGATCGGCCTTGCGAAGGCCGGAGCGAAGGTCATCATCAACGGGCGTGGGTCGGATCGCGTCGAGGATGCCGTCCGCAAGGCGGTGAATGCCGCGCCGGGCGCGGACATAACCGGCATCGCGGCGGATCTTTCGAACGCCGAAGGCGTGAACAAGCTCGTCGATGCCGCTGGCGAGGTCGATATCCTCGTCAACAATGTCGGCATCTTCGGGCCGCAGCCGTTCTATGAGGTGGACGACGAGACGTGGGAGAAATTCTTCCAGCTCAACATCATGTCGGGCGTGCGGCTTTCGCGTAAGCTACTGCCGAAGATGACCGAGAAAGGCTGGGGTCGGATCGTGTTCCTCTCCTCGGAATCGGCGCTGAACATTCCAGCGGATATGATCCACTACGGCTTCACCAAGACGGCCGTTCTCTCGCTGTCGCGCGGCCTCGCCAAATTCGCCGCAGGCACGGGCGTGACGGTGAATTCGGTTCTTCCCGGCCCGACCTATTCGGAGGGTGTCGAGGCGATGCTCGAAGACATGGCGAAGGAGAAGGGTATCTCCATCAAGGATGCCGGCGTCGAATTCGTCAAGTCCGAACGCCCCTCCTCGATCATCCAGCGGCCGGCCGAGGTCGAAGAAGTGGCCAACATGGTCGTTTATGCCTGCTCGAAGGAAGCGTCGGCGACCTCGGGTGCCGCCCTGCGCGTCGACGGCGGCGTGGTCGACTCGATCGTGCCGTAAGCGCTCACGTTTCTTCGCTAATAAGGAAAGGCCCCCCGAGATCCGCTCGGCGGGCCTTTTTGTTTGCGTGAGGGCTCGGATCGAGGCAACTCAGAGCTTCGCGAAATCCGCGATATCGTTCAAGAGGCGGTCCTGGCTCGTATAGTGCAGGCCGTGCGGCTCGCCGTCATAGGCCTTCAGTTCGGCGCCGGAGAGCATGTCCGCGGCCTTCTTCGCAGAAATCTCGAAAGGCACGATGCTGTCGCTGGTGCCGTGAATGACGAGGGCGGGAACGTCGAACGCTTTCAGGTCCTCGCGGAAGTCCGTCTTGCCGAAGGCGTGGACGCAGGCGATCGTCGCGCGCAGGGAGCCCATCATCGCGAGCTGCTGTGTCCAGTTCAGATAGTCCGGCGAGACGGCATCCGAGCCATCGTCCACACCGTAGAACTGCTTGCCGAAACCGGCGAGGAAGCCCGGCCGATCCTTGTTGAGTTCCGCAATGAAACTGTCGAAGGTCTCTGTCGGCAGACCGTCCGGGTTGCTGTCGTCCTTCGCCATGTAAGGCGTGACGGCGGAGACAAGAACGGCCTTGCCGACACGCCGGCCCTTCGGCTGATGGCGAGACATGTAGCGGGCCACCTCGCCGCCGCCCATGGAGAAGCCGACGAGGACGGCGTCTTCAAGCTGGAGAAAGTCCATGATGGTGGCGAGATCGTCCGAGAACGTATCGTAGTCGTAACCAGACGCCGTCTGTTCGGAGCGACCGAAGCCGCGGCGATCATAGGTGATCACGCGAAAGCCGCGCTCGACGAGCTCGTTCGCTGTGTAGGCCCACATGTCGGCATTGAGCGGCCAGCCATGTACGAGGACGATCGGCCGCCCCGTTCCCCAGTCGTTGAAAAACAGGTCGACGTCGTCATTGGTGGTCAGGAAGGGCATTTCGAACCTTTCGGCGGAATTTGCAGTCGGTTCAAAATGCAGAAAGGCCCCGCATCGTTGCGGAGCCTTCCTGTGAAAGGATCATTAATGTGTGCTCGGCCCCGAACGGCCTGAAGCTCTACCAGAGATCAAGCGAGAAGCGCTTGGAGATGCCGACGCCGAAATAATACTGGTCCTCGTCGCCTGCCTTTTTCGTGATCGGCGAGTCGGCCGCGTCCCCGACGAGACGATCCCAGGACGCATCGGCGGTGACGAAATAGTCGGTGAAGATCTCGTAGCGCGCCTCGGCGGCAACGCCGACGCTGGTGAAGCCGCCATCGGCCTTATAGACATCGAAGCGGCCGTTTGATCGTGCGAACTCGGTCGGGCTGACCGAGAAATAGTCGTCGACATAGTCCGAATCGGCGAAGCTCGCCGTCGGACCGGCCTTGAGGGTCAGTTGCTCCGTCGGACGCGCGATGAGGTTCGCGCCGACATCGCCGGTAAAGCCCTCGGCACCGTTGAAGGCGTAGCGAAGCGCGCCGTAGACCTCGGCATACTCCCATTCGTAGCCGGCCTTGATGCCGAGCTCATAGGTCTCGTCCACGGGATCGAGGCCGCGCAGATCGCGGAACTCGGACGGGTCGCGCTCGCCGATATAGTTGAACGACGGGCCGATCGAGAGACCGCGTCCATCGCGGCCGCCGAAAGAGCCGATGCCGGGAATGTTCAAATATTCGACCGAGGCGATGCCGTAGACCGAAGCCATATAATCGTCGGAGCTCAGATATTCCGGCTGCAGCGCGCCTCCGATTCCGAGTTCGAAGACGAAATCGGTATCGCCATAATCATAGGCGGCCGGTGCCGGCGGGGCCGGGTTCGGCTCATAGGGCGTATAGACGTCCGCCGCGCTGGCCTGGATTGCCGTGGCAAGTAGGATCGCGGTGACCGAGGCGGCGAGACGCATGCGCATGTCCTGATACTCCAGCTTGCAGCGCTTCTTCGTGGCTGGCACGCGCCGAAGCTTTTGTGCTTCGTGTCACGGGCAAGTCGCTGCTTGAATTTCAAATTGAATCGGAAGGGGCCGGAGCGCAATTCACACAGGGTCTAAAAACGTGTTCTCAACGAGGCTTTGCGTCGACCCGTTGCAGCGAGGGCACAAGTCGTTACCGACCGGTAAAGATCGGGTTGGGGGATACGGCAAATTTCTTCACCGATAGGGCGGGATTTTTCACCTGCTCAAGCCTTGCGCGGGGCCGTTCGCACTTGCGAAACGATGCCTGCCGCAGCAATGTAGCGCGACAATTCCGGCGGGACGCAGACGATCGTTGCAGACCGCCAGCAATATCAGGGAGTCGCCCGCGTGCCCATTCGTAAGATCCTCGTCGCCAACCGCTCCGAAATCGCCATCCGCGTCTTCCGCGCCGCCAACGAGCTCGGCATCAAGACGGTCGCGATCTGGGCCGAAGAAGACAAGCTGGCGCTACACCGCTTCAAGGCGGACGAGAGTTATCAGATTGGCCGTGGTCCGCATCTCGACAGGGATCTCGGACCGGTCGAGAGCTATCTGTCGATCGAGGAGGTAATCCGCGTCGCCAAGCACGCCGAGGTGGATGCGATCCATCCTGGGTACGGCCTCCTCTCCGAAAGCCCCGAATTCGCCGATGCCTGCGCCGAGAACGGCTTTATCTTCATCGGCCCGTCCGGCGACACCATGCGCAAACTCGGCAACAAGGTCGCCGCGCGCAATCTTGCGCTTGAAGTCGGCGTTCCCGTCGTGCCTGCAACCGAGCCGCTCCCGGCCGACATGGGCAAGGTCCGCGAGATGGCGGAGGCCGTCGGTTATCCACTGATGCTCAAGGCCTCTTGGGGCGGCGGCGGGCGCGGCATGCGCGTCATCCGCTCCGCCGACGAACTCGAACGCGGCGTGACCGAAGGCAAGCGCGAAGCGAAGGCCGCCTTCGGCAAGGACGAGGTCTATCTCGAAAAGCTGGTCGAGAAGGCCCGCCACGTCGAGGTGCAGATCCTCGGCGACACCCACGGCAATGTGGTCGATCTCTTCGAACGCGACTGCTCGATCCAGCGCCGCAACCAGAAGGTCGTGGAGCGCGCGCCGGCCCCCTATCTCAACCACGAGAAGCGCCGCGAACTCGCCGGTTACGCCCGGCAGCTGGCCGACGCCACGAGCTATGTGGGTGCCGGCACGATCGAATTCCTGATGGATGCCGACACCCAGGAATTCTACTTCATCGAGGTCAATCCGCGCATTCAGGTCGAGCATACGGTCACCGAGGAGGTGACCGGCATCGACATCGTGAAGGCGCAGATCCACATCCTCGACGGCGAGAAGATCGGTGAGCCGGCCTCGGGTGTTCCGAAGCAGGAGGACATCAAGCTCAACGGCCACGCCCTTCAGTGCCGCATCACGACGGAAGATCCCGAGCACGAGTTCATTCCGGACTATGGCCGAATCACCGCTTATCGTGGCGCGACCGGCTTCGGCATCCGCCTCGACGGCGGAACGGCCTATTCGGGCGCGGTGATCACGCGCTTCTACGATCCGCTTCTGGAAAAGGTCACCGCCTGGGCCCCGACAGCCCAGGAGGCGATCCAGCGCATGGACCGTGCGCTCCGCGAGTTCCGTATCCGCGGCGTCGCGACGAACCTCACCTTTCTGGAAGCGATCATCTCGCATCCGCATTTCCGGGATAATTCCTACACGACGAAGTTCATCGACCAGACAAAGGAGCTGTTCGAGCAGACCAAGCGCCGCGACCGCGCGACCAAGCTGCTGACCTATCTGGCCGATGTCACCGTCAACGGTCACCCCGAGACCAAGGGCCGGCCGAAGCCGTCGGCAGATCACGCCAAGCCGGTGGTGCCGCGCTTCGACGCCCCCATCGTCGACGGCACGCGCCAGACCTTCGAGAAGCTTGGTGCCGAAGGCTTTGCAAAATGGCTGAGCGAGCAGAAGCAGGTGCTTCTCACCGACACGACGATGCGCGACGCGCACCAGTCGCTGCTCGCGACCCGCATGCGGACTCACGACATCGAGAAGATCGCCGAGTCCTATTCGCGCGGTATGCCGAACCTCTTCTCGCTCGAATGCTGGGGCGGTGCGACCTTCGACGTCTCGATGCGCTTCCTCACCGAGGACCCGTGGGAACGGCTTGCGAAAATTCGCGAGAAGGCGCCGAACATCCTTCTCCAGATGCTGCTGCGCGGCTCGAACGGCGTCGGCTATACCAACTATCCCGACAATGTCGTGAAGCGCTTCGTGGCTGAAGCCGCCAAGGGCGGGGTCGATGTCTTCCGCGTATTCGACTGCCTGAACTGGGTGGAGAACATGCGCGTCTCGATGGACGCGGTCCTCGAATCGGGCAAAATCTGCGAGGGCGTCGTCTGCTATACCGGCGACATCTTCGATCCCGAGCGTTCGACCTACGACCTCAAATACTATGTCCAGAACGCCAAGGAAGTGCGGGACGCCGGTGCCCACATCCTCGGCGTCAAGGATATGGCCGGCCTGCTGAAGCCGGGTGCCGCTAGAGTTCTCTTCAAGGCGCTGAAGGAAGAGGTCGGCCTGCCGATCCACTACCACACGCACGACACCTCGGGCGTTGCGGCTGCGACCGTGCTCGCCGCGATCGACGCCGGCGTCGACGTGGTGGATGCGGCGATGGACGCGCTCTCCGGTAACACCTCCCAGCCCTGCCTTGGCTCGATCGTCGAAGCGCTGAAGCATTCCGACCGTGATCCGGGCCTCGATGCCGAGGCGATCCGCCGGATTTCCTTCTACTGGGAAGCGGTGCGTAACCAGTATGCTGCCTTCGAGAGCGATCTGAAGGGACCTGCCTCGGAGGTTTACCTTCACGAGATGCCGGGTGGCCAATTCACCAACCTCAAGGAACAGGCCCGCTCGCTTGGTCTTGAAACCCGCTGGCATCAGGTCGCCCAGACCTATGCGGACGTCAACAAGATGTTCGGCGACATCGTGAAGGTGACGCCCTCCTCCAAGGTCGTCGGCGATATGGCGCTGATGATGGTGAGCCAGGACCTCTCCGTGTCCGACGTCATGTCCGGCAAGGACATCTCCTTCCCGGATTCGGTCGTCTCGATGATGCGCGGCGATCTCGGACAGCCGCCGCAAGGCTGGCCGAAGGACATCCAGAGCAAGGTGCTGAAGGGTGAAGAACCCACGACGGCCCGGCCCGGTTCGCTGCTGAAGGACGCCGATCTCGATGCAGAGCGCAAGACGATCGAGGAGAAGCTCGGCCGCAAGGTGAGCGACCAGGACTTCGCGTCCTACCTCATGTACCCGAAGGTCTTCACCGAATTCGCCAAGACCATCGAGAATTACGGCCCCGTCTCGATGCTGCCGACGCCGTCCTATTTCTACGGCATCGAGCAGGACGAGGAGATCCTCGTCGATCTGGAAAAGGGTAAGACGCTCGTCATCCGCTGCCTCGGCTTCGGTGAGACCGACGAGAAGGGCGACCGCACGGTCTTCTTCGAGCTTAACGGCCAGCCGCGCCGCGTGAAGGTGCCGGATCGCGCCCATGGTGCTTCTGGCGGTGCCGCGCGTCCGAAGGCGGATGCGGCGAACGAGAACCATGTGGGCGCGCCGATGCCGGGCGTCATCTCGACGCTCGCCGTGTCAAAGGGCCAGGAAGTGAAGAAGGGCGACGTCCTCCTCTCCATCGAGGCGATGAAGATGGAGACGGCGATCCACGCCGAAAAGGACGGCAAGATCGAGGATGTCCACGTCTCGGCGGGATCGCAGATCGACGCCAAGGACCTTCTGGTGGTCTACGCCGCCTGAGGCCGAAAGCGACTTCGACCCCTATCAGCGGGAGGGATGCTCATCCCTCTTCGCGCATGATGGCGCGGTGGCCGATATCGGAGCGCCAGAAGCCGTTCGACCATTCGACGCCGGCCAGAACGTCATAGGCCTTGCGCGCCGCTTCGTGGACGCTCGCGCCTGTCGCCGTGACGTTGAGGACGCGGCCGCCTGTCGCCTTCAGATCATCGCCATCGAGCGACGTGCCCGCATGGAAGATGAAGGCGTCATCGCCGGTGAGGGGCAGCGCGGTGATGGGTGTGCCCTTTTCGTAGGCGCCGGGGTATCCGTTGGAGGCCATGACCACGGTCACTGCGCGATCGTCGGACCATTCCGGTGAAACGCCGGAGAGATCACCCTTTGCCGCCGCGAGAAGAACCGGCAGGAGATCGCTCTTCAGGCGCATCATCAGCACCTGGCATTCCGGATCGCCGAAGCGGACATTGTATTCGATCAGCTTTGGCCCGGTCTCGGTCAGCATCAGCCCGGCATAGAGCACGCCCTTGAACGGCGTGCCGGCCTCGGCCATGCCGCGCATGGTCGGCTCGATGATCTCGCGCATAGCTCGAGTGACCAACGTGTCGCTCATGCCGATCGCCGGGGAATAGGCGCCCATGCCGCCGGTGTTCGGACCGCGATCGCCATCGAAGACGCGCTTGTGGTCCTGGGCGGTGCCGAAGAGGACGGCGCGGCTGCCATCGCAGACGCAGAAGAGGCTCGCCTCCTCGCCTTCCAGGAACTCCTCGATCACGAGTTCGGCGCCCGCGCCGCCGAATTCGCCATCGAAGCAGGCATCGATCGCGGCAAGTGCTTCTGCTTTGGTCTCGGCGATCGTGACGCCCTTGCCGGCAGCGAGGCCATCCGCCTTGATGACGATCGGACCGGAGCGGTCCTCGATCGCCGCGCGGGCGTCGGGCGCGTTGTTGAAACGCTTGTAGCGACCCGTCGGGATGTCGTGCAGCGAGCAGAGGTCCTTGGTGAAGCCCTTCGAGCCTTCGAGCCGTGCTGCCGAGGCAGAGGGGCCGAAGACAGGGATGGATTCGGCCTCCAGCCGGTCGGCTAGACCGGCGACCAGCGGTGCTTCGGGGCCGATGACGACGAGGCCGATCGCCTTCTCCTTGCAGAAGGCGACGACGGCATCCTGATCGCCGGCATCGAGGTCTACAAGACTAGCGCATTCGGCGATGCCGGGATTGCCGGGCGCTGCGTAGAGCGTTCCGAGTTCGCTCGACTGGGCCAGCTTCCAGGCGAGCGCATGCTCCCGTCCACCCGATCCGATGAGGAGTACGTCGATCGCCATGCCATGCTCCGTCTGGTGAGGCTCGGACGTCATCGCCCTTGGCGGACGCGATACGAAGTGCAGCGATGGCCGGTCAAGTCGGCTCTCGCAGTAAGCGGATGCGGAGCGAGATTTTCCTTGGGACGCAGACGAAAAAGCTTGACTGGCACGCTTCGAACACGCTTTTTCCGCCGCATGGCGAATCCCGACCCCAGCTACCTGGCAGAGAAAGACCGCGTCGCAGACGCCCCGTCAGAGAACTGGGTCTACCGCTTCCTGCCTCAGGCGCTTTGGCCCTATGCGCAGCTGGCGCGGTGGGATCGTCCCATCGGCTGGCAATTGTTGATGTGGCCGTGCTGGTGGTCGGCGGCCCTCGCGCCGCTCGCGGCTCCCACGACGGCGGTCCATATGGGCCTGCCGAGCCTATGGCACCTGTTCCTGTTTCTCGTCGGCGCCATCGCCATGCGCGGTGCGGGCTGCACCTACAACGACCTTGTCGACGAGGATATCGACTCCTCGGTCGCACGGACACGCTCTCGGCCCCTGCCCTCCGGACGGGTCAGCCGGCGGGACGCCAAGCTCTTCATGGTCGCGCAATCGCTGACCGGGTTTCTGGTGCTTCTCCAGTTCAACCCGTTCGCGATCTTTCTCGGCATCGCCTCGCTCGGCGCCGTCGCGATCTACCCTTTTCTGAAGCGCTTCACCGACTGGCCGCAGCTGGGCCTGGGCCTTGCCTTCTCATGGGGCGCGCTCATGGGGTGGGCCTGCTACTGGGGCAGCCTTTCGCTCGCCCCGGTGCTTCTCTATCTCGGCTCGATCCTCTGGGTGATCGGTTACGACACGATCTATGCCCATCAGGACAAGGAGGACGACGCGCTCGTCGGCGTCCGCTCGACCGCCCGGCTATTCGGAGACAAGACCAAACAGGCGATCCTCGTCCTTTATGGCGGCGCGATCTTCCTGTTCTTCCTGGCCTTCGCAGCCACCGGAAACGGCGTCGGCTGGCCAGCCTATGTCGGCCTTGCAGTCGGGGCAGCACAGATGGGCTGGCAGATCAGCAGCCTCGATATCGACAATCCGTCCGAATGCCTGCGGCTGTTCAAATCCAACAGCGCATTCGGCTGGATCGTCTTCTTCGGACTGGTCTTCTCGGCGCTCTGGTCGATCACCGCCGTCTGATCGGCTTTCGTCCGCCAGTGGCTTGCCAAAATTCAGGCTTCCGCGACCTCGGAATGCGCACAGCGATAGCGCTGCAGTGTCCACTTCGGACGCCCCTTGAGATGCTCGGCGGCGGCGGCCTGTCCGAACATGGCGCATTGCATGAGTGTGCCCTGGAAAGCGACGTTCTCGTGATGGCACTCGCTGGGCTCGGCCTTGAGGCAGAGGAGTAGGGTCATGGCGATCATAATAGCGAAACCTCGTTCGCGTTGATGATTATCGCCGATCGACCTCCCGCTTGGATCGACGGGGTTGGTCCGGTTTGTCCACCCCGATTGTCCCCCGGACATTAACCACTTTAGGAAAAACCTCGCACCGCACAATCCTAAAATTTAGGCATGCAAAACATTTGCGCAGCGCGATATGACGCCACGCAACATTTGGGTGATCTTAGGGCAATTTCAGACCGATAGCCGCAACTACACGCTGTCGCCGAGCTCCGGGTGGCGGGGACGTGTCCAGAGATGCACCGGTCGGGCGCCCTCTCTACGCACAATCCGAGAGCTCACCGTCCAGCCGACTCCCTTGAAGGCGTGCAGGAATTTCGTTGCCGCGCTCGTCGAAGCACGATCGTCCCAGGCCCTGCTTTGGCGTGTATGGATGACGGTTCCGATTTCGCGATAGACACCCAGCGCGGTCGCAACAGCCCATGCGGCGCGAGGCGGCAGAGCGGCCAGCCCCTTCGACGCAGACGCGTAATAGGGTTCGGCGAGATCGAGGAGGCGCAGGGCAAATCCCGCGGCTGCATCGCGGTGGCGGGGCAGATGGATCGCATTGCCCGAGACACCGGCCTCGTCGAGCCACGTCTTCGGCACGTAGACGCGGCCGGCTTCGCCATCGTCGATGATATCGCGGGCGATATTGGTCAGTTGAAAGGCCATGCCGAGATCGCAGGCGCGATCGAGCGTAAGCGTCACGTCGAAGCGCGAGCTTCTGTTCGGCCGCACGCCCATGACACGCGCCATCATGACACCGACGACGCCGGCCACGCGATAGCAGTAGTCGAGCGTATCCTCGATCGTCTCGTAAACCCGGCCCTCGACATCCATCCGGAAGCCTTCGAGATGGGACATCAGGAGCGTCTCGGGGAGATCGTGCCTGAGAGCGACGTCGCCGATCGCGTCGAAGGGCGCCTCGCCGGTGCGGCTCCCCCGGACGGCGGCGAGCGTCTTGTCCTCGATCTCCTGCAATCGAGCGCGCTCATCCACTTCGCTGACAAGGCCCGGCTGGCGAAAGCCGAGAATCTGGTCGTCCACCACATCGTCGCAGTGGCGGCACCAGGCGTAGAGCATCAGGGCACTTGCGCGGGTTTCCGGATTGAAGAGGCGCGCAGCGGCGGCAAAGCTCTTCGAACCCTTGGCGATCGTCGCTTCGGCCTCGGCGGCTAGCGCCGCACGCTCGCGCGTTTCGAACGGAAGTCCGCCGACGATCGGCACGTCGAGGCGGTCTGCGAAACTCATGCAGGCACGCGAGCGAGACCCGCGTCCTCGATCATAAGGCCAGCGGTCGCCTTGGCCGAGCCGACGACGCCCGGAACGCCAGCGCCCGGATGCGTGCCGGCGCCGACGATGTAGAGATTAGGGATCCGGTCGTCGCGATTATGCGGCCGGAACCACGCGCTCTGAGTGAGCACAGGATCGAGCGAAAACGCCGAGCCAAGATGGGCGTTCAGCTCGGTCTTGAAATCGGCCGGCGTGAAGATGCGACTGGTTACGAGATCTTCCTTGAGGCCCGGAATATATCGCTCTTCCAGATAATCGAGAATTTTATCGCGATATTTCGGTCCTTCGACCGTCCAGTCGATATCGGCATTTCCGAGATGCGGGACGGGCGAGAGCACGTAGAACGAACCCATTCCATCCGGCGCGAGCGAGGGATCGGTAACGCACGGATTATGGAGATAGAGCGAGAAGTCGCCTGCGAGCTCTCTGCCCTTGAAGATCTCGTCGATCAGCGGGCGGTAGCGGGGCCCGAAGCAGACGGTGTGGTGGGCGATGTCCGGCCTATGCGTCTTCAGGCCGAAATAGATGACGAAGAGCGACATGGAAAAGCGCTTCTTCTTGAGCGCGTTCCCCTTCTTTTCACCGCGCTCGCTGCGGCCCATCAGCTTGGCATAGGTGTGGACCACGTCGGCGTTCGAGGCGACGAGATCGGCCGGATACGTCTCGCCGCCCTTCGTCGTGACGGACGTCGCACGCCCGTTCTCGATCGCTATGTCCTCGACCTCGGCGTTGACCTCGATCCGGCCGCCGATATCGGTGAAGAGCTTCGCCATCCCCCGCACCAAAGCGCCGGTGCCGCCGCGCGGGAAAAAGACGCCCCATTTACGCTCCAGCGCATGGATGAGGGCATAGATGGAAGAGGTCGCAAACGGGTTCCCTCCGACGAGCAGCGAATGGAAGGAGAAGGCCTGCCGCAGCTGGTCGTCCTCGATGAATTGCGAGACCTTGGCGTAGACCGAGCGATAGGCTTCGAGCCGCACCAGTTGAGGCGCCGCCCGCATCATGTCCTTGAAATTGAGGAACGGAACGGTGCCGAGCTTTTCGTATCCCTCGTGGAAGACATCCCGCGAATAGGCGAGAAAGCGGCGATAGCCCTCGACATCTTTCGGGTTCTTCGCCCCGATCTGCCTGTCGAGATCGTCCTGATCGTCGGCATAGTCGAAGACGAAGCCGTCTTCCCAGGCGAGGCGGTAGAATGGCTTGACGGGGAGCAGCTCGACGTAGTCGGAGAGCTTCGCGGCCGCCGCCTCGAACAGCTCTTCGAGCGCGGACGGATCGGTAATGACCGTCGGGCCGGCGTCGAAGGTAAAGCCTTGATCCTCATAGACGTAAGCCCGGCCGCCGGGCTTGTCGCGCTTTTCGAGGAGCGTGGTCTGGATGCCGGCGGCCTGAAGCCGGATCGCGAGTGCAAGCCCGCCGAAGCCGGCCCCGATGACGACGGCGGTCTTCGCCCCGCCGGGAAGATCCTGCGGCATCTGGTTCATGCGGGCGCCCCCTCGACAGAACTCGGAGAAAGCACCTTCAAGGCGCTGATCACGCTGACGGGCGGCTTCCCGGTAAGGATGCGCACCTTATCGGCCCGGCGCAGCTTGGCGGCGTAGAAGCGCGACACCAGCGGTTCGGGGAGGCGGTAGAAGTGCTGAAGTATGACATAACGCTTCAAAGGATCACCGGCGAGATAAAGAAGGCGGTTCAGCATACGGAAGAAGCTCCGGCGCTTCCACGTCTCCACCGAGTGGCGCCGTGTCGCAGCGAAGAGCGCCGTCGCCGAGTGATCCGGCAGGCCCGCAATCAGATCGGCGAGATGCACCGCATCGGGCAGCGAATAGCCCGTCGTCGGGTGGAACAGCGCGGCGTTGAGCCCGCTCGACGGCACGCATTGCTTCTCGTTCCAGAAAGCTTCGATGTCACCTGCAAGCGCGATCGGCAGGACGCCGTCCTCTTCGCGAACCACCCTGCCCTGTGGCCAGCCCTTGTCAGCCCGGTAGCGATCGATGTTCCCGCGGATCGTCTCGCGGTCGAGCGCTTCTCCATTGGCGTAATACGTATCCTCGACGAGAAGCCGCGTGGGCGACATGGGAAGGAGGTAGACGAAGCGATAGCCATCCGCCTGGGGCACGGTCGCATCCATGATGACCGGGCGAGCCACATCATGGGGCGCCTCGAACTCGATCTCTTGCCCGAGAAACTTCTGGAAGCCGAGGTTGAGATGATCGCTCGGCCGATATCCCCGCCCATCGATGACCGCGCCGGCCTCGATCACTTCGCCGTCCGCAAGCGTCAGGCTCCCGGCACCGAGAGCGGCGACCTTCTGGCCGGTCCTGATCCGCCCGCCAAGGCGTTCGGAGAGGAGATCACGGAAGCGGTCCGACGGCACGCTGAGATAGCCTGTCGAAAGATGGCGATAGCGATCGGGAAACAGCACCTCGTTGGTCTGCCAACGATGGCCGACGAAAGGCTTCAGCCAGCGATGCTCGGCAGCTGTTAGATCGTGCTCGTGGAACGACCAGGTGTGATTGCCGCCCACTACGTCATCGCTTTCGAAGATCGTGACGTTGAGATCAGGCCGCAAATCGGCGAGACGCCAGGCGATCAGACCATTGGCGAGACCGCCGCCGACGAGCGCGATGTCGATCGAATTCTTGCCAGTCGACGTCAATCCCCAGCCGCCTCGCTCGTCTCAAACGTGATCATAAACGTTTCTTTGTCCAAACCTTCGTCTCAACATGCCAAGAGCGCATGCTTTTTGCCTATCAGGCAAGGTAACCCATCGCGATCATGCCTCAAGTCTCTCACAACTTTGCGAATTGGACGAAAGGACGCGGGGCTTTTCAAAGGACATGGCGTTCTGAGCTGTTTTTCTCGCCTCTGACTCGCCTTCGGCTGCCTAGCTTCGTTTCCGAAACGTGAACGGTTTCAAACCGCATCATCGATTGCCGCCGCCCGGCCTGTGGGATAAGCGCTTTTAGGACCGCTTCTCGGGCCGCAGGAGACTTGGGGAGGACCATCTGCCCCGAGGCGCAACCCTTGAACGACGAAATCCCTGACGACCTTGGTGCCAAGCCGGGCGCCGGCTCCGCGCGAACGCCCGATGACGACCGCTTCGCAGCATTCCGGAACGATCGCTTCCTGCGCTATTGGCTGGCGCGCTTTCTCTCCGCTTTCGCAATCCAGGTCGTCGTCGTTTCGGTCGGCTGGCAGGTCTACGATCTGACGCGCGATCCCTGGGACCTCGGGCTGATCGGGCTCTGCCAGTTCCTGCCGGCGCTCTGTCTCGTGCTTGTCACCGGCGCCGTCGCGGATCGGTATTCGCGGCGATGGATCATGGGCGCCATGGCCTGTCTCGAGGGTTTGAGCGTGATCGCGCTGATGATCTTCACCTGGGAGGGGCTGGTCTCGCCCGGGCCGATTTTCGTGATCCTCGTCATTCTCGGAATTGCGCGAGCGTTCTTCGGGCCGGCTTCCCAAGCGCTCGTCGTCAACCTCGTGACACGCGACGAACTTGCCAACGCCATCGCCTGGAATTCCTCGTCCTGGCAGATCGCATCGATCACCGGGCCGGTGGCTGGCGGTCTGCTCTACGGCCTGTCGCCGCTCGTCGCCTACGGCACGGGCGCGACCATGTTCTTCCTCGGCAGTCTGCTCGTCCTGTCGATCCGAACTCCGGCACAGCGCCTTCCCACCGAGCCGCCGAGCATGGAGACGATCGTCGCCGGCTTCCGCTTCATCTGGCACGAGAAGGTGGTGCTCGGCGCGATCTCGCTCGATCTTTTCGCCGTGCTTCTCGGCGGAGCCGTGGCGCTGATGCCGGTCTATGCGCGGGACGTTCTGGAAGTGGGGCCCTGGGGTCTCGGCTTCCTGCGGGCGGCGCCGGGCGTCGGTGCGGTTGCTGTCGCGCTCTGGCTGGCAGCCCACCCGATCAAGAACAACGCCGGCGCGATCATGTTCGCCTTCGTCGCGGCGTTCGGCGCGTTCACCGTCCTCTTCGGCCTGTCGACGATCCCGTGGCTCTCCATCGTCGCGCTCGCCCTGATGGGCGCATCCGACATGATCTCGGTCTATGTGCGCGAGACCCTGATGCAACTCTGGACGCCGGACGAAGTGCGCGGCCGGGTGAATGCGGTGAACATGGTTTTCATCGGGGCATCGAACGAACTCGGCGAATTCCGCGCGGGTACGATGGCCGCTTTCATTGGGGCCGTGCCGGCCGTGGTGCTGGGCGGCTTTGCGACCGTCGGGGTGGCAGGCTTGTGGGCTTACATGTTTCCGGATTTACGGAAGGCGAAGCATCTCGGCGCGCGGGAGTGATTGCGGCAGGACCCGCCGGACTTATCCTTCCACGCGTTCGCCGAAGATCTTCGTGAGAAATGCGTCGAGCCAGCGCTTCACCGGCTCGTCGTAAAGCGCGCGGCCGTGGAAATGATGCTTGCGATGCTGCGCGCCGGGCAGTTTCAGCCGCTCGTGGCCCTTGGTCGTCCAGCGATAGACCATGGCAAGGGTCAGTTCCGCGTGAAACTGGATCGCGAACGCCTTGTCGCCGTATCGAAACGCCTGGTTCGGATACCAGTCGCCTTCGGCCAGAAGATCGGCGCCCCGGGGAAGGTCGAAACCGTCCGTGTGCCACTGGTAGATCATGTCCGGCCAGTCCGGGAGAAACTGCCGGCCCGCCTCGGTCGCTCGTAGCGGATAATAGCCGATCTCGGCCAGACCTTCCCGATGGCACTCGACGCGCGCGCCGAGATGCCTGGCGAGCATCTGCGCGCCGAGGCAGATGCCGAGAAATGGCTTGTTCTCTTCGAGCGGTACGGAGAGCCAGTCGGTCTCGCGGTTGATATAGTCGAGATCGTCGTTGACGCTGGACGGGCCGCCGAAGACGATCGCTCCAGAATGGGCGTCGAGGCTCTTGGGAAGCGGTTCGCCTAGTACCGGTCGGCGTATATCGAGCAGCACATTGTGGGCGTTCAGCACCTGTCCGACACGGCCGGGCGTCGAGTTTTCCTGATGGAGGACGACGAGGATCGGTTTCAGCCTGCGGCCATCCATGCGGTATCGCACGTTGCCATTCATGCCATCGGTCCATTCGCGCTCATAAGACTGAAAACGTACGTGCTGGTTCATGGATCAACTCCGCTCTTTGTCGGCAAATTCCTTTTTCAAGAGCATGCGATCGCGTCCGGAGACGCCGAGCAGTTCGGACACGCGCCAGACGACGTTGTCCTCAAGCTCGTGGACCTCGCCGTCCGCGAAGGTCATTTCCCAGAGATTGCGGACAAATTCGATCCGCTCGTCTTCGCCGAGCCGGCTCTTCAGGACAGAGGTGAATCGGTAGAGGTCGACCGCTTCGTCGTTGGCGCGCTCACCCGCCCGTGCCACATCTTCCGCCTGAGTCGCCGAGAGGCCGTAGTCCTCACGCAGGACACCGGTGAGGCTCTGCCGCTCATCGTCCGTCACGATGCCGTCGGCGGTGGCGACATGAAAGAGCAGCGCGGCGACAGATACGACGAGATCGTCCTGACCCTGCGTTTCGTTCGGCGACGGTTCACCTGCGAACTGGCTGAGAAAGTCCCGGAAGCCGGAGAAGAGCGAGCGTGCCATCAATTCGCGAGCCTGTCCTGATCCTTCGCCGTGATGCTGCCTCCGCCAGCAAGACTATCGGTATTCGCCGATTTCGTCGCGCCTCATTCGTCCGCAGCACGCTCAACAGAAAGGCGTTCGTTGGTCCCGGAGCGCATATGCTCAACCAACGAAAAGCCTTCCGGTTTCAATGTGTAACACGCCGAGCCTGCACGGAGCCGACCAGGAAAGGACCGCGGGAGACCTCAGCGCCGGCTGGATGCCCCGGTGTCGTCGACCTCGCCCTTGATGGCCAGAAGCGCGCTCGGATAGGCCGTTCCACCATCGGCGCTTCGATCCGATGAGAGCGCATATTCCGGGCTTTGAGCGCCGTTATGGCCCGTCGGCGCGGCATTTGCCGAGGTCTGGATGGGGGTCGACGAAGACGCGGTCGAACTGCCGCTAGACGAGCCAATAACCCGCGCACTTTCTCCCTGATCCTTGGCCCGCGCCTCGATCACCGGGTTGCCGTCGCTGTCGCGGTGCTCCACCGGCGACTTCCATTCGACGACGCCGAGCTTACGGGTTACCGGAGAAATCGGCTGCCATTCGTCGAGTATGACCCCGTCGGCCATCCAGACCGGATCGCGCGGCGCGGTGATCGCCTTGGCAAGCCATTCGCGGATGCGTCCGACTTCCCCGCTCTGCTCCTCCTCGATATCGGCGAGCAGCAGGTAGACACTCTCGGTCGGGCGCTTCTGCGCCGCGTCGAGCGCCGAGGACCGTGCGAGATCGTATTCGCCCGCATCCAGCGCGGCACGCGCAACCGCGATGTCGGACTCGGGATGCTTTTCGTAAAGCGACTTCAGCTTTTGCGCCCGGCGGAGCCTGTCCTTTGCCGAATCGCCAGCCTTCGCGTTGACATAGGCCTCGGCGATATCGGGATGCGGCGCGTTCACCCATGTCGCTTCGAGATAACGCATCGCGCGGCGTGTATCGTTGACGCGCAAAGCGGCATTGGCGGCCACCAGAGCCGCCGGGACGAAGTCCGGCGCGATCTTCTGGGCGCTGCGTGCGGTCGAACGGGCTGTCTTCGGATCGGCGTCTACCTTGTCCTTCGCCTTGGCCGTCAGGAGGATCGCCCGGATCCGCTTCGCGTCCTTCTCGCCCAGCATGTCGATGGAGCGCTGCGCTTCGAGCACCCGAAGAGCGCCGTCCCAATCATGGCTGGAGGACTTGCGTTCGAGAACGGCTTCGGCTGCCCATGGCAGGTTGGGCGCAATCCGCAGGGCACGCTCGGCGTAGTATTCCTGCGCGCTTTCGTCATCGACACGCTTGGCTTCGAGATAGAGGCCTCGCAGGGCAAGAAGCTTGGTGTCCGGGTCACTCTCCATGTCGCGGAAGATCGAAACGGCCCGCTGGTGGTCGCCTTCGATCAAAGCCGTCTGGGCATCGAGAAATCCAAGGATGGCCTTGTCGTCCCTGCCGATACGGCCCCTGCTCTTCTTGATCATCTGGCGGGCAAGCGTCGCATTACCGGCGCCAGCCGCGAGGACGCCGCGCGACAGATAGTTGTGGCCCTTGCTGTGACGCCGGCTCGAACTCCAGGACGACAGTGCGCCGGGAGCCTGAAACAGCTTTGAGATGAGCCAGACGACCAGGATTGCGGCAACGATGAATGCAACCGCCGCGCCCAGAAACAGGATCAGCGATGTCTCGACCGTCTGCCCCTGCCAGACGAAAGTGACGGACCCCGGATTGTCCGCCAGCCAGCCGAAGCCGAGGTAGAGTGCAAGGATCAGGATGAAGAATGTCAGTATGCCCCACATGTTTGGCAGTGGCTCCCGTTATCCTTGGTTGGTCTGTGTTTCGGCGCCGGACTGCGTCGCGGCCGAGAGCGCATCGGACAGCACCTGATTGGCCGCGAGCCGCGCCTCGACATCTGCGAAGAACTCGCTGCCGGCCTGCTGGGCATCTTCGGGAAGTGTCTGCCACTCCTCGACGAAGCCCTGGAGATCACCGGTCGAGATCGCGTTGTCGAGCCGGCCGATGATCGCGTCAGGCGTATTCACGTCTTCCGGCACCTCGCCGGCAGAGCGGGTTTCGACCAGCGATCTCAGCCCCGCCATCACCTGGTCGGTGACCGGTGCATCGGTGCCAGGCCCTGTCAGCGCCGCCGAAACGTCACCCTCGACCTCGGTCCAGCGCTGGGCAAGCGTTCCGACGGTCGGAACGCCATTTTCGGCATAGGGCTGCAAGGCAGCGACCGTATCCACCGAACCGCCGGCATCGCCGTAATTCTGAAGCTCGGTCGCGAATGGATTGCCGTTGTCTATCGCATTCTTCATGCCTGCTGCGGCGAGTGCGAGCCGCGCCTGCGCATTACCGGCTTCGATCGCGTCGAGCCGCGCATTTGCCGCGCTCGTCGCTTCATCGATCGCCGCCCGCAATTCCTGACGGCCGCTCTCGCCAGCCTGAAGGGCTTCTTGGATGGCGGCGTTCGCCTCGTCGGCGCTTGCCTGGGCGGCAGCCGCGGCTTCACCGGCACCCGTAGCGGAGGCCTGCAGGTCGGTCATGCTGCCCTGTGTCTCGCTCAACGCCTGTTCGAAGGCGCTCATGTCCTGGGTCGCTCCGGTCGCGTCCTGCTCGCCCGAAGCGGCCTGCGCCGCAGCGCTTTCGAGCGTCGTGATACGATTGCCAAGCTCTTCGAGTTCTTCCGGCGAAAGGCCGGGAATGCCGTCGGTGGGTCCCTGATTGGCCGCAAGGCTTGCCTCGATCTCCCGGCGGAGCGTTACCAACTCTCCCGAGAGCCGTTCGATATCCGCGCCGGTCATGTCCTCGGCGATGACCGGCGGGCCAGCAATGCCATCGCGTATCTGATCCAGGAAACCGTAGGAATAGAGGTACGCCGTGACGACTAGAGCCACGAGCGCGCCGATGAGGCCGGCGAAAAGCGCTCCGCCGAAGCCAAGGCCGGAGTTTGAGCGCGGCGGCATCGAGCCGGTTCCTGAGCCAGCCATCGGCGTCGTTTCTCCTCGTTCGGGTGCGGGACGCGTCGGCGCCTGGGTGCGCTTGACTGGCTCCGGGGTGCGCGTCACCGCAGCAGGCCCCTGATAGCCGCCAGTCTTCGACCAGTCGGAATTCCCGCCGCGCCGCGCCGCAGGAACCGTATCGCCGACCGAGCCACCGGACGTAAGGCCTGTATCGACTGGCTTCACCGGCGCTGCGGCCTCTGGCTGCTCCGCAGGTGGTGCGAGGGTGTCGTCCGTCCTCTTGTCGGCATCGGCCTCTACGGTCTTCGGTTCTTCTGCAACATGCGTTTCGACGATTGAATCACTGCGTTCGGCAATGGTTCCGCTCGTATCGTCCGACGGGGTTGTCGTCACATCAGCCTCAGGAGCGGTATCCGCCTCCGTCGGAGCGGTGTTTTGCTCGGCCGCAGTCTTCGTTGACGTCCTGGTGGATTTTGCGGACGTATCGATCTTGTTCGACTCCCCGTCGATCGTCTTGTTGCGCGAACGGGTGGGGCGAGAACGCCGCGGACGGTTCGTCATCGAGACAGCTCCATCGCTTTATTCGAAACCTTAATCGGGCCGTTGTAGCCGGCAAAATTCGTTGTCGCCAATTCGTCACCCATTCACACACCGAGCGCAAGTTTGCCCTCGCATATTTCTGGAACTAGGCCTTTAAAGCCGTTCGAAAAGCGAGGCGAGCTTCGGTTCACCGGAAATCTCTACGCGTGACCGCAAGTCGGAGGGCAGAGCCTCAGCGATTCGTTCGGACAGACAGAGAAGCCGTAATGTCTCGGCTTTGGCGCCAAGATAGGGCATGACACAGTCCGCAAAGGCAGCTGCCTGAGCTTGCGACAGAATCAATGCAGCATCGCCCCCTGTATCGCCAAGACTTTGATCGAGGTCTGCAAGGTCGGGAACGCGGCGAACAATGTCGTAGACTTCCCACGTCGACAGGCTGAGCGAGGTGCCGGCGACGGCCTCTTCGAGTGAGCCCGATCGGTTTCGCCCGGCGGCGTAAAGCAGCCGCGTTCCGTCCGCAGGCGCACCAAGAATGCTCTCAACGAGACAGGGAAGCGAAGCGGCCTTCCCAGACCCCACTTGGACATTGGAAAAACCGGCCGATTCGAGGGCCTCTCCTGTCGCTTCTCCGACGGCAAAGACCGGCCGCGCGTCATCCGCGAAAGCCTCCGCCAATGCGGGGACGGCCTGAGCGCTCGTCACCACGAAGCCATCGAACGATGACACCGGCAGTTCGTTGTCCAGTCGGATCACCGCCTCGAGTGGAAGAAGAAGCGGCTCGTGCCCGAGAGCGCGCAGCTGATCAGCCGTCCGCTCGGCCGCGCCTTCTTCGCGAAGGACGAGCACCCGCGCCATCAGCGCCGGCTCATGGCTGGGGCTCACCCCAGCCGTCGAAGAAGTTGGGTCCTGCCGCTTCGAGAACGGTGCGCGCGGCGCGTTCGCCGATGACGATGGCATCATCCGCATCGCCTTCGTCGTGGGCCTCGTGCACTTCGGTGCCGTCGGGTCTGAGAATCATGCCGTGAAAGGTGATCCGGCCACCGCCGTTCAGAACGGCTCGCGCGGCGATCGGCGTGCGGCAAGAGCCGTCGAGCACCCGAAGAAAGGCCCGCTCGGCATGGAGCGCCGTCGAGGTTTCATCATGGGCGATGGCCGAGACCAACTCAGCGATCCGCTCATCACCCTCCCGACTTTCGATGCAGATCGCGCCCTGTCCCGGTGCAGGCGGGAAATCTTCGGGGGCGAGGATGTCCGTCGCGTGATGTTGCATATCCATGCGGTTGAGACCGGCGAGCGCGAGCAGTGTCGCATCGGCCTGCCCCTCTCCAAGCTTGCGCAGCCGTGTCTGGACGTTTCCCCGGAAAATGATGGTGTTGAGGTCGGGCCGTAGCCGCTTGATCAGCGCCTGCCGGCGCAGCGAGGCCGAGCCGACGGTCGCGCCTTCGGGGAGATCGGAAAGGGTCTTCACATCGCGCCCGATGAAGGCGTCGCGCACATCCTCGCGTTCGAGGAAGGCGGTGATCTTGAGACCGTCCGGCAGAGCGGTCGCCATGTCCTTGGACGAATGGACCGCGAGATCGATCCGGTCTTCGAGCAGCGCGGCCTCGATCTCTTTCGTGAAAAGGCCCTTACCGCCGACTTCCGAAAGCGGCCGGTCGAGAATCTGGTCTCCCGAGGTCGAGATCACCTCGATCGCGAAATCCTCCTCGGTGAGGCCATGGGCGGCGATCAGTCGGGCGCGGACCTCGCTTGCCTGGGCCAGCGCGAGCGGACTGCCGCGTGTGCCGATCCGGATGATCCTGTCCGCTTGCGCCATTTCGTCTCCGCTCCCGCGTGCTCAAGGTTTCCGACGTCGATCTGTTCGGCAACGTCCCGAACATCTCCGGACTCAATCGCATCGCGGGCCCGATGTGGCAACGTTTGCAGCGCCTTTTGTCGATGGCCGTCCACGGGGCTGGGAGCGGGGAAAGGGCTTCCCAGAAGCGGCACGACCTGCCAAAAGGTCGCGGCAAGAGGAGCGGCACGGCCAATGAACAGCGCAATTCGATCGAAGACATGCCCCGTTATTCTGGGCATCGAGACGAGCTGCGACGAGACGGCGGCGGCGGTCGTAACGCGCGACGAACAGGGCGCGCCGGTGATCCTGTCGAACATCGTCTACAGCCAGATCGAGGACCATGCCGCCTATGGCGGCGTCGTGCCGGAGATCGCCGCGCGCGCACATGCCGAAGCGCTCGACGGCATCGTGACGGCTGCGCTCGACGAGGCGGACATTTCGCTTTCGGAGGTTTCGGCGATCGCCGCGACAGCCGGTCCCGGCTTGATAGGCGGGCTCATCGTCGGCTCGGTGACGGCAAAAGCCATTGCCCATGCGCGCGGCGTTCCCTTCATTGCGATCAACCACCTCGAAGGACACGCGCTGACGCCCCGGCTGACCGACGATCTCGCCTATCCCTATCTGATGCTGCTCGTCTCCGGCGGCCACACGCAGATCGTGCTGGTGCGCGGGCTTGGCGATTACGAACGCTGGGGTACGACCATCGATGATGCATTGGGTGAAGCATTCGACAAGACGGCCAAGCTTTTGAACCTCGGCCATCCGGGCGGACCCATGGTGGAGCGCGCCGCCGAGAGGGGCGATCCCAAGCGCTTCCCCTTCCCCCGGCCTATGCGCGGAGAGGCGCGGCTCGACTTTTCCTTCTCCGGCCTGAAGACGGCCGTGCGGCAGGCGGCCGAGAAGAGCGCGCCGCTAAGCCAGCAGGACGTGAGCGACCTCGCGGCGAGCTTTCAGGCCGCCTGCGCCGACACGATCGCCGACCGCATGGTCCGCGCCTTCGCGCGCTTCCGCGAGCATCTGCCGAACATCGCGACACCCACGATCGCCGTCGCGGGTGGTGTCGCAGCCAATCAGACGATCCGAGGGGCGCTCGAAACCTGCGCACGAAACGCCGGTTTCACTCTTGTCGCGCCACCGCTGCGGCTCTGCACCGACAACGGCGCGATGATCGCCTATGCAGGGCTTGAACGCTTCGAAGCGGGGATCGCTGATCCGCTCGATACGCCAGTGCGCTCCCGCTGGCCGCTGGATCAGGCGGCACAGCCGCTGATCGGCTATGGCCGCAGGGGAGCAAAGGCGTGAGCCGTCTGACGGTCATTGGAGCGGGCGCCTGGGGCACCGCGCTTGCAAGCCTTTATGCGCGGGCTGGACACGATGTCGTCCTGCTAGGCCGCGATGCCGAGGGCATGGCCGAGATGAACGAGACGCGACGCAACGTGGCCTATCTGCCGGAGGTCGTTCTGCCGCCCTCCCTCACGGCGACCCACGATGCTGAAGAGGCGTTGAGCGGCGCAGAGGCTGTGCTCTTCGTCGTACCCGCGCAATCGCTTGGCGGGGCCGCCGAGACCTACGCCAATCTCATCCCCGCTCGGGCGATGCTCGTGCTCTGCGCCAAAGGGATCGAGCGCCGGAGCGGGCGGTTCGCCTCGACCATCATCGCCGAACGCTTCCCGGACAATCCGCTTGCGGTGTTGTCCGGACCGAGCTTCGCGGCCGATGTCGCGAACGGCCTGCCCACCGCCGTGACGGTCGCGGCCCAGTCGATCGAGCTTGCCGACGAGGCTGCAGAACTTTTATCGACGGGCACGTTCCGCTGCTATGCGAGCGACGATGTGGCGGGGGTCGAAGCGGGCGGCGCGTTGAAGAACGTTCTCGCGCTCGCCGCCGGAATGGCGATCGGCCGAGGGCTCGGCGAATCGGCGAAGGCCGCGATCGTCACACGCGGATTCGTCGAGCTGCGCCGGCTCGGCGATGCGTTCGGCGGCCAACCGCAGACCCTGATGGGGCTTTCCGGTCTCGGCGATCTCATCCTGACCTGCTCCAGTGAACAATCGCGCAATTTCGCCTACGGGGTCGCTTTGGGCCGCGGGGTCGACCGCACAAACCTGAAGCTTGCCGAAGGCGTCTATTCGGCTGGCATCGCGGCCCATCTGGCGCGCGAGCATCACATCGAAGCACCGATCGTTCAGGCGATTGCGGAAATCCTCGATGGCGAGATATCCGTCGACGACGCGATGCTGGCGCTCCTGTCGCGCCCCTTGCGCCGGGAAGTCGAGAGCGCGTAACGCTTCGGCCGATATTTTTCGGTGAGGAGAACCCCGATGCAATTTGCCATTATCTGCGAAGACAAGCCGAACAGCGTGGAGCTCCGCCAGTCGACGCGCCCGGAGCATGTCGACTACCTGAACGGACTCGGCAAGACACTGATCTTCGCAGGCCCGTTCCTGAGCGAGAACGGCGATCCCTGCGGCAGCCTCGTCGTGATCGAAGCGGCGGACCAGGCAGAAGCAGAAGCGATCGCCGGCCGCGACCCTTATGGCCATGCCGGGCTGTTCGACAGCGTGACCGTCCGGCCGTTCAGGCTTGCGTTCAACACCACCACCGGATCGTAAGGAACCGTTCCGCATGCGATACTGGCTGTTCAAATCCGAACCGTTCAAATGGTCCTTCGAGCAGCAGAAGGAAAAGGGCGATGCCGGCCAGGAATGGGACGGCGTGCGCAACTATCAGGCCCGCAACTTCATGCGCGAGATGAAGGTCGGCGACCGCGGTTTCTTCTACCATTCGAACGAGGGCAAGGAGGTTGTCGGCATCGTCGAGGTGATCGCCGAGGCGCACCCGGACTCAAAGGCCGATAGCGACAAGTGGGAGTGCGTCGACATCAAGGCCGTGATGGACGTGCCGAACCCGGTAAGCCTCGATCAGGTGAAGAACGAGGAGCGCCTGAAGGACATGGTGCTCGTCAACAATTCGCGCCTCTCGGTCCAGCCTGTCGAGGAAGCCGAATTCAAGCTCGTCTGCGAAATGGGCGGCGTTGATCCGAAGAAGGCGATGGGCGGCTAGACTGACCGCCCTCGCCAAGGGAGGGCTCAGCCTTCGCTGTTCTCGCCAAATTCCATCGGATTGCCTTCGACGATCGTGCCGGTGCCCTCGCTCTCACCGTCTTTGAACCATTCGAGTTGGTCGCCCTCGATTTCGGCCTGATAGCAGCCGTAGTCCGTTTCCGGATAGCAGACGCCGTCTTCGGTGATTTCGTACGTCCCCGTGGTGGTGGCGTCGGCATAGGTGCCGTCCTCACCGAAATAGCTGCTGTATTCACTGCTTCCCATGCTGCCCTGGAAAGTGTTGCCGACGAGTGCTTCGCGGATGTCCTCGGCCGACGACTGGGCGAAAGCCGGGACTGAGAATGCGAGGATGGACGCGGTTGTTGCAAGTATCGAAAGACGCATGGATGTCTCCTGGGTGAGCAAGGCGATTGTCGCATCGCCGATTGGGTGTGCACACTCACCTCGGGCGGAACGGCGAATTGGCGAGGCCCGGCGTTCCCTACACTGGCATCATGCCGCAGCCGTCTTCGCTCCGGCCGTAGCTCGCTGCTTCACTTTCCGAGCGACCTCTTCGAGCGTTGCCTGAAGGCGATTGGGTTGAGTGAGCGTCATCAGCTGTTCCGGCGCGTACCGGGCGACAATATATTCGCGTCGCTCGGAGAGGGCGATCAGATGCTGGACTGTTTTAAGGCGCAGCCTCAGATCGGATTTCAGAACGAGCTCCGTGCGCTTGGCGAAGTCGTGGTGAAGACCGCGGATGACAGACGGTTCGATACCATCGAGCAGCAACCAGACATTGAGATAAAGCTCGATCGCGTGGATCGCGGCGAGACGAAATGGGGCTCCAGTGATTGATCCGCCAAATCGCCCGAGCTTGACCAGAGCCTTAGCGGACGACCGATATTCTTCCGCCAAACGGAGAACATCTGCCGGATCCGTCTCGCTTCCGGGGTATGGGTCTGCTTGTAGCACCATGTCATAAAGTCTCGTGCCGAAAACCCAAAGATATTGCTACCGTGCCGGACTATTGAGATGACACGACATTCATTTTCGGAAGGTCGGTAAATCGACCCGATAGAAAACGCGTCAATTTGACAGTTTCGGTTCGGGAACCTCGCCGCTTTCAGAACATTTCATGAACAATCGAAACGAGTTTGGAGTCTCACAATGTCCGATGCACCGAAGGTCGATGCCCCGTCCAATGCCGAGAAAGATCCAGAGGATTGGACCACCGGAAACGAGCCGATGACGGGCGCGCAGGCGTCCTATCTGAAGACGCTGTGCGAAGAGACCGGGACGCCGTTCGACGAGACGCTCGACAAGGCGAATGCCTCGATCATGATCGACAAGCTGCAAACGGTGAGCAACCGCGTCGATGGCGAGTAACAGCCATGAGCGTTCGTCCCGACCGATGATGTAAACGCTGCGGCAAGGGCTCGCACCGTGCTTGCCTCTCTTGAAGGAAATTAGAAGCATTCCAGACTCTTTGCCATTGGATGCAAGGAGTCTGGCTCATGAGCCTGGTCGGCAATGTCGGTGATCTGTTTTTCGAGGACGAGGAAAATCGGGTCTGCAAGGACATTCCCGAAGACGCTTGCCGGGATCAGCCGCAGAATGCCGGGCTCCATCTCCTCAGCCTCACAGCGACGAAATCGGGCGATGGGCTTCTCGATCCAAAGCTGATCCTGCCCTGGCTTCTGCAATCGGTTGGGGCGCCGGGCGCCGCTATTGGCCTTCTGGTTCCGATCCGCGAGTCGCTGGCGCTGTTACCGCAAATTTTCGTCGCACATCGAGTGCGTCAGCTGAAGCAGCGAAAATGGGTCTGGGCGCTCGGGAGCGCGATCGAAGCGGCGGCGATCTTCGCGATGGTCGCCTGCCTCCTCGCGCTGGAGGGAGCCGCAGCCGGATGGTCGGTCGCTGGGCTTCTGGCGATCTTTGCGCTTGGCCGTTCGCTTGCCTCGGTGTCCTACAAGGACGTTCTGGGCAAGACGGTCTCGAAGACCAAGCGCGGGTCGATCACCGGGATGGCGGGATCGGTCGCAGCCGCCGTCGTACTCGCCTATGGCGGAGCGCTCGCGCTCGATATCCTGCCACTGGAACAGACGGTGCTTCTCGTTGGTCTCGGCGTCGGTGGCGCGCTTTTCGCTATCGCAGCATTCTCCTTTACCCTGCTGGTCGAGGTTGCCGGGGCCAATGAAGGTGCCGAGAACGGGTTCAAGGCCATCAAGACTTACGGTCGGCAAGCATGGGAGGACCAGCAGTTTCGGCTCTTCGTCATCACGCGTGCCTTGCTGACGGTGACGGCCCTCGCCCCGCCCTATCTGCTTCTCTCGGCGGGCGAGAATGGCGACCGCGCGCTGGGCACGCTCGGCAGCTTCGTGCTCGCCTCCTCGATCGCCGCGATCCTCGGCTCCTATGTCTGGGGTTCGCTGTCGGATCGATCGAGCCGGAGGGTGCTGATCTATTCCGCCATTGCAGGCTTCGTCGTGCTGGCCGCTTCTGCGGCGATCGCAATGATCGAAAGCGCGCGAGACTGGTGGCCGCTTGCCGCGCCCTTCGCGCTCTTCCTGCTGATGCTCTCCTATCAGGGCGTACGGCAGGGTCGGAAAATCCATCTCACAGACATGGCGAAGGCTGAGGACAGGGCCGTCTACACGGCAGTCTCGAACACGATGATCGGCATCGTGCTCCTCGTCATGGGCGCTTTCGGCTTCCTCGCCGATCAGCTGGGTTCGAGCTTTGTGCTCGGCGCCTTCGCCGCGTTCTGTCTTGCTGCGGTTTTTGTCGCGGCGCGTCTTGAAGAGGTTCAGGAGGGCTGATTGGCCTCGTCCTCGGCGTCATCGTCATCCGGGCTTTCGACGAGACCTGCGGCGAGCGGATCGACCCTTAACACACCGGCTTCGAGATCGAGTTCCGGCACGGCGGTTTCGGAAAACGGGATCATCAGCGTCGCCCCCTCCTCCGGTGCGACCTCCAGAATGTCGCCGGCCCCGAAGTTGTGGACCGCGACCACGATGCCGACCGCCTCGCCGGACACGGTCTCGACTGCCAGCCCTTCCAGATCGTCTAGATAGAACTCGTCACGCTCTTCCGGTTCCGGCAGCAAGGCGCGCTCGACGAAGAGCTCGCGGCCGTTGAGCCGTTCGGCGTGATTGCGGTCGTTCACCTCGTCGAACTTTACGACCACGACGGTCTTCTGCGCTCGAGCCGACTTTACGGTGTACCGGTTGCCCTTTTCGTCCTCCAGCGGACCGTAGGCGCCAAGATCGGTCGGCTCCTCGGTGTAGGATTTCACCCGCACCTCACCGCGCACGCCATGAGCGCCGCCGACGATGCCGAGGAGAACGGGATTTTCAAGCTTCATTGAGAACCGACCGGAATGCGCGCCAAGAAAAAGCCCCGCCGGATGGCAGGGCCTTCTCCATAATCATTCGCAATACGGCGTCAAAGCCGGAATCCGGCTCAGGCTGCTTCCATCGAAGCTTCGGGCTTCTTCGCGCCGGTCATCAGCGCGACCGCATCGTTCATCGAGGCCTGCTTTGGATCAATGACGCAGAGACGCTTGCCGAGCCGATGGACGTGGATGCGATCTGCGATCTCGAATACATGGGGCATATTGTGCGAGATGAGCACGATCGGCATGCCGCGCGAGCGGACATCCTGGATCAGCTCCAGCACCTTGCGGCTTTCCTTGACGCCGAGCGCTGCCGTCGGCTCGTCGAGAATGATGACCTTCGAACCAAAGGCCGCAGCTCGAGCGACGGCGACGCCCTGACGCTGGCCGCCCGAAAGCGTCTCTACGGCCTGGCTGATGCTCTGAATGGTCATCAGGCCGAGATCGTTGAGCTTTTCGCGTGCGATCTTTTCCATCTGGTCCCGATCGAGCATGCGAAGATACTTGCCGAGAAACCCCTGCTTCCGGATTTCCCGACCGAGGAACATGTTGTCGGCGATCGACAGCGCCGGCGACAGGGCAAGCTGCTGGTAGACCGTCTCGATGCCGGCTTCCCGCGCCTCGATCGGCGAGGTGAACTTCACGGGCTTGCCGTTCAGCTTGATCTCGCCCTCATCCGGCACCACGGCGCCGGACACGGCCTTGATCAGGGATGACTTGCCAGCGCCGTTGTCGCCGATCACGGCGAGAATCTCGCCGGGATAAAGATCGAAGTCGGAGCGGTCGATGGCGGTGACGCGGCCGTAATGCTTGACGATGCCGCGTCCCTGCAGGACCGGGGTGGATTTCTCACTCATGCCGAGATCCTCCGGATCCATTGGTCGATTGCCACCGCCACGATGATCAGCCAGCCCGTGGCGAAGAGCTGCCACAGGACATCGACGCCGGCGAGGCGGAGGCCGGAATTGAAAACGCCGACAATGATGGCGCCGATCAGCGGGCCGAGAATTGAGCCACGGCCGCCGAAGAGCGAGATGCCGCCGATCACCACAGCGGTGATCGATTCAAGGTTCGCCTCGAAGAAGGATTGCGGCGAGATCGATCCGACGCGGCCGATCGATGCCCATGCCGCAATGGCGCAGATAACGCCCGACAGAACGTAGACGGCAATCAGCGTTCGGTCGGTGCGAATACCCGAAAGATCCGCCGCCTCCTTGTCGTCGCCGATCGCGTAGATGTGGCGGCCGAAGGCGGTGCGATTGAGCACGAACCAGAGAGCGCCGAAGATCACGACCATGAGGACGACGCCCCAGGTAAGCACGGCACCGCCGAGGTTGAACCGCTCGCCGAAGAGTTTCAGGAGCGGCGCATCGGCATCCAGCGTCTGGGAGCGGATGGTCTCGCGGTTCGAGAAATAGTAATTGAGCGCCAGGAAGATGTTCCAGGTGCCGAGCGTCGTGATGAAGGGCGGCAGCTTGACCTTGGTGACGAGCACGCCGTTAAGCGCGCCGGTGCCGGCGCCGCAGAGAAGGCCGATCACGATCGAGATCGGGACGGGCATGCCGAGTTCGACGGAGAGGCGGCCCATGATGACCGAGATCATCATCATGACGGCTGCGACCGAAAGATCGATGCCGGCGGTGAGGATGACGAGGCTCTGCGCGGCGGCAAGAATGCCGACGATCGCCACCTGCTGCATGATCAGCGACAGGTTGAAGGCGGAGAAGAAGTTCGGCGAAACGAGGCCGAACACCACCACGGACATGACCAGAACGATGACCGGAACCATCGTCGGATTGCCGTGCAGAAAGTGCTGGGTGTTGCCGAGGGCGCCCCTGTGTTTCAGTTCGAAGGCCGCGACCGAAGTGTCGCTGTCGTTCAGGGAGGCTTCGTAGTCAGCTCCCTTGCCGCTGGTTTCGCTCATGACGATCGGATCTCCGAAAAGATTGAGGATGTCCGCCCGGCAAGTCGACGAAATTGATAGGTATCAAGATGTCAGCTTGCCGGGGGCATCGGCGGCACCGGTGACCAGGGACGATCCATTTTCACCCCCGCGCGCCCTGGAAAGGCGCGCGACGGCTAGATCAAATGGTCGACACGGGCCTGCCGTTCTGCATGAAGCCCAATATCAGCCCCAGCAGCGGTCGAGACCTTCCTCGACCGAAATCGACTCGACACCGTCGACCGGCGCGTCCGTCACGAGATTGACGCCCGTGTTGAAGAAATCGAGGCCCTCGGAGGGCTCTGGAACGGACTTATCCTCGGCGTACTGTGCGATCGCTTCGACGCCCTTGGACGCCATATCGAGCGGGTACTGCTGCGAGGTCGCGCCGATGACGCCGTCCTGCACGTTCTGGACGCCAGGGCAGCCGCCGTCGACCGAGACGATGAGGACGCCCTCTTCCTTGCCGAACGACTTGAGCGCTTCGTAGGCGCCGGCCGCGGCCGGCTCGTTGATCGTGTAGACGACGTTGATGTTCGGGTCCTGCTGAAGCAGGCTTTCCATCGCGCTGCGGCCGCCTTCCTCGTTGCCCGATGTCACGTCGTGGCCGACGATGCGCGGATCGTCCTCGTCGCCAATCGTGTTTTCGTCCTTGACTTCGATGCCGAAGCCCTGAAGGAAGCCCTGGTCGCGCAGGACGTCGACCGACGGGGCGGCCGGCGAGAGATCGAGCATGGCGATCTTGGCGTTCTCGGCTTCATCGCCGAGCGTGGCCTTGGCCCACTGGCCGATGAGTTCGCCGGCCTTGAAGTTATCCGTCGCAAAGGTTGCGTCGGCCGCGTCGATCGGCTCGAGCGGCGTGTCGAGGGCGATGACGAGAATGCCGTTGTCACGCGCCTGCTGAACGACTTCGGTGATCGCCTTGGTGTCGGATGCGGCGATCAGGATACCGCTGGCGCCAGCCGCGATGCAGCTTTCGACCGCCTGAACCTGAGTCTCGTGGTCCCCATCGACCCGGCCCGCATAAGTGGAGAGTTGAACGCCGAGCTCTTCAGCCTTGGCCGTCGCACCTTCCTTCATCTTGACGAAGAACGGGTTGGTGTCGGTCTTCGTGATGAGGCAGGCCTTGGTGCTGCCGTCTTGCGCGGCCGCGGGCATTGCGAAAGCGGCGGCCGCGACGAGCGCAGTCGTCCCGAGAAGCGTGCGGAATGTCACGTGAAAATCCTCCCTGTGATGATAGTCGGCACGGCCTTTGGAAGGCCTTAAACCGGTGCCGCCCGACCTCCCTGGCGCGAGCGTTCTAACGAAAAGAACACCGAACCCAGGCGGCTGTCAATATATAATTCATGAAAAGTTATTTATTGTGCGCGTGCCATTTTCCGGGCATTTTGAACCCGGTGAGAGCATGCTTTTTGACAGAGCATGCTCTATCGGAGACGGCTATACAATGCCGAACCGAAGGGAGACTTAGGATGTCGGATATCTCCACGGAGGGACAAGCCCTCGACGGCAGGGCCCGCGGATCGAATCAGTCGGGCCTAAGAGCTCATAACGAACGCGCGGTTCTGTCGCTGATTCGCCGCCGTGGCGAGATGGCAAAAGCCGACATCGCGCGCAGTACCGGGCTGTCGGCGCAAACCGCTTCGGTCATCATGCGCTCGCTGGAGCAGGAGAAGCTCGTCGTGCGCGACGAGCCAAGGCGCGGCCGCGTCGGCCAGCCCTCCGTGCCCATGCGGCTCAATCCGGAGGGGGCTCTCTCCTTCGGTCTGAAGATCGGCCGGCGCTCGAGCGAACTCGTCATGATGGATTTCGTGGGCAAGATCCGGCTGAGCCGTGTGGAGCGCTACAACTATCCGAAGGTTTCCGAAATCTGCCGCTTCGTCGAAGAGGCCCATCGTGAACTGACGGCGGAAATCGAACCTCATCTGCAGGAACGGATCACCGGGCTCGGCGTCGCAATGCCCTTCGAGCTCTGGTCCTGGGCAGCCGAGATCGGCGCTCCCGAAGAGGAAATGGCGCCCTGGCGCGATTTCGTAGCGGAGACCGACCTTGGTGAACGCACCGGGCTCTCCGTCTTCGTCGCGAACGACGCGACGGGCGCCTGCGCAGCGGAAAACGTGTTCGGTGGGGCCGATTGCGCCGATTTCGTCTATTTCTTTGTCGGCGCTTTCGCCGGCGGCGGCATCGTCATCAATGGCGACCTGATACCAGGCCGGCTCGACAATGCCGGCGCACTCGGTTCACTACCCATACCGCGAGAGAGTGGCGGTGCGGGCCAGCTGATCGAATTTGCCTCGGTCAACAAGCTCGAAAACCTGATTCGCGATGCAGGCGGTGATCCGACGGCGATCGTCGGCGACGAAGCGGCGTGGGACGGGCTCGGCGATGTCCTCGATCGCTGGATCGACGAAGCCGCCCATGGGCTTGCCTATGCCACACTCTCCGCAAGCGCGGTTTACGATTTCGAGGCAGCCGTCATTGACGGTGCCCTGCCCCGGCCTGTGCTCTCACGGCTGATCGAGGAGACGCGCGAGAAGTTCGAGGGCCTCAATCACAAGGGGCTTTCGCCTGTGGAACTGAGGGCCGGCACAGTCGGACCGAGCGCGCGGGTTCTGGGCGCCGCCAGCCTGCCGCTCTTTGCGCGCTTCCTGCTCGACCAGCGGGTACCCTATGCGGAGAGAAGCTAGACCTTTCATTATCTTGCGATACTGAACGATACATTTCGTAATGGATCGTCCCGGCATCTTCTGAATTTCTGATCGTGGAAGGGATCATCATCGATCTCGGGATTCAGGAGTTCAGGAATGCCCCGCTCGTTCATCAAATCCATGGCAGTCGCCCTCAGCCTCGCCACGGCTCTGCCGGTCGCCACGACGGCTCCGGCCTTTGCCGATCCGAGCCGACACGCCGAGTCGCGCCACTATCGTAACGACATCCGCAAAGAGCGCCGCGAGTTCAGGCGGGAAGTCCGTCGTGATCGCCGGGACGCACGGCATGAGCGTCGCGTGGAACGGCGTTGGCATCGCGGTCGCGCTCTGCCCTCAGCCTATCGCGGCCACGTCGTTTCGGACTGGCGCAGCCACGGCCTTGGCCGTCCGCACGATGGCCAGCGCTGGGTTCGCGTCGACAACGAATACCTGCTGATTTCGGCCGCGACCGGCGTCATCGCGAGCATCATCGCATCCGCCCGCTGATCGGCATGTCCTGCACCTGATTGGGATTGGAGCCGGTCGCTGATCGTCGCAGTGGCCGGCTTTTTCGGTTCAAGGATGCGGCGTCGAGTGTCGGTACAGATTTACATATTAACCGCCACGACACCGTCTGGTTGCGCTGACGTTCCGTCTCTCTAGGGTAGTAGTCATCGAAGCGATCAGGGACGCATAAGATGCTGGAACGTCGTCAGAAACCGCGCCGCCGCGTATGCCTTTCGGCTCAGATCGTGGGCGACCTGACATCCGCCCCTCAGCACGTGCGCCTGCGCAGCATCTCGGACGGCGGTTTCGAGATCACGACGCTGCGGGAAAGTCTGCCGGGAGAAAATGTTATCGTCCGTTTCGATCGAGATGACGGCAAGACGCGCAGTGCGAAGGTGGTGTGGAGAAGCTTCGACCGGTTCGGCCTGAGCTTCACGCCCGGCTCCCGTCCTTCCGACGATCCGGTCCCCGGCAGGCTTTCGGGGCTGCTTCGGGACGCCTGACATTTCATCTGACGAGGATGGATCGCGACTTTCGCGCTGGTCCATGACATCCACATGATCTCGATGGACTCTCCATCCTCGCCAAGCTACCTCTCACCCCATGAAAAAGGGTGATCATCTCTTCCTCGTCGACGGCTCGGCTTACATCTTTCGGGCCTATCACGCGCTGCCACCGCTGACGCGGAAATCGGACGGCCTGCCAGTCGGTGCCGTCTCCGGTTTCTGCAACATGCTGTGGAAGCTGGTCGAGGAATCACGCGATACCAATGTGGGCGCCGTGCCGACCCATTTCGCGGTGATCTTCGACTATTCCTCGACGACGTTCCGCAATGAGCTCTACTCCGAGTACAAGGCCAACCGCGAGGAGCCGCCGGAGGATCTGAGGCCACAATTCGGGCTGATCCGGGATGCCGTGCGCGCCTTCGACCTGCCCTGCATCGAGAAGGAAGGCTACGAGGCCGACGACCTGATCGCGACCTATGCCATGCAGGCTGTGGAAGCCGGCGGCGACGTAACCATCGTCTCTTCCGACAAGGACCTGATGCAGCTCGTCGGGCCGAACGTCATTCTCTACGATCAGATGAAAGATAAGCGCCTCGGACCCGAGGAAGTGAGGGAGAAATTCGGCGTCTATCCGGAGAAGATGATCGATCTTCAGGCGCTCGTCGGCGATACCTCAGACAACGTGCCGGGCGTGCCAGGCATCGGCCCGAAGACCGCCTCGCAGCTGCTGGAGGAATACGGCACGCTCGAAGAGCTGCTGGAACGGGCTTCCGAGATCAAGCAGAACAAGCGGCGCGAGAACCTGATCGAGTTTGCCGATCAGGCGCGGCTGTCGAAGAAGCTCGTCACGCTCGACTGTGAAACGCCGCTCGATACGCCGCTCGACGACCTCTTCATCCACGAGCCGGACGGCGAAAAGCTCGTTTCGTTCCTGAAGGCGATGGAGTTTACCACTCTCACCCGGCGCGTCGCGGCGGCGCTCGAAACCGATGCGAGCGAGGTGGAAAGCGCCAAACTCGACATCGAGGATGCGCCGCGTGGACCGGATCTCGACGCTTTTGAGCCCGAGGAGACGCCGGGCGATACGATCTTCCCGGCAACGCCCCAGCGCCTCGCGGCGAAACTGAAGGACGAAGCGGCCGGACAAACGATCGACCGCTCCGCCTATGTCACGATCCGCGATGTCGATACGCTGGAGAAATGGCTGGACCGCGCTCGTGACAAGGGCGTGATGGCTTTCGATACCGAGACGAGCGAACTCTCGGCCTACAAGGGCGACCTCGTCGGCGTCTCAATCGCGATCACTCCTGGAGAAGCGGCCTATGTGCCGCTCGGCCATGTCGCCGCCGATGCCGATCTCCTCAGCGATCCGGAAAGCGCCGAGGCCCTGGGTGGGCAGATCCCGATGGACGAAGCACTCAAGGCCCTGAAGGATGTTCTTGAGGACAAAAGCGTCCTGAAGATCGGTCAGAACGTCAAATACGATCTGCTGGTCATGCTCCAGCACGGCATCGCGATGACGCCCATCGACGATACGATGCTGATTTCCTATGCGCTCGACGCATCGTCAGGACTTTCGGGGCATGGCATGGACGAGCTTTCGGAAAGATGGCTCGGTCACAAGCCGATTTCCTACAAAGAGCTCTGCGGAACCGGCCGCAACGCAAAGCCGATCGCGGCGGTCGAGATCGACCGGGTGACGGAATACGCGGCCGAAGATGCGGACGTCACGCTGCGGCTCTGGAAGGTGCTGAAGCCGCGCCTTGCGGCCGAAGGCCTTGCCCATGTTTACGAGCGGCTGGAACGCCCCCTCGCCCCGGTGCTCGCCCGGATGGAACAGCGCGGCATCATGGTCGACCGGCAGATCCTCTCGCGGCTGTCGGGCAATTTCGCCCAGAAGCAGGCCGCGCTCGAAGACGAGATCGCCAAGATGGCGGGCGAAGAGTTCAATCCCGGAAGCCCCAAGCAGCTCGGCGAAATTCTGTTCGGGAAGCTCGGCCTGCCCGGCGGCAAGAAGACCAAGAGCGGCCAGTGGTCGACCGATGCGCGGGTGCTGGAGGACCTTGCCGCAGAAGGCCACGACCTGCCACGCCGTGTCGTCGACTGGCGCCAGCTGACCAAGCTCAAGGGCACCTACACCGACACCCTGCCTCATCACATGGATGCGAACGGACGCATCCATACGTCCTTCTCCATGGCCTCGACGACGACGGGCCGGCTCTCATCCTCGGAGCCAAACCTTCAGAACATTCCGGTTCGCACGGAAGAGGGCCGCGCCATCCGCACCGCCTTCGTCGCGCCGAAGGGCAAGAAGCTGCTGTCAGCCGACTATTCGCAGATTGAACTCCGCATCCTCGCGCATATCGCAGACATTCCGCAGCTGAAGGACGCCTTCCAGAACGGCGTCGACATCCATGCCATGACGGCATCCGAGATGTTCAACGTGCCGGTGGAAGGCATGGAGCCATCGGTGCGTCGACGTGCCAAGGCCATCAATTTCGGAATCATCTACGGCATTTCGGCCTTCGGGCTCGCCAATCAGCTGGCGATCCCGCGCGAGGAAGCCGGCCAGTACATCAAGAAGTATTTCGAGCGCTTCCCCGGCATTCGCGACTACATGGAGGACACCAAGGCGTTCGCGAAAAAGCATGGTTATGTGGAAACGCTCTTCGGGCGGCGCGCGCATTATCCCGATATCACCGCCAAGAACCCGCAGATCCGCTCCTTCAACGAGCGCGCCGCGATCAACGCACCGATCCAGGGCACGGCGGCCGACGTCATCCGCCGCGCCATGGTGCAGATGGAAGATGCGCTTGCCGAGGCGAATCTCTCGGCGATGATGTTGCTTCAGGTTCATGATGAACTCGTCTTCGAGGTCGAGGAGGACGAGATCGATCAGACAGTTGAAGTCGTGACTAATATTATGGAGGCCGCCGCCGGGCCCCGCGTCACATTGTCCGTGCCTCTTGAGGTCGAAGCCAAGGCAGCGTCGAACTGGGAGGAGGCTCACTGAGCCAGGCCAGCTACCCTTGATTGCAATCAATAAGGGTATCTTCAGTCGCATCAACCACTTGGTACCGGCTTTCGACGTGAGCGGACTCGATGTTCGAAAGTCGACCAAAGCTGTGATTGAAGGCGAATTTCCCGCACTCTTGGGCCAGGAAAGCATTTCCTGTCTTTTCAGACACTTGCGATTGCGACGCATGTTTACAATGTTTCTAAACAGCGTGTTACGCCGACCTATGACCCCATGTTGGCGACCTGCCAAACCTGTGGCAACGGTGGTAGCGCTGCGGCAGATTGCCGTCAGGCTCGATAGAGGATGTTGATGGATCAACGGGAGATCAACGAACGGGATGGGTTCTCGATGCCGAGCGGCATGAGCACCGCGGCGCTCTCCAAGCTTCCGTTGGCTCTTGTGCTGACCAATCCGCATCTCGATGACAATCCGATCATCTACGCCAACCGGGCGTTCGAAACGATCACCGGCTATTCCGCTGGCGCGATCATCGGGCGGAACTGCCGTTTTCTGCAGGGCGAGGCGACCGATGCGGAGCAGGTCCGCAGGATCGGCGCGGCTTTGCGTGACGAGGAAGACATCACCGTCGAAATCCAGAACTATCGCGCTGACGGGACGAAGTTCCTCAACAAGCTGATGATCACGCCGCTCTACGACGATCAGAACAATCTGCAATGCTTCCTGGGCGTCCAGCGCGATCTGACGGTGGAGCAAGATACTCCCACGAACAAGCGCTCCGATACGGCGCTTGGCGAGATACAGCACCGGGTGAAGAACCATCTGTCGATGATCATCGGCATGATCCGCATGCAGGCGCGGGTGAAGACGAGCGAAGAAAGCTTCTCTGCCCTTGCCCGCCGCATCGAGAGCCTTCAGCTTCTTTATCAGGAAATGACGGATGCCGGTGTCGGCTCGTCGAACTCTGAGATGATCCCGCTCGGTGCCTATGTCAGCCGGATCGCTTCCACGATCGGCCATCTCGACGGCCGCCGGTCGGTTCGGATTAACGTCGACTGCGACGCCATCACTTTGAAGGTCGACCGCGCGGCCCGGATTGGCCTCCTGTTCTCCGAGCTTCTCACCAATGCGCTGAAGCACGCTTTCGAAGGCCGCCAGGAAGGCCTCGTCGAGGCAAGGCTGAAGATGCTTTCTTCCGGCGTGATCCGCCTGACCGTCGTCGATGACGGAGTCGGTCTGAAGGAGAACGACAACTGGCCGTATAATGCGAAGAAGCCTCCACGCGAGCTCGATCGCGAGTCGATTCAGAAGGCTGTGGAGGATACCCGCAAGGAAGTCGAGGAAGATGAGGGCGGAAACGAAGCACGGCAAATTGCGTCTTCGTTCGGCATGGGGAGGAGCGAACGGATCCCTGCCGAGAAGACCAAGGGCGGCGCTTTAACCGAAGAGGCCCGCCGGGACGAAGCGAGAGAAAGCGGCGAGAAGGACGCCCAGGCGGGCGGTCTCGGCGGTCGTATCGTGATGTCGCTGGTACGCGGTCTCAACGCAAAGCTCGACGTCAACTCCGATACGGTCGGCACCACAGTAACCGTGGACATTCCTGCCGATTCCTGATGAGTCTCAGCCGGCAATTTCTCTCGATGCCGGAGTTTTTCGAGTTTGACCGATAAAGATATGCGCGACCGGCTCATCGTAGGTCTCGACGTCTCGACCCGCGATGAAGCGGTGCGATTGATCGAGACGCTTGGTGATACGGTGTCGACCTACAAGATAGGCTACCAGCTAGCCTATGCCGGAGGCCTTCCGCTGGTGAGTGAACTCTCTGCTGCCGGCAAGTCGGTCTTTCTCGACCTGAAACTTCTCGATATTCCGAACACTGTCGCGAAAGGCGTCGAAAGCGCACTCACCCTCGGCGCTTCGATGTTGACGGTCCATGCCTATCCACACGCAATGCGCGCCGCCGCAGAGGCGGCGAAGGGCAGCAACCTTCTCGTCCTCGGCGTCACTGTGCTGACGGCCCTGGATGACGGTGATCTCAGGGAAGCGGGATATTCGGCCAATGTCGAAACTCTCGTGGCGGATCGCGCAAAAGCGGCCAGCGAGATTGGTATCGGCGGCCTCGTCGCATCGGCCGCCGAAGCCCCGTCTATCCGCGAGATCATTGGCCCGGACATGGCGCTTGTAACACCCGGCATCCGCCCCTCTGGTGCCGAGAGCGGGGATCAGAAACGCGTGGTCACGCCAGGGGATGCGCTTCAGGCCGGAGCGTCCCATCTCGTCGTCGCGCGTCCCATCATCGCCGCTCCCGATCCCCTCGGCGCCGCGAGGGCGATCCTTGCCGAGATGAGCGCGGCGGCGTAAAGCGAAGCGAAACAAAGCGACTGCTCCAAGGAAAAGCGGACATGCCAAAAGGTTACTGGATCGCCAGCGTCGATGTCCGTGATCCCGATCGCTACAAGGACTACGTCGAAACCGCGGGGCCCGCTTTCGCCGAGTTCGGCGGGCGCTTTGTGGTACGCGGCGGTGAAGTGACGCCGATGGAAGGCGAGGCACGCCCCCGCAATGTCGTCATCGAATTCGACAGCGTCGAAAGGGCGCGGGCCTGCTACGAAAGCCCGCAATACCAGAAGGCAGCCAAGATAAGGCAGGCCATCGCCGATGCCGACCTGTTCATCGTCGAGGGGCATGACGGATAGCCGGAAACCACGGAAGAACGGACGCAAGGCGTTCAAGGGTTTGGCACCGAAAGGCTACGCCATCCGCATGATGGAGCCGGGCGAGGTGCCGGCGCTTCTGACGATCCTTAAGAATGCCCAAGCCGAAAGTATCGGCACCGGCGATAAGCCCGATATACACGCATTCACGCGTTATCTTCTGGCGCACGAGATCTTCGTGGCCGTTGACAAGAAAAGCGGCGAACCGTTGGCGTACGCCGCAGCGGCGGCCGAAAACGATCTCTATTGGCTGTCGGAACTCACGGTCGATCCCGGTGCCGAAAACGGTCATCAATTAGCCGGCGCACTGCTTAAAGCCGTTGCAGAGCGCGCACACTGGTTCTTCTATCGTGCACTTGGACACGCCTTGGCGGAAGATGCGTATTGCGATGCCGCATTTTACGTTAATCATGGCTTCGTCAAGATACCGGAAGCCGACCTGCCTGCATGGTTGAACGAGAAACGGCGCGCTTCCGCTCGCGACGGTGACGGAGAAAGCCAAGTTGTTGTGCTGAAATGGCTTTGAGTCTTCGCAGCGTCAGCCGAACTGCTGGACCCGATATTTGTGCGCTGCACCATATTCTGGTAAGAACAACACAAAGAGGACGTAAACCGACCCCATGTTGTATTACTTTTACGAGTGGAACCAGGCGATGCTCGCGCCGCTACGCGCTGCGGCCGACGCGACCCGGATCGCTTACCAGAACCCGCTGAATCCCGCAGCGCGCACGACCTTCGGTCGAGCGATCGCCGCCGGCGCGGAATTGTTCGAGCGTACGACCCGCGTCTATTCGAAGCCGGAATTCGGTATCGACGAAACAGTTGTGGGTCACACCCATGTTCCGGTGGAAGAAAAGATCGTCGTCGACAAGCCGTTCTGCCAGCTTCTGCACTTCGAGCGACAGCTGCCGAAGGATAGGAAATCCGACCCGCGTTTCCTGATCGTCGCACCGCTTTCGGGCCATCACGCGACGCTTCTGCGCGGCACGGTGGAAGCGCTGCTGCCCTACGCCGACGTCTATATTACCGACTGGAAGGACGCTCGCGAGGTTCCCGTCGAAGACGGCAAGTTCGATCTCGACGACTACACACAGTATGTCATCGATTTTCTGCACTTCCTCGGTCCCGACAGCCACGTTCTGGGCGTCTGCCAGCCCTCCGTGCCGGTAATGATGGCCGTCGCCCACATGGAGAAGCACCAGGACGACTGCTATCCGGCGACGATGACGCTGATGGGCGGCCCGATCGACACCCGCGTCAATCCGACGGCCGTGAACCGGCTTGCCGAGGAAAAGGGCATCGACTGGTTCCGCGAGAATGTCATCATGACGGTGCCCTTCCCGCAGCCGGGCTTCCGCCGGCGCGTCTATCCGGGCTTCCTGCAGCTCACCGGCTTCATGTCGATGAATCTCGACCGCCACATGATGGCGCACAAGGATTTCTTCTGGCACCTCGTGAAGGACGACGGCGACTCCGCAGAGAAGCACCGCACCTTCTACGACGAGTACAACGCCGTGATGGACATGACGGCGGAGTTCTACCTTCAGACCGTCGAAGAAGTGTTCATCAAGCACTCGCTCCCCAAGGGCGAGATGAAGTTCAACGGCGAGACCATCGACCTCACGGCGATCAAACGTGTCGCCCTTCTGACGGTCGAAGGCGAGAACGACGACATTTCCGGTGTCGGCCAGACCGAAGCCGCGCAGGACATCTGCCCGAACATTCCGGAAGAGATGCGGGTCCATTACGTGCAGCCGATGGTGGGCCATTACGGCGTCTTCAACGGCTCGCGCTTCCGGGCCGAGATCGTGCCCCGGATCATCGATTTCGCACTGACCCATGGCACGACGCACGGCTCCGCCGCGCTGCCGAAGAAGACCGAGATCACGAAGCGCGAGGGCCGCAATTTCGGCGCCTTCGCCGAACGCCGCGCCAAAGCGGCGACACTCGGCCAGTCCCTCGGTGCGGGAGGCGAGACCGGCATTGCCGATCCGCTGATGTTCGAGAGCAATCCCTTCGCTGCCGGCGAGCGCATGATGCGCGCCTTCGCCGAACCCGCCGAGAAGGCGATCGCCGAGACCATGAAGCAGGCGAAACCGGCAAGGAAAGCTGCGGAAGCCTCCAAGGCACCGGCGGCCGCGAAGTCGGAGGCGAAGCCTGCTCAGGCGAAATCCGAACCGGTGAAGCAAGAGCCCGCGAAGGGCAAGCAGGAACCGGCCAAGAGCGAAGCCGCCAAAGCTGCTCCATCCAAGAGTGAGGCTTCCAAAACCGCGCCGAAGGCAGAAGCCGCTCCGACAGAAACAAAGGATGCCAAGAAGGCTCCCGTGAAATCGGAAACGGCGAGCGCTGGCGCAGCGGATGTCTCCTCAAAGGGGGAGACACAGCCGGCTCCAGCGAAGGCAGAAGCAAAGGCGGAGAAGCCCGCCAAGTCGGAAGTGAAAAGCGAGCCGAAAGCCGCCAATGCGAAAGGTCCAGCTGCAGAGGCGAAGCCTGCCGACGTAAAGGCTCCGCAGGACAGGACGGCGGCCACGACTCCGGCAGCGAAATCGGCTGAGCCGAAAAAGCCTTCATCCGAAGAAAATGCGACCGCCAAGGCTGACGAGAGCAAGCAGGCCGCCGCTTCGAAAGCCAGCGGCGAAGCGACCAAGCCTTTGGACAGCAAATCCGTCGAGCCAAATCAGGCAAAGGCAAAAGCTCCTGAAAGCAAGGTCGCTGAAGCAAAGCCGGCTGAGCCCAACAAGGTAGCCACGGCCAACGAGACTGCGGCGAAACCGAACACCGCGAACAGCAGCAAAACCGCCGAGGCGTCCAAAGCCGAGACCAAGGCCAGCGAGCCTTCCGCCACGGGCACAGGTGCATCGACACCGCCCCCCGCTGCTGCGGAGAAGGCGAAGGAGCCGGCCAAGGCGGCGAGCACCTCATCTCCCGCAAAGCGGACCAGCGCCCGGACGGGTCGATCCGCCCCGCGGACGGGCACTCGGCAGCGCTCGCGGCGCTCCCCGGGCGGCCGCAACAAGAGTTGAGGCGCCTACAACGTCGGCATCAGTACTGGGACAAAAAAGCCCGGTCCGCTCACTGCGGACCGGGCGTTTCCTTTTCAGAGCTCCGATGCGGATGTCTGTCTAAAAATCGAGATCGGCGTAATGGCGCACCGGCGGCACGCCCCGCACTTTCTCCGCGAGCAGAGGTCTGAATGACGGGCGCGACTTGATGCGGCTGTACCATTCCTTCGCTGCCGGCTCGTTCTCCCACGGGATCTCACCGAGATAATCGAGCACGGAAAGTGCTGCGGCAGCCGCAAGATCGGCCTGGGACATGCGCGAGCCCGCCAGCCAGTTGCGATTTTCCGCAAGCCAGCCGACATAGCGCAGATGGTGACGGGAATTGGAGCGCGCGGCGCGGATTGCCGAGGCATCCGGCGAACCACCGCCGTCCTCCTTGGGCATTTCGAGCTTGAAGACCCGCTCGCGCACGAGATAGCGCGTCACTTCCTGATCGAACTTCTCGACGAACCATTCGGTGAGACGTCGCACTTCCGCTCGCTCCACCGGCTTTTCCGGCATCAGCCGCTTTTCGCGCGAGAAGACACCGCGCGTTTCGTCGATGTATTCGCCCACGATGACGCCGCCGACGATCGGCGGCCCGTCGTCCTCGATCAGCACCGGCAGCGTCGCTGCCGGGTTCATCGACAGGAATTCGCGCCGACGCTCCCAGGGCCGTTCCTCGACAAGATCGAGCTTCTCGCCGTACTCGCCAGCCAGAAGACGGACATAGCGCGACGTGGCGGACATGGGGTGGTGGAAGAGTTTCAGCATCGGGCGGGGTCTATCGCATTCAGGTAATATTTTGCAGGTACTGACAGGCCGAACGGGGGTTTTTCATGTCTTTCACGGCAGTTACGGGCTGAAAGCCTGCTTGCGCACGGTTGCAGAAATGCGTCAACGCCCGGTGAAGATTTCCGCAGGACAGGACGCGGCAAGGCCGAATGAGGCATGACAGTTCAGAATCATTCGGCGCGCGCCGGATGCGGACCGTCTTCGCGATGCGAAATTGAAGGACTACGAATGGATATCGGCTCAATTTTCGACGCCGTCATTCTGGGGATCACCGAAGGCCTGACCGAGTTCATTCCGGTCTCCTCAACTGGGCACATCCTGCTTCTCGGCCACTTTCTCGGCTTCGAGTCGACCGGCTTCGTCTTCGAGATCGTCATCCAGCTGGGCGCGATCCTTGCGATCCTCACCGTCTATCTCGCCAAGCTCTGGCAGCTCTTCATCACCCTGCCCTCGAGCGCCAAGACCCGGCGCTTCGTGGCTGGTATCCTGATCGCCTTCCTGCCGGCGGCTTTTATCGGGGTGCTGGCGCATGATTTCATCAAGACGGTTCTCTTCGAGACGCCGCTTGTCGTCTGCGCCGCGCTCATCGTCGGCGGCATCCTGCTTCTCGTCATCGACAAGATGCCGCTTGAGGTCCGCTATACCGACATCATGGATTATCCCCTCTCGCTCTGCCTGAAGATCGGGATATTCCAGTGCCTCGCCATGATCCCCGGCACCTCACGCTCCGGCGCGACGATCGCCGGCTCGCTGCTGATGGGCACCGACAAGCGCTCCGCGGCGGAATTCTCCTTCTTTCTCGCCATGCCGACCATGCTGGGCGCGGTCGTCTACGACCTCTTCAAGAATCGGGACGCCCTCTCGGCAGACGATTTCGGGCTGATCGCCATCGGCTTCGTCTGCGCCTTCCTTGCAGCTCTTCTCGTCGTGCGGAAACTTCTTGATTTCGTCTCACGGCACGGCTTCGCACCCTTCGCCTATTGGCGCATCGTGGTTGGCATTCTCGGGATCGTCCTGATCTTCGCCTTCGCGCCGGACGAGACAGTTGCCCCCGAAGCCGGCGGTGCCGGAGATGGCTATGCGATCGAGGAAGCGCCGGTCACCGTGCCCGACGAGGCCCCGGAAGACGGCTACGGCATCAACGAATAAGCCCGAACAACCCGCGACGGATCAGTTCGACCGCGAGAACGGTCAGCGTCACCGCGAGCAGTTTTCGGAAGAGCTTCTCGTCGAGGCGATCCAAGAGCCGTGTTCCCGCAAGCGTACCGAGAAAGCCGGTCGCGATCATGGCGCCGGCGAGAAGCGCATAAGGGCCGAGAACGACGCCAGCCGCCAGGAACGCGGCGACCTTCAGCGCGTGCTGGCTCGCGGTGACCGCCGCCATGGTCGCGACGACCTGCTTGCGGTCCTCGAAGACGCGGGTGAACAGCACCGCGTTGAGTGGCCCGCTCGCCCCGATGAACATCGACAGAAACGTGTTGATCGCGCCTGCGAGCGCGTATTGCCAGTTCCTGAGCCGTCCGAGCGCAGGCAGCTTCAGGAAGATGGTCGCGAGGATGAAGCTACCGAGGACGAGGCGCAGGATTTCCTCGGGCAGCGTGACCACCGTCCGGGCACCTATCGCCGCGCCGATCAGCCCGCCGAGGATGAAGGGCAACGCCTTGTCCCAGCGTACCGAACGCCGCTGAATGCCGAGCCGTCCGGCATTGGAGGCAAACTGAACGACGCCGTGGAGAGGAATGAGCACAGCGATCGGCAAGGCAAGGCTCATCAGGGCGAGCAGCGTCACGCCTCCGCCGAGTGCGAAGGCCGCCGTGAGCGCGGAGGTGAAAAAGCTCGCGACGATCAGGCCCAGGCTCGCCCAAAGCGGCAGATCGGGCGCAAGCCATTCGGCCACTGTCACGCGCTAGCCGGAAAAGCTGCCTCTGCCTTAGACAATACCGTCCTGATTTTCTGCGTCGAGACCGCCCGCATGGCGCACGGGCCGCGTGAACTGGCCCTGCGGACGGAAGCGGACGAGATAGGTCGGCAGGATCGAATCCACCGTACGCGGGCGGATGCCGAAAGCCTCAAACGTCCGACCCTCGGCAACCGCCGCGTCGGAGACGATATTGTCGGTCTGCAGCTGCTTCACCTGATCCACCGTCAGCGGAGCGCCCGGCACGAACTGCGTATACTTCGCGATCGAGCCCGCGAGCGAGAACGGGATCGACACCAAGCGGCGCTTGCGGTCGATCACCCGAAGCATCTCTTCCATCAGCTGGCGGAAGCTCGAAACCTCTGGCCCTCCGAGTTCGTAGACCTTGCCGCCGGCGACCTCACCGTCGACCGTCTTCGCCACCGCTTCCGCGACATCGACCACATAGACCGGCTGGAACTTCGTCTTTCCGCCGCCAAGCAGCGGCAGGACCGGCGAGAAGCGTGACATCTCGGCGAAGCGGTTGAAGAACTCGTCCTCGGGACCGAAGATGATCGACGGGCGCAGGATATAGGCATCGGGGCGCGCCGCGAGAACAGCTTTCTCGCCGGCTGCCTTAGAGCGTGCGTATTTCGACTTCGAGCCCTCGTCCGCGCCGATCGCCGAAACCTGGGTCATGTTGATGCCTTCGGCCTTCGCGGCCTCCGCAATCAACCGGGCACCTTCCGCTTGCAGGCCATTGAAGCTCTGCTTGCCGCTTTCGGCAAGGATGCCGACGAGATTGACCACGTGATCGGCGCCCTTCACAGCCCGCTCCACCGACCACGGATAGCGCAGATTGGCCTGGATCGGCAGGATTGCGCCGATATTGCCGGCGGTCAGCACGTGATAGGCGAGATCGGGCCTTCGGCAGGCGATGCGCACCCGATGGCCGCGCTTGGCGAGGGCCTGCGTCACGTACCGGCCCACGAAGCCGGACCCGCCGAACACCACCACCGTCTTTCCCGTATCGACCGTCATCGCTCGTCGCTCCTTGTAGTCGTGACGGCCGCCTCGGCACCCCTTTCCGCATATGGGCTGCGGGCCGTCTCGAATCGTCCGACACCTATAGCGTACCACATGGGTTTCGCCAGAGCTTAGAAGAGGGGGAAGGGTCGAAAGACCGCATTGATCGGGTCAATCAACCCGGCGCGTGTCATTTTGTCGATATCCCGCTTGCGGACATGGGACCCATCGATCCGCATGCGCCGAACACTAGAAAGCGCCAACGTAAAACTATCTTCAAACGGCGTTTAAATCCGCGTTGACAGCCCGCGCGCCAGCCCCTAATGCTCCGCCCCGAAGCCCAGGTGGCGGAATTGGTAGACGCGCACGGTTCAGGTCCGTGTGCCGCGAGGCGTGGAGGTTCGAGTCCTCTCCTGGGCACCAGTCATCCGCATAAGATTCTGATTTTTAAGCGTATACGTCAGATCAGGTTGAAAAATCCGTGATCCGGCGGACTGGAAGCGGCCAAACGCGGTCGCGCTAGGCAGTCCGAACGTACGTGACCGGGTTCTTGCAGTTCGCTCTTGCCGGGATGACCGGCAGGCTGCGGTTTGCGACTCCATGCCTTCGGCAGCAAGTCTCCCCTCACCTCCCTTTCCTTGTCCGGCAGGTCGGCTCGCGTCAAAGCCGCCTTCGAGAGGCAGCCTTGACTCAAGCCTCAACCGGTTGTGGATCCATTCTGTCCACAGGACCTAGAATTCTTCCCAGCTGTCGTCGTTCGCCGCTGGTTTGGTCGCGGCACCGCCGGATCCGACGACGCGCATCTGCACCACCGCTTTGGAGGTTGGCGCTTTCGAGACGCGCGCCTTCGGCTGAGCTATTGGGGTCGAGCGAGCCGCGGAAGAGCCCCCCGCACGAGCGGAGCTCTTCGTCTTGAAACGATGGACCGCTTGCGCAAGACTGTCGGTCTCGGCTGCCAGCGTCTGTGCCGCCGCGGTGGATTGCTCGACCATCGCCGCATTCTGCTGGGTTACCTTGTCCATCTGATCAGCGGCACTTGAGACTTCGTTCAGACTGACGGCCTGTTCCCTGGCGGACTGAGCGATCTTCGTGATGACCGAAGCCATGACCGCGACTTCGGCAACGATCTCGTCCAGCGATTGGCCCGAAGCCGTCACCAGTTCGACGCCGCACTCGACCTGTTCCGACGACATGGTGATGAGCCCCTTGATTTGCTTGGCCGCTTCGGCCGAACGCTGGGCGAGCGCTCGGACTTCCTGGGCTACGACCGCGAAACCCTTGCCGGACTCGCCCGCCCGCGCCGCCTCTACACCCGCGTTCAGCGCGAGGAGATTTGTCTGGAAGGCGATTTCGTCGATCACCGAGATGATCTGGCCGATCTGTTGAGAAGAGCCCTCGATCTTGCCCATCGCCGTCACAGCCTGAGCGACGATCTTGCTTCCGTTTTCAGCCTTGGCGCGTGCCAATTCCGCAGTACGTTTCGCCTCGCCGGCGTCCTGGGCTGCAGAATTCACGCCGTTCGTTACATCGCCGAGCGCAGCCACTGTCTCTTCCAGGCTGGCCGCCTGCTGCTCGGTGCGCTTTGCAAGATCGCTGGAGGCGACGGTAATTTCGCCCAGCCCAACATGAATCGTCCCGATGGCCTCGACGACGTGTCCGATCGCCGCTTCCAATTCTTCGATCGAGCCATTGAATTTGGCCCTGATCGGCTCGAACTCGGGAGCGACCGCGTCCTGCATGCGGACGGTGAGATCCCCCGCGGACAATCGATCGAAGCTTTGATCGACGATGCCCATGAAGGTGCGCAGATCCTCGGCCTTGGAATGATCCAGATCGGCCTGACGCTGCTTCATTTCCGTCTCTGAAGCGCGCGCAGCCGCAGCCTCGCGTTCCAACCGGTCGCGCTCAATCGCCTGTTCCTTGAACACCTGGACGGCGCCCGCCATCTGGCCGATCTCGTCGGACCTCCCCTGAGCGGGAACCTCGACAGATTTGTCGCCGGCCGCAAGCGAGCGCATCGCTGCCGTCATCCGGTCGATTGGGCGCGCGATCGAGCGGGCAAGCGGGATCGCGCAGGCAATCAGAGCTATGAACAAAACGCCAAACCAGAGAAGCGCCTTGTAGACCTCATCCATGAACTGCGCCTGTAGATCATCGACGTAAAGGCCTGTTGCCACAGTCCAGCCCCACGGGCCGAACAGCTGCGCATAGGACAGCTTGGTGGACAGTCCGCCCGAGCCATCCAGGCGGGTTCTGTAATATTTGGTGAAGCCGCCGCCCTTGTGAGCGTTCTCGACCATATCCCTGTTGTAGTGGAGGCCTGTCGCATCCTTCGATTCGAAAGCGTCCGTTCCCATCAGTTCGGGATCGGGATGCATGACACGCTTGCCGTCCGCGTTCATCATGAACAGGTAATCGTTGTCGCCGAACCGGATCGGCAGGGCAGCCTCGCGAGCACGGTCCTTTGCTTCCTGGAGCGTCAGTTCCCCCGCATCGACCCGAGCCTGGAATCCGCCAAGCATGGTTATGGCGCTTTGGACCTGAGAGACGATCAGGTTCTTGCGATCCTTCCAGATGCTGTCGTGTAGCGAATAAAGTTGCAGTGACATCACGGCAATGCTGCAGATCGCAGCAAGGGCGATCAACGCCGCCAGTTTGCGGGCGATGGTGAAATTCATCTGCGTAATCCTGTTTGAAACCAGAAAGAGTCTCTGCGTCACGAATTTATGCCAAGAACTTCAAAATTTACTCTTAACGATAACTGACGATAGCGCCGCCCCAGGGACCGCCGGAGGCCCCAACTCCTCGCAGGGAGGGGCTCATGAGCAAGACGACGAAAGACTATGTGCCTGATGTCCGCGAATGAACGGTCCGGATGGTTTTAGGGGGACCAGGGCGGGCACGGCTCGCGCCGGGGGTGGTCCTTGTCGATTGCGGCGGAGATCGGCTGCTGAGCGCAAACGCCGCTCGCGTGAGTGGATAAGGCCGAGGTCGATAGCGGCAGCCCTTCCAGGATGCCGGGCCAGACGGGCGAGAAGATGAAAGCGTTGGCTTTGCCGCTGGTCAAGCAGCGAAATCGCGCGAACAAAACACCGACAATCACAGCACTTGGTTTCACCATTCGAGCGTGAAACGCTTTCCGCCGAGCAGTCGCTGACTATTTGCGTTTTACCAGCCGTAGCTGAATGTCACGCCGCTGCGGTTTCTGCCGGTTTGGACCACGTTATCCTTCGCTCCCCGACCATATTGAAAGAGGCCGTATGCGTTGCGGTCGCCCGTCTGCTGAAGCGTTCCCGAATGGGCGTTGCCGCGCTGTTCGACAAGGCCGAGATTGCCGCGACCGTGCTGGGCGAGGCCTGCGCTGTTGTTCTTGCCGCGCTGGCGCACCGAGCCGTTCTTGAGATCGTTGTAGGCGGAATAGAGCCGAAGCCCGGTGGAAAGGGCATTCGAGGTCTGCCGATCGCCGGGCGTAAAGTGGAATGAAAGCTGACCCGCCGAGGCCGGGACCGCGAAGGTGCCAATGCTGCCGGCGGCGATGGCAAGCGTGGTGAGAACGGTTCTCAGGCTGAAGGATGGGGTCATGAAAGTCTCCGTCGCCCGCGCCTCGCGGGGTCTCTTCGAACAAGCTGGGGAAACCTCGCCGGGCCACTGATCGCGACATCCGAGGGGGACTGTCGTTTGATCCAGGCCCGGCGATGCAATATCCGTCTCAGATCCCGCCGCCGATCCGCGTCGAGCAGGACGTCGTGCGGTTGTTGACGGTGATCTTCAGATCGGCGTCGTATCCGGCATTACCCGTCGAGAGGGTGACCGAACCGAGCGTTTCCGGCTGGCCCGGCATGACGGTGAAGGGGCCGCCTTGCCGGATATCGTTTCCGCTCCCCGAGACCTGAAAGTCGTAGTAACCCTCGGCCCGCCTATCTGCGTGGACCAGAGCGGTAAGCTCGACGCCGTAGCCGGTGCGCGAGACGTTCAGTTCGCAGCGATAAGGCTCTTCACCTGCCGCCGAAAAGAGGGGATGGGCTAACGCGACGCCGGATGTCGCCACGAGTGCGAGCACTGCCGCAATGCGTCCGGAATATCGGCTGATCGTTGGCATGTCAGTCCTCCTCGAATGGGCGTGAATGATCGGATCAGTCGCAGGCCTGGACGATGGCGGTGACATTGCCGCGGCCACGCTGGGCGACGTTAGCGTCGCATCCGTGTCCGACCTGTACGCCGGCGGCGATATTGCCGTTGCCGTCCTGGGTCAGGATCGTCGTGTGGTTGGTGCCAAACTGGCCGATGCCGGCTGCGTTGCGCTTGCCCGTCTGATAGGTCGCGCCGAAGTTTCCACGCCCCTGCTGGCCGACCACCGAGAGGTTGCGCTTGCCGCGCTGCTCGCCGATCGACTTGTTGTGGCGACCGTCCTGATGGACACGCATGCGGTTGCGGAAGCCGTATTGCGACCCACCGCTGGAGTTCGCCCAGCCGAACTGGTCGCTGCGGAAATCGTTTGCCGATGCCGGGGCGACGGCGGTGAGACCGGCGAGGGCGACGATGGCGGCGGAAAGGGACAAGCGGATCATGGGGACATCTCCAGTCTGAGCGAGATCGTTCGGAAGTGAACACGCTCATCATGGGGATGTGCTTTGGAACGCGCGCTGAAGGCGCCGTTTATCCAAGGTTCAGAGCTGATATTTTTGCGTGCAGGTCTTCAAGCCGACGGGATTCGGTCAAACAGGAGCTTGGAATTCAAGGCAGGCGATCCCGCCCCCCGAACCGCATGAGAATCAAACATGGAACAGCCGGCGATCAGCTCGGCTCGATCCAAGTCCTGTTCGGCGCGCTACGGTTCTGCTGTGGAGCGAGACGCGCAAACTGGCGTCGAACGCTCGTCAGCTATCCATCTTCAGCGCGGCGATGAAGGCTTCCTGCGGAATTTCCACCTTGCCGAACTGGCGCATGCGCTTTTTGCCTTCCTTCTGCTTTTCCAGAAGCTTGCGCTTGCGCGTGGCGTCGCCGCCATAACACTTCGCGGTCACGTCCTTGCGCAGCGCCGAGATGGTCTCGCGGGCGATGACCTTGCCGCCGATCGCCGCCTGGATCGGGATCTTGAAGAGGTGGTTGGGGATGAGCTCCTTCAGTTTCTCGCACATCGCCCGGCCGCGCTTTTCGGCCTGGGTGCGGTGGACGAGCATCGAGAGCGCATCGACCGGCTCGGCATTGACGAGAATGCTCATCTTCACGAGGTCGCCCTCGCGATAGTCCGCCATCTGGTAGTCGAAGGAAGCGTAGCCCTTCGAGATCGACTTCAGCCGATCGTAGAAATCGAACACGACCTCGTTGAGCGGGAGTTCGTAGGAGACCATCGCACGCTTGCCCACATAGGACAGGCCGGTCTGGATGCCGCGACGCTCCTGACAGAGCTGCAGGATCGGCCCGAGATAGTCGTCGGGCGTCAGGATGTTGGCCGTGATCCAGGGTTCCGACACATGGTCGATCTTCACGATGTCCGGCATGTCCGCCGGATTGTGGAGCTGGGTCGTTTCCCCGTTCGTCATCACCACGTCGTAGACCACCGAGGGGGCGGTCGCGATGAGATCGAGATCGAATTCGCGGCTGAGGCGCTCCTGCACGATTTCGAGATGGAGGAGCCCGAGGAAGCCGCAGCGGAAACCGAAGCCGAGGGCGGCCGAGGACTCCATTTCATAGGAGAACGAAGCGTCATTCAGGCGAAGCTTGCCCATGGCGGCACGCAGATCATCGAAGTCCGCCGCGTCGACCGGGAAGAGGCCGCAGAAGACCACCGGCTGGGCCGGCTTGAAGCCCGGCAGCATCTTGTCCGTCGGGCGCTTTTCCTCGGTGATCGTATCGCCGACGCGGGTGTCCGCCACTTCCTTGATCGAGGCGGTGATGAAGCCGAGTTCACCGGGGCCGAGCGCATCGACCAGCACCATCTTGGGGGTGAAGACGCCGACCCGGTCCACCGGATATTTGGCGTCGGTGCCCATCATACGGATCTGCTGACCCTTCTTGAGCTCTCCGTCGATGATCCGCACGAGAACGACGACGCCGAGATAGACGTCGTACCACGAGTCAACGAGCATCGCCTTGAGCGGCGCATTGCGGTCACCCTCGGACGGGGGCGGCAGGCGCTTGACGATGGCTTCGAGCACATCCTCAATGCCGAGGCCGGATTTCGCGGAGATCATCACGGCGTCCGAGGCGTCGAGGCCGATCACGTCCTCGATCTGCTCCTTCACCTTGTCGGGCTCGGCGGCAGGCAGGTCGATCTTGTTGAGGACGGGGACGATTTCGAGATCGTTGTCGAGGGCGAGATAGACGTTCGCCAGCGTCTGCGCCTCGACGCCCTGCGCGGCGTCCACCACCAGAAGCGCGCCGTCGCAGGCAGCCAGCGACCGAGAGACCTCGTAGGCGAAGTCCACATGGCCGGGCGTGTCGATCAGGTTGAGGACGTAAGTCTCTCCGTCCTGCGCCTTATAGTGCAGGCGAACGGTCTGCGCCTTGATCGTGATACCGCGCTCGCGTTCGATATCCATGTTGTCGAGCACTTGCTCTTTCATGTCACGGATTTCGAGGCCGCCCGTATTCTGGATCAGACGGTCGGCGAGCGTCGATTTCCCATGGTCGATATGGGCGACGATCGAGAAGTTGCGGATGCGCGAAAGCGGCGTATTGGCGGGCATTGTGCTCATGGCGCCCGATATAGAAGTTCACGCAATTTTATGGAAGCGGGGATCGAAGCGGAAATTGCCGCGCTTTAAGGTGTTTACGAAGATATCGACGCGAAACCGGCGAGAGGGGCGAGACGTCTTTCGGCATGGCTGAGGAAATCGAACGCAAATTCCTGGTGAAAAGCGATGAATGGCGCGAAAAAGCCGATGAGGGCACGCGCCTCGAACAGTTCTATCTGTTCATCGCGGAAGACCGGACCTGCCGTGTGCGGATCAGGAATGGCGATACCGCACGGCTGACGATCAAGACCGGAACGGGCATGGCGCGCGGCGAATACGAGATCGATATTCCGATCGCAGAGGCGAAGACGCTGCGGGAGGCGCGAATCGGCAGAACGATCGAGAAGACGCGCTACCGGGTGCCGCTCGGCGAATTGACGGTAGAGGTTGACGTCTTTTCCGGTGCGCTCGATGGCTTCGTGCTGGCTGAGATCGAGATTCCGACGGTGGATCATGAGGTGGCGCTGCCTGCTTATCTTGGGCGAGAGGTGACGGACGATCCGGCCTACACGAATGCACGGATGGCATTGGACGGATGGCCGGCAGGAGGGGCCGAAGCATGAGCTATGCGATCGAGCCGGGCTGCCATCTCGGTGCGGAAATTCAGCGGATCGCCGTAGAGCAGATCGAAAAGGCAGAAAAATCGCTCAACGGGGCTGGTGAAGAGCCGCACGAGGCAATTCACGATGCGCGCAAGCGGCTGAAGAAGCTCCGCGGGCTGATCCGCCTCATCCGGCCGGAAATGGGAGATTTCTACAAGGCGCAGAACGCGCTCTTCCGCAATACGGCCAAGAAGCTCTCCGGCATGCGCGACAAGGCGGCGCTCGTCGAGGCGATTGAGAAGCTCGAAGAGCGGTTTTCAGGTGAGATCGAGACGGATGCACTCGGACAGGCGAAGACGAAGCTGGTCGCTGATCGGGACGCGGAGATCGAGAGCGGCGCCAAGGACGCGCCCCGGCAGATCGAAGAGACATTGCACGCGCTGGAGAAGGCGCGCCGCGCCTTCAGCCGGTGCCGGTTCGAGGGCACGAAGCCTAAGCCAAAGCGAGATTCGAAGATCGCGGCGGCGGGTCTGGAAAAAACCTATGGCCGGGCGCGCGAGGCGCTGAAGATCGCCCGCAAATCGCGCGAAGCGGAAGACCTCCACGAGCTGCGCAAGCGGGTGAAGTATCACTGGATGCATCTACGGCTGTTGAAGGAGCTCTGGCCGGAGGGCTTTACGCCGGCAATCGACGCCGCAAAGCAAATCGCCGACGATCTCGGCGATGATCACGATCTTGCGGTGATGCGCGCAGAGATGGAAGCCGATCCGAAGAGCTTCGGCGAGAAAGAGAATCTCTCGATCCTGCTCGCGCTCATCGATCGGCGGCAGGCTGAACTGCGCGAGCGGGCGCTGAACCTGGCCGCCATTCTGCTTGCAGAAAAGCCGGCTGCGATCGAGGCGCGAATAAGAAAGCTCTACAAACTGGCTGCGCGCCGTGCCAAGCGGCCATCGGCGCTGCCGCCCACGGAGCCGGCCGCACAGCTTCGTGTGGCGGAGGAATGATCCTTCCACCGCTTGCCTGTCCGCCAAATAATTGACGTCAGAAGTTCAGACTGACGCCGGCTCTGACCGAGTGCTCGTCGAAGCCCGAAGAGACGCTAGTCCGTCCGAGATCGTAGTCCGATGAGCCGAAGTCGGAATAGCGGTATTCCAGCCGGGTGCTGATCGAATCCGTGATCTTGGCCTCGACACCGGCGCCAAGCGTATAGCCGACGCTTGTCTCGCTGTCGGAGACGCCACCGAGTCTCAGCTCGGTCTCGGCGATCGCAAGACCGCCCGTGCCGTAGACAAGGAAGGGATCGACGTCGACACCCACGCGTCCGCGCAGAGAACCGAAGACGTTGCTCTCGCCCGAAAGATCGAGATTGCCGAGCGCGTTGCGCCGCGTCGCGTCGAAGCCCGCGCCGCCTATGTCGCCCTCGACGCCGTAGACCAGCGAACCATCCTGCAGGTTGAAACCGGCATAGGCACCGCCGGCAACGCCGTCACCCGAGATCGAGGCACCGCGAAGATCGTCGAAGCGCGACACGTTGTAGCCGACAAAGGTGCCTGCATACGGCCCGGACCAGATGGCGACCGGCGGTGCGGCATCTGGGATGCGCGAATCCGGGAAGACGGTTTCGTCTTGCGCGCTCTGCGCATGGGCCGAAACCGTTGCAAGAGGCATCGTGAGGGCGAGACTCGCCAGAACCGTCGTGGTCTTCAATCGCAAGGCCTCAGCCTCCGTTTGGTGGGAACCGGATCCCTACTTATGCGCCCGGTGACCGTTCGCGCAGTTATTCTGGGTGCATGTGTAGAGGCGGTATGTGGAGCGCCGCCAAAGCCACACCAAGAGGCAATCAAGCACATTTTCGCCACAATATCACATTGATTGCGACTGTTGCCGAAGCATCACAATGATCATGGGCGCAGAATGCTCAAGGTGCGACGAAGGGTACGCCGCCCATCGCCCTCCTGGAGGTTCGACTCTGAACAAAGCGCCGCCAATCGCCTATATTCCGGTGTGAATCGAAGGTGACCGCCACGCGCCGCATCCGCTCAAACTCCCGCCCGCAGCGCTTTTCCCGCCATTCCGGCCGCGGTCTCAAGCCACGCCAGTTCGACAAGGACGACATGCCCGACACCGATTTCGATCACGAGGATGAAACCGGAGAGCCCGAGTCGGCGGAAACGGAGAACGCGCCCGTCAGCGATGAGGCTGCCGCGCTCCTCGCCGAAATCGACTGGGCGGACGCAAAGAGCGAGAACGGCGATCTCGAAGGCGCGGAGCTCATAGCGGCGCTGGTGAAACGTCTGCCAAACCAGCCCGGCGTCTATCGGATGTTCGGCGCGGCGGGCGACGTTCTCTATGTTGGCAAGGCACGGTCGCTGAAGAAGCGGGTCGCGAGCTATGCGCGGCTCGGCGGCCATACCCAGCGGATCGCCCGGATGATCCGGCTGACGCGGCAGATGGAGTTCGTCACCACCCGCACCGAGACCGAGGCGCTGCTTCTCGAAGCCAATCTCATCAAGCGGTTGAAGCCGCGCTTCAACGTGCTGATGCGGGACGACAAGTCGTTTCCGTATATCCTCGTCACCGACGACCATCAGGCCCCGGCGATCGTGAAGCATCGCGGCGCGCGCAACCGGAAGGGCTCGTTCTTCGGCCCCTTCGCCTCGGCGGGCGCGGTGGATCGGACGATCAACTCGCTTCAGCGAGCCTTTTTGCTGCGCACCTGCACCGATTCGGTCTTCGAGAGCCGCTCGCGGCCCTGCCTTCTGCATCAGATCAAGCGCTGCGCAGGGCCCTGCACGGGCGAGATTTCGGAGGAGGATTACCGATCGCTGGTCAAGCAGGCAAAAGGATTCCTGTCCGGCCGCTCCGGTCAGGTTAAGGAGTCGATGGCCGAGCAGATGACATCCGCCTCGGATGATCTCGACTTCGAGCGCGCCGCCCTTTTTCGTGATCGCCTCGCCGCCCTCTCCCACGTTTCGAGCCATCAGGGCATCAATCCGCAGGGCGTCGAGGAGGCTGATGTCTTCGCGATCCATCAGGAGGGCGGGCTCACCTGCGTCCAGGTTTTCTTCTTCCGAACCGGCCAGAACTGGGGCAACCGCGCCTATTTCCCGAAAGCCGATCCAAGTCTGGAACCCGACGCCGTGCTCGGGGCCTTCATCGCCCAGTTCTACGACGACAAGCCCGCACCGCGCCTGATCCTCTCGCAAGTGAAGCTCGACGACGAAGCGCTCCTCGCCGAGGCGCTGGCGATCAAGGCCGAGCGCAAGGTGCGGATCGAAAAGCCCGCACGCGGAGCCAAGCGCGATCTCGTCGACCACGCCGCATCGAACGCGAAAGAGGCGCTTGGCCGGAAGCTCGCCGAGACTTCGTCGCAGGCGCGGCTGCTGGATGGGCTGCGCGACACGTTCTCGCTCGAAAAGACGCCGCGCCGGATCGAGGTCTTCGACAACTCCCACATCATGGGCACGAATGCCGTCGGCGCGATGATCGTCGCGGGACCAGAAGGCTTTGTGAAAAACCAGTACCGCAAGTTCAACATCAAGAGCACCGAGATCACGCCCGGCGACGACTTCGGGATGATGAAGGAGGTCATGACCCGCCGGTTCTCACGGCTGATCAAGGATCATGCGGACGAGATGCCGGGCGCAGAGCCGCAGCCCGCGCCGGAGACGGAGATCGACGAGACCGAGGACCTTGCCGATGCCCCCTTCCCCGCATGGCCGGACCTCGTGCTCATCGACGGCGGCAAGGGGCAGATGTCCGCCGTACGCTCGATCCTCGAAGAACTTGGAATCGCCGACAAGGTGAAGACGATCGGCGTTGCCAAGGGCGTCGATCGCGAGGCCGGCCGCGAACGCTTCATCCAGGGCACGAAGGATTTCTCCCTGCCGCCGCGCGATCCGGTTCTCTACTTCGTGCAGCGCCTGCGCGACGAGGCCCACCGCTTCGCCATCGGCACCCATCGCGCCAAGCGCAAGAAGGAGATGATCAAGAACCCGCTGGACGAGATCGCCGGCATCGGCCCGACCCGCAAACGCGCCCTCCTCCAGCATTTCGGCACGGCCAAAGCCGTCTCACGCGCCGGCCTGCCAGACCTGCGCGCCGTGGATGGCATCTCCGAGACGATCGCCAAGCTCGTCTACGATCATTTTCACGACAACGGCTGACCCTGGCAGGGCGATTGAGGGCGACCGGTCAAACCTAATCTTTTGGAAATAGTTGACCCCGCGCCTTTGAACGGCTTTGAGAGAACCTAGCTGAAGCCCGGCAGCCCGCACTGAGGACAAGTTCCGTTCGCTCCATGTCGTCGACCACATACAGCCTGCCGAATCTGCTCACCTATGCGCGCATCGTCTGCGTGCCGCTGGTCGTCGTCTGCTTCTTCGTCGAGGGCTCGCTGAAGAGCCCGGATTACGCCCGCTGGACTGCCCTCGGCATCTTCATCGCAGCCTCGATCACCGACTATTTCGACGGCTATCTGGCGCGGGCGTGGAAGCAGACTTCGACGATCGGACGCATGCTCGATCCGATCGCCGACAAGCTGCTCGTCGCCGCCGTGCTTCTTCTGCTTGCCGCCGACGGCACCATCGCCGGCTGGAGCCTGTGGGCTGCGATCGTCATCCTTTGCCGCGAAATCCTCGTCTCGGGCCTCCGCGAGTACCTCGCCGAGCTGAAGGTCTCGGTGCCAGTCACCCGCCTCGCCAAGTGGAAGACGACCTTCCAGATGGTGTCGATCGGCATCCTGTTGGCGGGGCCGGCCGGCGACAAGCTGATCCCCAACGTCACCGAGATCGGCATCGTCTGCCTCTGGATCGCGGCGGTCATCACGCTCATCACCGGCTACGACTATTTCCGCGCCGGCTTGCGGCACATCGAGGATTAAGAGCGCAGGAGCGACGCGCTACTGCGCGCCGTCCATTGACATGCCGTCCATCGATCCGTGATCGGCACTTCCGGACGAGCCGTGCTTCATTCCCGACATCCCGTGGGCTTCACCCGAAGATTTTGAACCGGACGGTCCCATCGACCGCATCCCGTCCGCCGCGAGCTCGACCTCGATCGTGCGGCCATCGGAAAATTCGAGCGTGAGCGGAACGGCCGTGCCCATTTCGATCGGCTCGGAAAGCCCTGTCAGCATCAGATGGATGCCGCCCGGGCTCAGCTCGACGCTTTCGCCGGGCTCGATCGTCAGCCCACCTTCGATGGGCATCATTCGCATCAGATCGCCATCCATTTCCATCTTGTGGATTTCGACGCTCTCGGCGATCGGCGACGAACCGCCGATCAGCGTCATCGGCGACGTGCCGTTGTTGGTGAAGGTCATGTAGCCACCACCGACGGGCTGGTTCGGCAATGTGGCGCGGGTCCAGGGATGACCGATGGCGACATCGCCGATCGTATAGTCATGGGCCGAGGCGCTCGATGCCATTCCGATCAGGATGGCAACGGTTAGAAGCTTGGAAACGAATGTTTTCATCGGATTTTCCGTAGGTCGTGAGAATGGCGCGAGGCGGGACGCATCGCTTCTTCGAAGGGATGATACCGGCAGCGCATCGGCCAGCGTGGTGTCGTAGTGAAAGAGCTCGCAGGATAATCGCATGTCGCGGCGGCGCTGGAGCCGCCGGGACGAACCGGCCGCAAGCGTCGAAAATGATCGAGCAAGAACGAGATCGCATTATCGTCCAAAAAGACGACGAAGAACGAGCTCAGCCGATCTTGTGGGCCTGCGCGATCGGAGGTGCTCGGGGAGCGACGGAAAGCGAACGTCTCTTGAGGATGCGGGTGTCAGTCGCGACCGTCCAGCCGAGCGCGTTGCTCTGTCGGCCGACTTTGCCAAAGCTCGTTTCGGGTCCGTCCAATGGCAACGGCGGCGTGATGCCGGACGCCTGGGCACAAAGCACCGCGCAGGTCAGTTCGCCGCAACAGTTGTGCGGCTCCTCGTCCTCGGCGGTCACGACGCCATCGCCCGAACAGAGTTCGATGATCGCCTGCGCCGACCCCGGTGGCAATTTCGCGATAGAGGCGTGGGCTTCGATCTGGCCGAACAGGATCAGCGCCTGCGCGAGGATCACCATGATCGCCGCGGCGCAGGACCGGTCTTTCAGGATCGCGCGAATGAGCTTCATCGGTAGATCATCAGCACGGCAGTGCGTTCGCTGCGCGCCGTGAATCTCCCGATCTCGCGGCTTTGCCCGGTGCTCGGCTTGGAGCGTCCCGCCGACATCAGACGTCCCGCGCCTCCTTGTCGAACACCATATAGTCGAGCGGGAGTTCGGTGGTCGACTTGATGCGTTCCATAGCAAACGCAGAAGAGACGTCACGAATCTCTATCTTCTCGATCAGCCGCTTATAGAACGCGTCATAGGCCGCAATGTCGGGCACGACGACGCGCAGGAGATAGTCCACGTCGCCGCTCATGCGGTAGAATTCGATGACCTCTGGAAAGGTCGTGACCACTTCGGAAAACCGCTTGAGCCATTCAGTCGAATGGGAGTTCGTGCGGATCGAGACGAAGACCGTGACCCGCGTGTTCACCTTTTCCGGATCGAGAATCGCGACCCGCCGCTGGATCACGCCCTCCTCCTCCAGCTTCTGGATGCGCCGCCAGCAGGGCGTCGTCGACAGTCCCACGCGCTTGGCGACATCGGCGACGGCCAGTGTCGAATCGGCCTGCAGGAGCCTCAGGATTTTCTTGTCGAGCCGGTCCATGCGTGCCTCGTTCGCGATTCCGATAGATCGAACCTATCGTTCTTGTCATCCTTACCGAAGCCCGCCGAAACGCGATAGGGAGCGCAATCGGCTCGCTTCGCTAGCCGGGAGCGCGAAAGAACGGTAGCGCTGGCGCAACTCGTCCTCTATGGTCGGCCCCGTTCGGTCCATTTCGCGCCAGACGGTGCGAAAGGATAATAGGGAACACGGAAGGAACGGACGCAGATCGCGCGTTCCCCACCGTGGCCGCCCCCGCGACTGTCAGCGGTGAGCGCTCGTCCGAAGACCACTGGTTTGCGAATGTGCAAGCCGGGAAGGTGGACGGGGCGCGACGACCCGCGAGCCAGGAGACCTGCCGAGCGTAAATGAATCGTCAGCTGCCGTCGGGTGGACGGCAAAGGAGTCAGTCATGAAGCTCAATTCTCCCAGCATTATCAGTGCGTCCGGCTCGAAGGCGAGCGAACTCGTCTCGATCGCGCTCGCCGCGATCCTCGGCATCGGCATCATCTGGACCGTCGGAATGGCGCAGGCCGCCAGCCTGCACGATGCGGCGCACGACGTGCGTCACACTACTGGCTTTCCCTGCCACTGATCTCCGAGAACATACATGCTGAAGAATATTCTCGCCGGCGCGATCCTCGCCGGCGCAGGGGCGGGTCTTGTCGCCAGCATCCTGCAGATTGTGTTCGTCCAACCGGTCCTCCTGCACGCCGAACTCTATGAGTCCGGCGTGCTTCAGCATTTCGGCTCGTCGTCGACCGTTTCCGCCGACCAACCCGTCGCACTCTTCGACTTATCGCGCGACGGGCTGACGGTTGCGTTCAACTTGCTGGTTTACACCGGCTATGCGCTCATCCTCACCGCAGGGATGGCGCTTGCCAATATGCGCGGCGCTTCGATCACGGCGAGACAAGGTCTCATCTGGGGAGCCTGCGGTTTTCTCGCCGTGCAGTTTGCGCCCGGCTTTTCGCTGGCGCCGGAGGTACCGGGAGTGGCGGTGATCGATGTCCAGACTCGACAGCTCTGGTGGACTCTGACGGTGTTTGCCGCAGCAATCGCGTTCTGGCTGGTCGCTTTCGGACGAAGCTGGGCCGGATGGGGAACGGCTGTCGTTCTCCTTCTCCTCCCGCATGTCATCGGTGCCCCGGAACCGGAGTTTTTCGCCGGTCCTGCGCCGACCGAACTCGGCGCACTCTTCGTCTCGCGCGCCTATGGCGTCGGATTGGCGTCGTGGGTCGCGCTCGGCGGATTTGCCGGGTATCTGTTCGCCCATAACCCCATCGGTGTGCGGCGGGCCGCCAGCGCCTAAACGTAAGGTATGCGGGCGGTCAGGCAGAAGCGGAGCCGCCCGCATACCCTTGCATCCTCGATATGCCCCTTGTCGCCGGCCAGCCATGCGCTGACGGTCGAGAGGATGTCCGGAGCATCGTTCTCAGGCTCGACGCGGTTGAAGATGTAGGTTGCCCGCCCGTCGCCCGACAGCGCCAGCGAGACCGGCGCACCACACGCATTGAGGCATTCGGTCGTGACGACGCGAACGCTTCCCTGAAGATTGCTTTCCCCCAGCACAAGATCGAGACTCTCGGCAAACGCTGCGCCGTCGCCGCCATCGCTCGCCCGGCAGGATGCGCAAATGATGATTGCCGGAAGCGGGGCATCAGCTGTTTCGGCCGTCACCCACGCCACCAATCGCCGGTTTCGGAGATCGGACGAATCCCATCGTCCGCAACACGGGCCTGATGCTCTGCGACCGTCCCATCGCCGAGCCGAAGCTGATCGTCGAGATCGGCCATCGGCCTGAGGACGAAGGCACGTTCCTTCGCGCGCGGATGGGGAAGCTCCAGCCGCTCATCCGCGATCGTCCGACCGTCATAGTCGATCAAGTCGAGATCGAGTGTGCGCGGCCCCCATCGTTCCCCGCGCTCGCGGCCGTGAAGACGCTCGGTCTCGAGGCAGAGATCGAGCAGAGCGAGCGGTTCGAGCGTCGTCTCGACGAGCGCGCAGGCGTTGATGAAATCAGGCTGGTCGGTCTTACCCCAGGGCGGCGTCGAATAGAGCTTCGAGACGCGAACGACGGTCAGATCCTCTCGGGCATCGAATGCCCTCAGCGTCGAGGCCATCGCCGCCGGCACATCGCCCACATTGCCGCCAAGCGCTATGATCGCCTTCGCGGTGGTCACCAGCGCTCGCCCTTCATGGCGCGGCGCATGGCATCGGCGATGAAGAGCGCGTCGCGATTGATCTCGACGTCGTGGACGCGGAAGATGTCGGCACCGCGTTCGCGCAGAAAAGCGGTCGTCGCAGCCGTCGCATAGTCGGGATTGGGCAGCCGGCCTTCGGGATCGGTCCGCACGAAACGCTTGCGGCTGGTGCCGACGAGAACGGGATAGCCGAGCGGCAGGACTTCGTCGAACCGCGCCATCAGGACCATGTTCTCCGACCCGTCCTTCTCGAAGCCAAAACCCGGATCGAGGACGATCGCTTCCCGCGGCACACCCGCCTCTTCGGCGATTTCGAGGCTCTTTTTCAGAAACTGGAACTGATCTTCGATCACATCGTCAAGACGGTCGCGCTCACGCCCCGTGTGCATGAGGCAAAGTCCCGAACCGGTCTCGGCCGCGACCTTGGCGATCTCCGGGTCCTTCTGAGCACCCCAGACGTCGTTCACGATATGCGCGCCGGCTTCCACGGCAAGTCGCGCGGTTTCGGAGCGGTAGGTATCCACGGAAATGAAGCACTCGGAGCGGCGCGCCAGTTCCTCGATCACCGGCATGATACGGCGCTGCTCTTCGCTCGCATCCACGGGCGTCGCACCCGGCCGGGTGGATTCCCCGCCAATATCGATGATCGCCGCCCCCTGCTCGACCATGCGCAAGGACTCGGCGACGGCCGCCTCGACGCTGGCATAGCGTCCGCCGTCAGAGAAACTATCAGGCGTCGCGTTCAGAACACCCATGATGCAGGCTCGTTCGCCGAGATCGATGTGCCGGCCATGGCCCACCTGCCAGCGCCCGCCCCGCGGTTCGATCACCTGCATTTTCAAAACCTCATGGCCGTCTTGCTCTTCACAAACGGGCTTAGACCGTCATGTGCGGCGGAGCAATCTGCCGACGAACGTCATGGCGGTCTTAGCGTTTCGTTAACCTATCTCATTTTTGCCATTGTTCTCGTAGGCTTCGCGGCATAGCATCCCTCCACGGCAACCCCTGGGAGGTTCGTGAACGATGACCAAACGTCTTGTTCGGGCATTGGCCATTTGCGCGGCAGCGAGCGCATTCGCGCTTTCGTCCGCACCATCGTCGGCAGGGCAGATCAGCGAGTCGACCCAATTCTTCGCGGTTCATGGCGGTTCGCTCGCGGAGATCGATCGCAGCCTCGCGCAGGCCGGCCCCGTCGTTCCTGGCTCGGGGCAGCGCCATCCCGGCGCAACCTCCGTTCAGTTCGACGGACGCGTCAGCTACAAGCGAGTGAACGGCGGCTGCGCTGTCGACAGGACCGACATCAAGCTGAAGCTCAAGACGACGCTTCCCAAGTGGTATCGGCCGAAACAGGTCGACTCCCGAACCGCGCTCGTCTGGCGCACGCTTGCCGCAGACATCCACCGACATGAGAAGCAGCACAGCGACATCGCCGTTTCATACCTGAAACGGCTCGAAAGCGCGCTCAAGAATCTCCGACCGGAGAGGACCTGCCGCCAGATGGAGGCAATGGCCAACAGGGTGATGTCCCGCTATCTCGCCGAACATGAACGCGCCCAACGGGAATTCGACGTCATCGAGGGCCGCGAGGTGGACCTGAGGCTTCACCGGGCCCTGCAACGATCAATGTACAACGCTGAACGTTGAGCTGTCGCACAGAGTCAGCGAACTCCGTTAGATCCTGAGAGATGGCCTCGATCTAACAGCCTTCGGTTACTGAGCCGAACGCGGCGTGTTCGAGACACTGTTTGAAGGCGCCACGGACGGATCCGGAAGTAGAATTGCCCGAGGTCATCGACTGAATGACCAAGGTTCGGCTTGAATTCAGTCGCCCGAGCCCGGCTCGGCGGAGAAGTACTTCTCGAACTTGCCATCTTCGCCGTCGAATTTCTCGGCGTCTTCCGGCTTGTCCTTGGCGATCGTGATGTTTGGCCACTTCTCGGCGTATTCGGTGTTGACCTTCAGCCAGTGATCGAGTCCCGGCTCGGTATCCGGCTTGATCGCCTCGGCCGGGCATTCCGGCTCGCAGACGCCGCAGTCGATGCATTCGTCGGGATGGATGACGAGCATGTTCTCGCCCTCGTAGAAGCAGTCGACGGGGCAGACCTCGACGCAATCGGTGTATTTGCACTTGATGCAATTGTCGGTCACCAGATAGGTCATTTCAAAATCCCTCGAGGTCTTCTCAAAAGTCCCGGCCCGATGCAGACATTTTCCGCATCACACCCTTCGTTCGGCGAACTACCGATTGCCCCTCGCGCTGGCAAGGAAAAACGATGCCGCAGGTGGGGCACTTCGCGCAAAGCCATTCGAAACGCTGGCAAAATGGCGATCTTTTCGGGGTCGGCTACCAGCTTTCCCGCCGCGCACGCTCCTTGCGGGCCTTGCGCCGATCCTTGTCTCGCTGAACCGGATCCTTCCGCTGGCGGCCGATCTCGTCGAATACACCTTCGAAGGCCGTCCTTGTCGGCTCACCCGGTGCGGCGGCCGTATCGCCATTATCCTGCACTTCGGCAGGCGCGTTCAGGTTTTCATAGAGCGCCTGCGCATCGCTCGCCGACCCGCGACGCTCGGCAAACCCTCTCACCTTCAGGACGTGCACCCGGCTGGAATAGCTGATCGTCAGGACGTCGCCCGCGCGGATGTTGCGCGCCGGGTTGTCGATCTTTTCCTTGTTGAGGCGGACCTTCTTGGTCTCGACCAGCTGCTGGGCGATGCTCCGGGTCTTCACGACGCGCGCGAAGACCAGCCATTTATCGATCCGCTGGGAAGAGACCTGACTGGTCTCTTCGTCCCCGGGACCGTTGCCGCGCCTACTTGCCAAGCTTGTCCTTCAAGGCAGCGAGCTTTGCGAAAGGCGAGTCGGGATCGGCCCGCTGATTGCGCTTATCCTGCTGGCGTTCGCCGCCGCCGCCGTGACCGCCACGCTCTCCACCCTTGGGCTTGTCGAAGCGCCGCTGTTTGCCGCCCTTGCCGCCGGGCTTGCCCTGGCCGCCGCGATTCTGACGTCCGTCCTCGCGCTCGCCGCCCTGACCGCGGCCTTGGCCCTGCTGACCGCCGGGCCGCTGGCGCGCGCCTCCAGCGGGACGCCGGTTGCGGTCGGGGCGGTGTTGGCGCCAGACGAGGACCGTGCGCGGCTCTTCCGGCTCGTCGGATGCCGCGGTGACGAGATCGGGCGTTGCTTCGGCGCCGCCGGTAGCGCCCTCGGCGTTCTCTTCGGATAGGGTTGCGCCAGCATCTTCCGAGGCGGCTTCGGCCGATGCGATCATCGTGTTCTCGCGATCGGCAGCTGCCGGCTCTCCAGACTGTTGGGCCGAGACGGCATCGCCTGTGCCAGGTTCGGCGGCAGCTTCCACCTCGATCGCCTCGCTCGCCGGACGTTCGGCATGAGCGACCGGGCGAGCCTCGTGACCAAGGGAATCGGCCTTGCTTTCCTGGGCGACGTCACCACCGGTCGAAGCCGTGGCGAAAGCCGCGCCCTCGGCGTTATTTTCAGGCGTTTCAAGCGGCGCGGCAGACGGCTTGGCTGTCTGCTCGTGCGATGCGATCTCGGATGCAGGCACATTCTCGCCGACAGAAGCCTGCGCATCATCAGCGCCGGCCTCCCGGCTTGCTGCAGCGGCGGCCTCTGCGGCCTTCGCGGCGTCTGCTTCCTTGGCAGCTGCAATTTTCGCTTCGGCCTCGGCGTCGAACTGATCGAGTTCGGCCTCGACCGCGTTGGCATCCTTCTGGTCGGCGCGGTAGCCGAGGCCTTTCAGGATTTCCTCCATATCGTCGGCCGTCGCGCCGAGAATCGACATCATGCCGGGCGTGATGAGAAACTGGTTGCCGGAATAGCCGCCATCGGGACGACGCCCCTCGCCCGGCTTCCAGGAGAGCGCCGGACGGATGATGTCCGCAAGACGCTCCAGAATATCGACGCGCACTGCGCGGCGGCCGAGCAGACGATATCCTGACAGCTCGTAGAATTTCGGATCATAGGTGGTGTCGGCGACGGCCGAAGTGCGGCCCGTCGCCAGAAGCTCAGGCACATCGCCATAGCCGGCCCGTTCGCGGGCATCGTGATGGATCGCCCAGAGCAGAGTGATGAGATTGGCCGGCGCAGGCTTCACCAGCAGCGGCACGAAGATGTGGTAGGCCCCAAAACGCACACCCAATCGGCGGAGCGCGGCACGGGAGGCCTGATCGAGCCCCCGCACGTCCTCGGAAATCTCCCGTCTTTGGACGAGACCGAAATTCTCGTAGAGACGATAAGCGATGCCCTTGGCTGCGCCATCCAGCCCATCGCCATCGCGAAGATCGATGAGTGGCTTCAGGATCGTCGTCACCTGATAGCCGAGAAAGCGCTCGATCCGCGCTACGACCTTGTCGCGCGCAGGGCCGGTCAGCTGGTCGTCGGCGAGAAGGACGAATTTCGGCTTCAGCGGGTCGTCGCTCGCGGAGAGCGCCGCCACCGGGGCGCCAAGCCAACGCACGATCGCATCGGAGCCGATCGCGAAATCGCCGTTCGGCGCGTTGGCGAAGCGCTCTGCGCGCTTGTCGAACTCACCGGCGAGCGCCTTCTGAGAAGCCGCTCGCACGGCTTTTCCATCCTGCCCTTCGGCAGTCGTATCGATGGAAAAGCGGAACCCCTGGAGTTCGCCGACAGCATGGCCCTCGACCATAACGGTGCCGTCGTTCGCGATCTCTGCTTCCATGAATGCGTTCTCTCTTAAGCGCCTCATCAAGACGCTTGTCCTGCGGTCTACGAAGCGTTTCGTCAACCTGTCGTGTAAAGCGTCGGAAAGACGATCTTCAATGCTTCGTGTCTTTTCGCGCCAGTGTGTCGGATCGGCCAACCAGCCCGGCCGGTGGGAAATATAGGTCCAGGTGCGAATCTCGGCGATACGCTGGGAAAGAGTATCGATCTCGCCATCGGTCCGGTCGGCGCGCGAAACCTGTGCAGCCATGTAATCCTCCGCGACACGGCCCTGTTTTGCAAGATCGCGGTAAACCGTGGCGATGATCTCGGCATGCTGGGCCGGCGCGATGCGCCGGTAATCAGGCAGTTTGCAGGCTTCCCAGAGAAGTTCGACCTGTTTGGGCGAAGTCGCCAGATCCATCACATCGTCGTCGCGCGAGAGATATTCCAGCGCTCTTCGGTCGACGGACGGCAGGGCCTTGGCGAGGTTGGAGTCCGGCTGCGGAGCGTCGAGACTGTCTTTCAGCGCCTCGACTGACGCAAAATCCACATTCGCCGAACGCCATTGCAGAACAGGAACCGACTGGAAACTGTGCGACTGAAGCGCCTCCACGAGATCGTCGGACAAGGGATCGACATGGCCGGTGACGCCAAACGTGCCGTCGCGCAGATGCCGGCCTGCGCGGCCCGCGATCTGACCGTATTCGGCAGGCGTCAGCTGTCGGTACTGGAAGCCGTCATATTTCCAGTCCTGGGCAAAGGCAACGTGATCGACATCGAGATTGAGGCCCATTCCGATGGCGTCCGTGGCGACGAGAAAATCCACTTCGCCGTTCTGGTAGAGTTCGACCTGGGCATTGCGCGTGCGCGGCGAAAGCGCGCCGAGAACGACGGCGGCCCCTCCCCGCTGGCGGCGGATCAGCTCCGCGATCGCGTAGACTTCGGCGGCCGAGAAGGCGACAATCGCGCTGCGGCGCGGCAGGCGCGTGATCTTCTTCTGGCCCGCATACATGAGGTTGGAGAGGCGCGGCCGGGTCGCCGTCTGCATGCCCGGCAGGAGCCGGTTGAGAACGCCTGCCATGGTGGATGAGCCGAGCAGCAGCGTTTCCTCGTAGCCCCGGCAATTCAGGATGCGGTCGGTGAAGACGTGGCCGCGCTCGAGGTCGGAGGCAAGCTGCACCTCGTCGATCGCGACGAAGGCCGTCCCGGGATTGCGGGGCATGGCTTCGACCGTGCAGACCGAATAGCGCGCATGGGGCGGCTTGATCTTCTCCTCGCCGGTGATCAGCGAGACATGGGCGGCACCCACGCGGTCGCAGACCTTCTGATAGACCTCGCGGGCGAGAAGCCGCAGCGGCAGGCCGATCGTGCCGCTCGAATGGGCCACCATCCGCTCGATCGCGAGAAATGTCTTGCCCGTATTGGTGGGGCCAAGGACGGCGGTCACCTGTCCGGTGTCAGCGCGCGACGGGGAACGGGCGGTGAGGACGGAAGCACTCATAAGGCCCCATATAACAAGTGACAGTCCGTTGCGCAGGGTGACGAGCGAAAGGTTATGCTCAGAACAATGCTGGCCACCCGGCCAAGGACACTGCCTGCTTCAATCGACGGCGAGGTTCAGGAAGTGATCGGCATAGACATCCCGCAGCTCGGTCTTCAGAATCTTGCCGGTCGCCGTGTGCGGGATCTCGTCGACGAAGACGATGTCGTCGGGAAGCTGCCAACGAGCGACGTGGTTGAGCAGGAAATCGCGGATCGACTGCGGATCAGGCTTGGATCCTTCCTTCAGGACGGCAATCAGCAGCGGGCGCTCGTCCCATTTGGGATGGGGAACGCCAACGACTGCGGCCTCTGCGACGGACGGATGGCCGACCGCCGCGTTTTCCAGATCGATCGAGGAAATCCACTCACCACCCGACTTTATCACGTCCTTGGAGCGATCGGTGATGCGCATGACGCCGTCGGGATCGATGGTGGACACATCGCCGGTGCGGAACCAGCCCTCGGCATCGGTCTCGCGCTCGTCGCGGCGGAAATAGCCGTCAGCCACCCACCAGCCGCGCACCATCAAATCGCCGAAGGTCTCGCCGTCATGTGGCAGCGGATCGCCCTCGTCGTCGACGATCTTGATCTCGACGCCATAAAGCGGTCGGCCCTGCCGTGAACGAACCTCGTCGAGCACGGCCTCGGGTGCGTTGGCATCCTCATGCGGCACGCGGGCAATGGTGCCGAGCGGGCTCAATTCCGTCATGCCCCAGAAATGGACGACACCGATATCGTGCCGCTTGCGGTAGTTCGTGATCAGCGAAGGCGGGCAGGCAGAACCGCTCACGACCAGCGTCCGCAGGGATTTCAGCGTCTGCTTCGTCTTTGACAAAAATTGTAGTACGCCGAGCCAGATCGTCGGGACGCCGCAGGAAATCGTCACCTTTTCTGCATCGATCAGTTCGGTGAGGTGCGGCCCGTCCAGCTGATTGCAGGGCAGAACGAGCTTGGCCCCGGCGAGCGTCGCAGCATAGGGCAGCCCCCAGGCATTGGCGTGATACATGGAGGAGCCCGGCATCACGCAGTCCCGCGCGGAGATGCCGAAGGCGTCTGGCATGACGGAGGCGTATGCGTGCAGGATCGTCGAGCGATGGCTGTAGAGAACACCCTTCGGATTGCCGGTCGTGCCGGAGGTGTAGCAGAGCGCGGCGGCGGTCTCTTCAGGAAAATCGGGCCAGTCGAAGCCGTCGCTCTCGGCTGCAAGCAGCTCCTCGTAGCAAAGCAGGTTATCGACCCTGATGTCAGACGGCATTTCCGTCTTGTCGCAAAGGGCGACGAAGACTTTCACCGAAGGGCAGGCCCTCGCGATCTCCTCGACGAGATCGCAGAAGGTCAGGTCGAAGAAGAGGATTTTATCTTCGGCATGATCGATGATGAACCGGATCTGCTCGAAGAAAAGGCGCGGATTGATGGTGTGGCAGATCGCGCCCGAGCCTGAGATCGCGTAGTAGAGTTCGAAATGGCGATGGGTGTTCCAGGCAAGCGTCGCGATCCGGTCACCGACGTCGACACCGAGCGATTCCAGCGCATTCGCCGCTCGCCGCGAGCGCCGCGCCGTCTCGGCATAGGTGCTGCGATGGATCGAGCCGTCGATCAGCCTGGACACGACTTCCGTCGATCCGTGGGTGCGGGCGGCATGCTCGATCAGCGACGAGATCAAGAGCTGCCTGTTCTGCATCAAGCCAAGCATATTGCATTGCACTCCATCTATCTCGCACTTGCGAGATGGGAGTGAGGCCTAGCGGATTTAAAGGCGCAATGCCAGCGGGTGGTAACAGCGTGCCTTACAAGCCGCCGTGCCCGGGGCCCAGCGCAATCCTTCGTCCTGGATCAGAAAGAATTGCAGGTCGTACCCCTCCCAAAACGTCGGTATCGACTGGATCCTCGGGATAGAGCCCGAGGATGGCGGCTGACCCAAAGACTGAAGAAAAGTACTACCCCTTCAGCCGATCCCATCCTGCATCCGGTGTGAACCGTTCGCCGTGCTTTTCCTTCAACGCGTTCATCTTGGCGACGATGTCGTCGACACCGCGCTTCTTGGCGTAGTTGATGGGACCACCGCGGAACGGCGCGAAGCCCGTGCCGAAGATCATCGCGCCGTCGGCGACCTCCTCGTCCGTAATCACGCCTTCGCGCAGGCAGGCGACGATGGCATTGAGCATGGGCAGGATGAGGCGGTCGATGAGGTCCGGATCGTCTTTCGAGCCGTCCTTCAGCGAATCGACGGGCTTCTTCTGCGGCTTGCCCTTGTCGTCGAACTCATAGAGGCCCTTGCCGGTCTTCCGGCCAAGCTTGCCCTCGTCGACCATCTTTTTGAGCCATTGGGGCGTTGCCGGGAAGGTGCCGCCCAGACGATCCCGCAGGGATTCGCTCACATCCAGCGCAACGTCGAGGCCGACCTGGTCGTTGAGCTCTACGGGCCCCATCGGCATGCCAAACTTTTCGGCGCGGTCGTCGATCCGCTCCTTCGGAATGCCCTCGTCGACCATGATCAGCGCTTCGGCCATGTACGGGAGCAGCGCGCGGTTCACAAGGAAGCCCGGCGCAGACTTCACCGGCGCCGGCAGACGCGAGAGTTCGACCGCGAAGTTCGTCGCTCGGCTCGTGGTTTCTTCACTCACCCTGTCATGGCTGACGATCTCGATCAGTTGCATGCGCGAGACGGGATTGAAGAAATGCAGACCGACGAAGCGCGAAGGATCGGACAGACCCTCGGCCAGATCGGGCAGCGGAAGCGCCGAGGTGTTCGTCGCGAGGATCGCGCCCGGCTTCAGTTTCGGCTCGACATCGGCGTAAATCTTGCGCTTCAGGTCGAGCTTCTCCGGCACTGCCTCGATGACGATATCGGCGCGCGAGATGCCGAGACCGTCGGTATCCGGTATCAGGCGGTCGAGCGCATCACGGACCTTCAACGGGTCCTTCAATACGCCCTGCAGCATCTTGGAGGCAGCCTTGATGGCCTTGCCCATCGGCTTCAGCGCGACATCACCAAGGGTGACACGAAATCCCTGCTTGGCGGCCCAGGCGGCAATCTCACCGCCCATTGCCCCTGCGCCGATGACGTGGACATGCTCTATGCCGGACTTGCCCGTGCGAAGACCACGCATCTTCTCGCGCAGGAAGAACACCCGAACCAGATTGCGCGAGGTCTCGGTTTCGATGAGTTCGGCGAAGCTCGTGAGTTCGCCGTCCTGCATCTTCTCCCGGGAGCCGCCATGCTCTTCCCAGAGATCGATCAGCGCATAGGGAGCGGGATAGGTTGCCTTGTCCGCCTTCTCCGCCGTCTTCTTCCGCATCTGCTTGGCGGCCAGCGTGCGGGCCGGCTTCAGAGAGAACGCCTGATGCTTCATGCCGTTGGAGGCCGGCTCGAGATCGTTGTGGAGGGCCGCATCGACCGCGGCGCCGACATGGCGCTCTTCGACGACGGCATCGACGAGACCGATCGACTTCGCCTTCTTGGCCGGGATCGACTTGCCGGTGAGCATCAGCGTCATCGCTTCCACCGGGTCGGCCTTCATGGTCGAGCGATAGGTGCCCCCAAGGCCTGGATGAAGGCCGAGCATCACCTCCGGAAAGCCCAGCGACGCATCTTTCACGGCGATCCGCATGTCACAGGCGAGCGCGAGTTCCAGACCGCCGCCGAGACAGTGGCCGTGGATCACGGCGATGGTCTTTGCCTGAAGATCGGCCAGCCGATCGAGGACCAGGTGGCCCTCCTTCAACATGCCGCGAATATCGCCTGTCGAGGCACCGACGAACTGGTTGATGTCCGCACCCGCCGCGAAACCGGCAGGCTTCGCCGAGCGGATCACGACGGCCGACGGCTTCTGATCGATGATATGGTCGATGTGATGGGAAAGTTCGGTAAGAACCTCACGGTTGATCGTGTTCACCGATTTTCCGGGGCAGTCGAGAACGAGCCAGTAGATGTAGTCGTCGTCGATCGCTGCGCGCCAATTGCCTTCCTGCTCGGCGAGCCGGGCGGGGCCCAATTCCAAGGCACGGTCTGCAAGCGCGGAAAGCATTCTGCCCATCGGTTCTCTCTCGTCTTTCGTCTCGTGTCGGTCCGGTCGTCTGGTCGCCGGAGCGCTATCGTATCGAGAGAGGCGGCCAGACCGCCTCATTCACGTGGTTCGAAAAAATCAGGCAGCTTCGAGCAGCATTGCGCCGCCCTGGCCGCCACCGATGCATTCGGTCGCAATGCCGCGTTTCTTGCCGAGGCGCTTCATGGCGTTGGCGAGATGGAGCGTGATGCGGTTGCCGCTGGTGCCGACCGGGTGGCCGAGAGAAATCGCGCCGCCATCGACATTGAGCCGGTCAAGCGGAATGCGCCCGCCGGCTCCGTTGAGCCCAAGCACCTCGTCGGCGATCGTCTTGTCGTCGAGTGCCTTCACGCAGGCGAGCACTTGGGCAGCAAAGGCTTCGTTGATCTCCCAGAGATCGACATCAGCAACCGCCATCTCCTGACGCCTCAGGATCGGCGCGGTCGAGACTACAGGGCCGAGGCCCATGATCGAAGGATCGAGAGCCCCCCATTCGGAATCGACGATGCGGGCGATCGGCGTCAGACCATGGCACTGAACCGCATCTTCCGAAGCGAGAATCGTCCAGGAAGCGCCGTCGGTAATCTGGGAAGCGTTGCCCGGCGTCACCTTGCCGTAAGGACGCTCGAAGACCGGCTTCAGCTTGCCGAGCGATTTGACGTCCGAATCCGGGCGAACGCCGTCGTCCTTCTCGTAGACCGAGCCATCCCGCGCGACGGTTGGCAGCATCTCATGCTTGAACCAGCCCTCTTCGGTCGCCTTGGCGAGGCGATGATGGCTTTCCACCGCGAATGTATCGGCATCGCGCCGGGAGACATCGAAAAGATGGGCCAGGATTTCCGCGGTCTGGCCCATGTTCAGTTCTGTGATGGGATCGGTGAGGCCCCGCTCGAGGCCGATGACCGGCTTGAAATAATCCGCTTTCAGGCCGCCCACAGCCTTCAGCTTCTGGCCGGCCGTCTTCGCGCCGGCCATCTGGGCGAACCAGTCGACCGCGCCGCGACGAAGGACGAGCGGTGAGTGGCTCAGCGCTTCCGCGCCACCTGCCAGAACGATATCGGCTGTACCGCGCTCGATGTAGCGGAAGGCCGTATCGATCGACTGCATTCCCGAGCCGCAGTTGATCTGCACCGAAAAAGCCGGCGTCTCGTCGGAAATGCCGAGGCGAAGCGAGGCCACGCGCGCCGGGTTCATCTCGTCGGCGATGACATTGACGCAGCCGAGAATGACGAGGTCGATCGCCGACTGCGGGAAGGGCTGGCGCATCAGAAGTGGCCGCCCACACTGGACGGCCAGATCGACAGGCGTGAAGGGTCCCGGTTTCCCACGCGCCTTGATAAAGGGCGTGCGGGAACCGTCTACGATGTAGACCGACTTCGGCATTACTCGGCAGCCTCGCGATGGATTTCAGGGGAATTGTCGCCGGTGCCGCGCGCATCGTCCGCCGTGAAGCGCGAAACCTCGGACATCTTGAAGGCATCGACTTCGACGACCTTGCGCTGTGCGGCTTTAAATGCGGAGAACGTTTCGAATTCCTCGGCCGTGATGACGCCGTCGCCGCGCGCCTTTTCGGCGTTGGAAAGCTTCGCTCCGCGCATCTTCTTCTCGATCGGCTCGCATTCGTGGGCGAGAATGAACGCCCGTTCCAGATCCGCGATCGGATGATCATCACGATGCTCGCCGAGATAGAGATCCGGCGTGAGACGGTCACGCTGCGAGGACGGACGCAGCAGAATATCGGCGACTTCGCGGACGAGATCGTCAGCCGGCTGCTGGTAGGGTACGCCCAGCGGGAAGGCTACGAAGCGCGTCAGTGATGCCGCCCAACGGGCAGGCAGGTTGTCGAGAACGCCGTTGAACGCGAGCGCGATCCGGTTGATGCCCTTCTGCATGATGAGTTCGATGATGGGCCGATCGGCTTCCGGACGGCCTTCGGTCTCGAAGCGCTTGAGGCAGGCCGCAAGGAGATAGAGCTCGGACAGGATGTCGCCGAGACGCGCGGAAATCATCTCGCGGCGTTTCAGATTGCCTCCGAGTGTGAGGAGCGCCAAGTCCGACAACATCGCGAAGGCCGACGAGAGGCGCGACAGCTGGCGCCAATGGCTCGTCATCGCCGCCTTGGGTGCGGGCGCCGCGAGCCCACCCGTCCAGCCACGCCAGAAGGCGCGGAAGGTGTTTTTCACGGAATGACCGACATGAGCCCAGAAGGCCTTGTCGAACTCCTTGAGCCCTTCCTTCTCGTCCTTGTTGGAAAGGGCGAGCAGCTCCTTCAGCATATAGGGATGGGCGCGAATGGCGCCCTGACCGAAGATCATCAGGCTGCGCGTCAGAATATTTGCGCCTTCGACCGTGATCCCGATCGGAACGCCGCGATAGGCGGGCGCCATATAGTTCTTCGGGCCCTCGATGATCGCCTTGCCGCCATGGATATCCATGGAGCGCTCGATCGACTCGCGCATCCTATAGGTGGCGTTGGCCTTCATGATTGCGGAGATGACGGACGGCTTGTGCCCTTCGTCGAGCGCGGCGACCGTAAGCCGGCGCGCGGCATCGATGAGATAGGCGTTCGCCGCGATATCGGCGAGCGGCTCCTGAATGCCCTCGAACTTGCCGATCGGCACGCCGAACTGGGTGCGGACGCGCGAATAGGCACCCGATACGCGGGCGCACATAGCAGCCGAAGCACCGGATTGCGACGGAAGCGAAATGCCGCGACCAGCCGCGAGCGCTGTCATCAGCATGGTCCAGCCCTGGCCAATCTGCTTCTCACCGCCGAGGATCCAGTCCATCGGGATAAAGACATCCTTGCCGTAGAGCGGGCCGTTCTGGAAATAGGTGTTGAGCGGAACGTGACGTTCACTCTGGTCGACGCCCGGCGTCGAGGTCGGGATCAGGGCGACAGTAATGCCGAGATTTTCGCCGCGACCGAGATGGTTCTCGGGATCGCGCATCTTGAAGGCAAGGCCCATGACGGTGGCGACCGGGGCCAGCGTGATGTAGCGCTTTTCGAAGTTGAGGCGGATGCCGAGAACTTCCTTGCCCTCATGCTGGCCATATTCGACAACGCCGGTATCCGTCATCGCGGCCGCGTCTGAACCGGCTTCAGGCGACGTGAGGCCGAAGCACGGAATTTCGCGGCCGTCCGCAAGACGGGGCAGCCAATAGTCGCGCTGTTCCTGCGTACCGAAGTGAAGCATCAGCTCGCCCGGTCCGAGCGAGTTCGGCACCATGACGGTGACGCCGGCCGCTACCGAGCAGGACGAGACTTTGCGGACGACTTCCGAATGGGCGGTGTTGGAAAAGCCGAGCCCGCCATACTCCTTGGGGATGATCATGCCGAAAAACTTGTTTTCGCGCATGTAAGCCCAGGCTTCCGGCGGCAGATCGTGATCCTCGCTGATGATTTTCCAGTCGTCGATCATCGCGCAGAGTTCGGATGCCGGCCCGTCGAGGAAATTCTGTTCTTCCTCGGTCAGCTTGGCCGGAGGCATGTCGACGAGGCTCTGCCAGTTCGGATTGCCGGTGAAGAGTTCGCGATCGAACCAAACCGTGCCGGCGTCAATCGCCTCTTTCTCGGTCTCGGAAATCGCGGGCATCACGCCCTTCGCCCACTTATAGATCGGACGGGTCAGCTTCTCGGCTCGCCAAGACATGCAGATGCACTCCTCGTTGCTTCACCCCGTCCAATGCAAACTAACGTAGGCGAATAGGTTTTGTTTCCAGTCCCCACGACGGAATTCGGCGAGTCCGGCCGCTGGCATGAAGGCCGAGCGTGCAGTCGCCCGAATACCGACGTCAAAGATTACGTTCTATACATTTACGTAAACGGAAGCCGATTGAAAAGAGGGGCGGCTTGTCGCTGGTTAACCGAATTGATGCTTTTTGCGACTGCTACCAATGAGGGCAAACGCCTTGCATCCAGGTATCATTCCTGTCGACCCCGCGCATCGGTGGCTAATCGCGCAGGCGGCGATCACCAGCAAAGCTATGCCTGACGGGATCGGGTTCTCGACTCCGGCGAAGTGCTGCTAGAGACAACGGAGGCCCGGTCGGGTCCCGGAACCGGGCTTGCCGGGCTCGCGCAAGCGCTAGTTTCGAGCGCTTAACGCGAAGCGACAGTGGTTGAGCCCTTGACGATACTGATCTGGATCGCGGTTGCAGCCGCCTCGATCGCCATCGTCTGGAAGGCGAGCGGCGCACTCGAAGGATCGAGCGAGAAACTGTCCCAGCACTACGGATTGCCGCCGGTCGTGCAGGGCACGATCGTGGTCGCCGTCGGATCGAGCTTTCCGGAGCTGGCGACGACTGTGATCTCGGCGCTCATCCACGGTGAATTCCAGCTCGGCGTCGCCGCGATCGTCGGCTCGGCGATCTTCAATATCCTCGTGATCCCTGCCCTCTCCGGACTTTTTGCCAAGGAGGGCCGACTTGAGAGCAATCGCGAGCTCGTTTTCAAGGAAGCCCAGTTCTACATGATCTCGGTAGCGGTGCTGCTGCTCACCTTCTGTTTCGCCGTGATCTATTTCCCGGTCGACACGGGCAATGGGACCGTGGACGGCGAGGTCAATCGTCTCCTCGCCCTGATCCCGATCGGGCTCTATGGCCTCTATGTCTTCGTTCAGTATCTTGAGACCGTCGACAGCGAAGACGACGAGGAGAAGCCGGCCATCGCGGTCGGCAAACAATTGCTGATCTTCGGGGCCTCGCTTCTCGCTATCGTCGCAGGCGTCGAAGGTCTGGTTCGCGCCGCGATCAGCTTCGGCGAGATCTTCGACACGCCGAGCTTTCTCTGGGGCTTCACGGTGATCGCGGCAGGGACCTCGATCCCGGACGCCTTCATCTCGGTGCGCGCGGCCTCCAGAGGCAATGGGGTGATTTCGATCGGCAACGTCCTCGGCTCGAACATTTTCGATCTGCTCGTCGCCATCCCCGCCGGCGTGATGGTCGCCGGCACGACTGTCATCGTGTTCTCCGTCGCCGCGCCCATGATGGGCCTGCTGACACTTGCGACGATCGCTCTCTTCGTGGCGCTTCGCACCTCCATGGTGCTGAAGCGCGGCGAATGCGTCATGCTGCTCGCCCTCTACGGCGCGATCGTCGGCTGGGTCGTCCTCGAAAGCTTCGGTGTCACAACGCTGATGCGCGGTCTCCTCGCCAACTGATCGAGGCGGCCGTCAGCCATTTTGGGTACTCAAAGCCGCGATCGCCGGGTAGAGCGCCCGGTAGTGACCGTAGGCTTCTTCGAACGCGTCTTCCATATCCGCTTGAGGTTCGAAGCTTTTCGCGATCGGCGGAATGGTCATGACGGAGGACGGGTCCTCGCCCGTTGCTGCGCATCGGCCGAGACGGGCGGCACCAAGGGCCGCGCCGAAATCGCCCGCCTCAGGCAATACGATCTCGGTCTTCAGAACCGTCGCCATAAGTTGCAGCCAGTAGGCCGAGCGCGCCCCGGCACCGACGGCGACAAGCCGTTTCGGACGGGAAGAGGCAGCGCCGGCCTCCAGACAGTCGCGCATGGAGAAGGCGACACCCTCCATCACAGCCCGTGTCATCGCTTCACGACCTGTATCGGCTTCCAGTCCGGCGAAGACGCCGCGAATCTCGGCGTCGTTATGCGGCGTGCGCTCGCCGGAGAGATACGGGAGGAAGGTGAGCCGGCCCGGTGCCGACACGTGCTCGCCGAGGGCGCCGGTCAGGTCGCCCGGCTTTTCGTGGAGCAGCTTGGAGAGCCATTCGATCGAGCCCGCTGCCGAAAGCGTCACGCCCATCTGATGCCAGAGGCCGGGAAGGGCGTGGCAGAAGGTGTGGATCGCAGTTTCGGGCGCCGGTTCGTACCCGGCCGCCGGCGTGAAGAGGACGCCGGACGTGCCGAGGGAGAGGAAACCGCTGCCGGGTTCCGACACGCCGACACCGCAGGCCGAGGCTGCATTATCGCCCGCCCCGCCGGCGACCTTTACACCCTTCTTCAGACCGAAGCGCTCGGCAAGTTCGGCGCGCAATTCGCCTGAAACCTCCGTGCCTTCGACGAGACGTGGCATGTTGGAGCGGGAGAGATGTGTGCGTTCCAGCATCCGGTCCGACCAGTCCCGGGCGCCGGTATCGAGCCAGGAGGTTCCGGCGGCATCGGACATTTCCGAGACCCGCTCGCCGGTGAGCCAGAGTCGCAGATAGTCCTTCGGCAGTAGGACGGCTCCCACCTTTTCGAAAACCTCCGGCTCATTTGCGCGAACCCAGTCGAGCTTCGGTGCGGTAAAGCCCGGAAAGACGATATTGCCGGTGATCTTTCGCGATTCGTCGTCATCGAGATTAGCCGCCTCGCTCGCCGCCCGCGTATCGTTCCAGAGAATGCAGGGGCGCAGCGGATTGTCGTCCGCATCGATTAGGGTGGCGCCATGCATATGACCGGAGAGACCGATGCCTTCGACGGCGGCAAGCGCGTCGGCATGGTCGCGCTTGAGATGGGACAGAACGGCCTCGCAGGCGACGATCCAGCTCTCCGGGTTCTGCTCGGACCATCCGAAGGCCGGCCGCTCTACGGTGAGATGCTCGGTCGCAGAGGCGATCGGCTTGCCGTCGTCTCCGACGAGAAGCGCTTTCAGGGAGGAGGTCCCGAGATCGAGGCCGAGCGTGACGGTCATGATGTCATCCGAGATTGGGTATAAGGCTGGAGTCACGCCGGCAGTCTGCCGTCGAACTTCGTTCCTCCGCAACCCTTCATGCGAAGCTTGGGCTGTTCGCATTCGCGCCCGAAGCCGTGCGGATCGTTTACATGATCATCGGTCGGACTGACCATTCGCTGCTGAAGTAAATATGCAGCCAGGCAACTGGCTTAGAAATGAATACATTCCGCAACGCCAAGTCGATTTCCGGCAACGTTTTGTGAACCGCGCATTTCCAAAGATTAATGCAAATTTCCGCTAAACAATTTGAACGCTCTCGCCTCCCATGCATTGTGCCCCCCAGAAGCGACAACACAACGTTTCGCACACCAAGGACGGCCAAGAGAGCCATTTTGGATCAGAATGTTAGCGCTTTTGATCCGCGCAGCTCTCATGCCGAATTCCAATCATGATCGGCCAAGGGCCAATCATGAAAAAACAAGAGGACACTTCGCTATGAAGAAGCTCATTCTCGCAACGTCCGTGATCGCACTCAGCATGGGCCCGGCTCTTGCCCAGTCCAGCGACTCATCAAGCGACATGACGAACGGCAGCACCGGTGCCGCCACAACGTCAGAGTCCAGCACTAGCTCGAGCTCCGCGAGCACCACGAGCAACACTCCGATGTCGACCGAAGACATGGTCGCCTCGCAAGAAAAGGTGCTGAAAGCGCTTGAGGACGCCGGCTACGAAGACGCAGAGATCATGGATGCCGCGTACATGGTCCAGGCCCAGACGCCCGATGGCGAACAGGTCCTCATGATGATCGATACGAGCGGCCGCGTCATGGGTGCCCAGCGCGCACCTGAAGCTGGCGCGGCGGCCACCGGCAGTTCGTCGACGTCGGACTCGATGGACAGCTCGTCCGGGTCCAGCTCGATGGACAGCTCCTCGGGTTCGAGCAGCATGGATGGCTCGTCTGAAACCGAAGAACTGGACGGCGCCTCCAACTAAGTCGAACAGACCGATAGCCGCTTAGCGGTTCATCTCGGCCGGCGTGCTCACATCGAGCGCGCCGGCTTTTTTCTTTTACGCGAGAACATGACCTCGGCGCTAAGAACCGGCGCAGGAAGAGATCAGCTCTCCCCGCCGAGGCAATCGCGCAGCGAGCCGGCGAGATTGCGCATGAGTTCGAAGTAGAGATCAGGGCCGTCGGTGAGATCGGCGCCCAACGGATCGAGCACGGCCTTTCGCGTCGATGTTCCCTCGATCAGCACATCCACAAGTTTCGGCTCGAACTGCGGCTCTGCGAAGATGCAGGCAGCCTGTGTTTCCTGCAGAATGCCCTGAACCTCGGCGATATGCGCGGCGCTTGGCGTGCGATCGGGGCTGAGCGTGACGCTGGCTTCAGGTTCGATGCCGAAGCGCTCCGAAAAATGCTCATACGCATCGTGGAAAACGACGAACGGCGTGTCCTTGACCGGCGCGACCGTCGTCTCGATTTCGCCGGTCAGTTCGGTCAGGCGCGTTTCGAGCTTCTCGGCGTTCGCCTCATAGGCCGCAGCGTTCTCGGGATCAGCTTCGGCGAGCGCTTCTTCGATGCGATGAACCATTTCTCCAGCCTCGACCGGATCAAGCCAGATATGCGGATCGGCGCCTTCATGGTGATGATGACCGTCTTCGTCTTCGGCCCCCTCCTCTTCATGGGCCACATGATCATGTCCGTCGCCGTGCTCGCCGGCGTGGTCGTCATCGGCATCTGCATCCATCAACGTCACCGATTTGCCGTCCCCAAGGGTTTCGACCGGCTTGACCAGAAAGCTCTCCAGCGATGGGCCGACCCAGAAAACGAGATCGGCATCCTGCAATGTCGCAGCCTGAGACGGGCGCATCGCATAGGCATGGGGCGAGCCGGCTCCGTCGACCACAAGGTCGGGCGATCCGACCCCATCCATCACAGCTGCGACAAGTGAATGGACCGGCTTGATCGAGGCGACGACCTTCGGTGCGGCCTGCGCCTGGCCGGCGGTCAGACCCAAGACCGACAAACCGAGAAACAGCGACTTGGACAGCCGGATATGAGTGAGGATCAGTTGGGACATCGTCGTTTTCTCCGCGACATGTGCATCAGAATGTTATAACGTTACTCTCATGACCGTTATATTATAACATCGCTCAAGCCAAGCCGTATGACCCTCAGCCCACCAAAATTTTTCGGAAACACCCTGACGCAGCCGCTGAAAGGTACGAGCCCGAATACACCCCTTCTTGCACTGAAGGGTGTCGGCATCGCCCGTTCGGGACGCTGGCTCATCAGGGGCGTCAATCTCGAAATCGCCAGAGGCGAGATCGTGACGTTGATCGGCCCGAATGGTGCGGGCAAGTCGACCACGGCCAAGCTCGCGCTCGGCATCCTCCCGGCCGACGAAGGCGTCGTCGAAAGGCAGGCCTCGATCCGCGTCGGCTATGTGCCACAGAAGCTTTCCGTCGATCGGACGCTACCGCTCAGCGTCGACCGGTTCATGCGCCTGACAGCGCCGCTGAAGCCCTCAGAAGTCGACGCGGCGCTTGAACGCACCGGCGTCGCTCATCTGGCGAAGACGCAACTGGCCGATCTCTCTGGCGGAGAGTTCCAGCGGGTTGCACTCGCACGAGCGATTGCCCGGCGCCCTGACCTTCTGGTGCTCGACGAACCGGCCCAGGGCGTCGATCTCGGCGGTGAGGTGGCGCTCTACGAACTGATCCAGGCGATCCGCAAGGAGATCGGCTGCGCGGTGCTCCTCGTCTCGCACGATCTGCATCTGGTGATGGCCGCGACCGACCGGGTGCTCTGCCTCAATGGCCATGTCTGCTGCCACGGCGCGCCGCGCGCGGTGGCGGCCATGCCAGAATATCGCCAGCTGTTTGGGGCACGGGCAGCCGAAACACTGGCGGTCTACGAACACGACCACGATCACGTCCACCTGCCGGACGGCCGAATCGCCTATGGCGAGGATGGAGTGTCACACGACCATGGCGACGGTTGCGGCCATGGCCATCATCACCACCACGGCGAAGAGCATCACGGGCACGCCTCGGCTAAGGGCATCATGACGTTTGACGACAAGTCCATGGAGGAAACCGGCAATGCTCGATGATTTCTTCACCAGAGCTTTAATTGCGGGTGTCGGCGTTGCCCTTGTCGCCGGGCCGCTCGGCTGCTTCGTCGTCTGGCGCCGGCTCGCCTATTTCGGCGATACGCTCTCCCATGCCGCACTTCTGGGCGTTGCGATCGCTTTTCTGTTCGAGGCGAATATGACGGTGGCGGTGTTCGCCGTCTCCGTTCTCGTCGCCCTGTCGCTTCTCGGGCTCCGCCGTTCCGGCTCAATTGCCTCCGATACGCTGCTCGGACTTCTGTCCCATTCGGCGCTGGCGATCGGTCTTGTCGCGCTCTCCTTCCTCGGCAGCGTGCGGGTCGACCTGATGGGCTATCTTTTCGGTGACATCCTCGCCGTCTCCCAACTCGACATTCTCCAGATATGGCTCGGCGGCGCGCTGGTGCTTGCAGTCCTCGCCTTCATCTGGCGCCCGCTCTTTGCCGCGACGGTAAGCCCTGAGATCGCGCAGGCCGAGGGCCATTCGCCCGGCCGGGTCGATATCGTCTTCTTCCTTCTCATGGCCGGGGTCGTTGCTATGGCGCTCAAGATCGTCGGCGCGCTTCTCGTCACCGCCCTCCTCCTCATCCCGGCAGCGACCGCACGGCGCTTTGCGGCAACGCCCGAGCTGATGGCCGGCCTCGCAGCCCTGTTCGGCGCGGCTTCGGTTATCTTCGGCCTCTACGGATCGCTCAATTTCGACACGCCGTCCGGTCCGTCAATCGTCGTAGCGGCTCTGGCGCTGTTTCTGATCGCTCAGTTCAAACTACCGGACTTGCGGAAAACTCCTGCTCGGGAGATCGACGCACGATGAGCAATCACCCCGTCCATCACCATCAAGAAGCACAGCCCGCAAAGCTGACGCGCAACCAGTCGCTCGTCCTCGGCGAATTACGCGCAGCGGAACGCCCCATGAGTGCCTATGCGATCCTCGATCGACTGCGCGGCGAGGGTCTCAAGGCGCCGCTTCAGGTCTATCGCGCGCTCGACAAGCTGGTTGCGATTGGCAGCGCCCATCGGCTCGAAAGCCTCAACGCCTTTGTCGCCTGCAGTCATGGCGGCTGCACAGCCCATTCGGCGACCGGATTCATGATCTGCGAGACCTGCGGGAGCGTGACGGAATTCGAGGATGCGGATCTCACCGGAGATCTCACCCGTCGCGGCGAGGATCGCGGCTTTGCCGTCCGCCGCGCCAATATCGAACTCATCGGCTCCTGCGCGGACTGCCGCGCGGCCTAGGCTCTTCCGAAACGCTTATCCAGCTACAGAAGAAGTGAACGGTGCGGCCATCCTGCCGTGATGGAACTGACATGCGCGGGAGCTATTAAACATTTCGAAACGCCCAACGGCATCCGGCCGCAAAATGGTTGGCACTGGAAAGCTGGGTCGGGCGACAACGTTATTATTGCATTTCAAAGGTACGACATCATGGCAACCAAAGGCCAGGCGTCCCTGCACGCCACCAAGCATCCCCTCTCCGAGAACACGCGCGGCGCGATGGTGCAGCTTCTGCAGACCCATCTCGCGACGGCACTCGACCTCACTTACCAAACGAAGCAGGCCCACTGGAACGTGAAGGGTCTCAACTTCATCGCGGTCCACAAGCTCTTCGACGAGCTACACGAAACCACCGAAGAATTCGTGGACGACATCGCCGAACGCCTGACCGCGCTGGGCGGGCAGGCACACGGCACGGTTCAGGCCGCGACCGAGAACACGCTGCTTGATCCCTATCCGCTTGATCTCGTGGATTCCGAAGCGCATCTGCGACGCCTGTCGGATTCCTACGCGAAGTGGTCGGCCGGTCTGATGAAAGGCATCGATGAAGCCGGCGAAGCCGGTGACGACCTTACCGAAGACCTCCTGACCGAAGTCGGGCGGGGCGTCGACGAAGGTCTCTATTTCCTCGAAAGCCATTTCCAGGCCGTCGAGACCTAATTCGCATCGAGACAACATCTCGATCCATAAAGCGCCGTGGCTTCCCCGCGGCGCTTTTGTTATGTGCCGCAGCCGATTCCTATATCCTCGCCCAATGGCGAAACCCATCGAATCAGGATCCGGCGTGACGGCGAGTGGCGACCTCTTTCCGCAGACGACCGTACCCGTCCTCGTGCCGCTTCCGGTAGGCCGGCCATATTCCTACGCCGTACCGGAAGGTATGACGGTCGAGCCGGGTGCGATCGTGCAGGTGCCCCTCGGTCCGCGTCAGGTGGCCGGCGTCGTCTGGGACGCGGAAGCCGACAAAAACGAATCAATCGATCCGAAGAAGCTGCGGCCAATCACCCATTCTTTCGATTGCCCGCCCCTTGGGGCAGAAATGCGCCGCTTCATCGACTGGGTGGCGGACTATACGCTTTCCCCGCCGGGCCTCGTCGCGCGTATGGCGCTACGTGCGCCGGCGGCGTTCGATCCCGAACCGTGGATCGAGGGGCTCGAAGCAACCGAATCTCGCCCCGAACGGATGACGGATGCGCGCCGGCGCATCTTCGAAGCGGCGGAAGAGGCTGCGGTTTGGACGAAGTCCGGGCTTGCGCATGCCGCCGGGGTGACGCCCTCGGTGGTCGACGGTTTGATGAAGGCCGGCGCTTTCAGAACGGTGAAGTTTCCGCCACCGCCTGCCGTCGCCGAACCCGATACGAGCTATGGACGCGCCGCGCTGAGCGACGAGCAGAGCGAGGTCGCGGGCGAACTCGCCGAGACCGGCCGGGCGCACGAATTCTCGGTCACGCTTCTCGAAGGCGTCACCGGTTCCGGCAAGACGGAGGTCTATTTCGAGGCCGTCGCGGCGGCACTCGATGCCGGCAAGCAGGTGCTGATTCTCCTTCCTGAAATTGCCCTCACCCAGAGCTTTCTCGACCGCTTCCACGATCGCTTCGGCGCGCCGCCCGCCGAATGGCATTCCGACATCGCGCCCAAGATGCGCGAGAAGATCTGGCGGCAGGTCACCGAGGGCCGCGTCCGCGTCGTCGCCGGCGCGCGTTCAGCGCTCTTCCTGCCGTTCAAGGAGCTCGGCCTCGTCATCGTCGACGAGGAGCATGACCCGGCCTACAAACAGGAAGACCGCACCTTTTATCATGCCCGCGACATGGCGGTTGTGCGCGGTCGCGTCGGCGGTTTCCCGGTCATCCTCGCCTCCGCGACGCCCTCGGTCGAAACGCGGGTGAACGCCGATCTCGGCCGCTACCGGCATCTGCGGCTCGAAGCCCGCTATGCCGAAGCTTCGATGCCGGATTTATCGCTCGTCGACATGCGACGAGTTCCACCACCGCGCGGACGGTTCGTCTCGCCGCTTCTCCTCACCGCGATCAAGGAAACCGTTGGTCGGGGCGAGCAGGCGCTGCTCTTCCTCAATCGCCGCGGCTATGCCCCCCTCACCCTCTGCCGGGTCTGCGGCCATCGCTTCCAGTGCTCGTCCTGCTCCACCTGGCTCGTCGACCATCGGCTTCGCGGCATCCTGCAATGCCACCATTGCGGCTTTCAGGTTGCCCGGCCGGAAGCCTGCCCGGAATGCGGTACTCTGGATCATCTCGTCGCCTGTGGGCCCGGCGTCGAGCGGATCGCAGAGGAGATGCTGACCGATCTCCCCGAAGCGCGCACGATTCTCCTGTCATCCGATCTACCCGGCGGCGCTCGGCGTCTGCGCCGGGAGCTTGACGCGATTGCCGAGGGTGAGGCGGACATCGTGATCGGCACACAGCTGGTCGCCAAGGGTCACCACTTTCCGATGATGACGCTGGTCGGCGCGATCGACGCCGATCTCGGCCTTGCGAACGGCGATCCCCGCGCGGCCGAGCGCACATTTCAGCTGCTTCATCAGGTGACCGGGCGAGCAGGCCGAACCGGCAAGGCGAGTCGGGGGCTGATCCAGACCTATCAAAGCGAACATCCGGTGATGCAGGCGATCGCGTCGGGCGATGCGGAGGCATTTTACACGCGGGAAATCGCCGAGCGGGAGCGCTCCCAGCTTCCGCCGTTTGGCCGCCTCGCCGCAATCGTCGTCTCGGCCAATTCGAAGAAAGAAGCCGAGGATCATGCCCGCCAGCTGCGCCAGGCCGCGCCCGACGATCCCGACCTCGAAATTCTCGGTCCAGCCGAAGCGCCGCTCGCGGTATTGCGCGGCCGCCATCGCTTCCGCCTTCTCATTCAGGGCTCGCGCCGTGCCCCGCTTCAGTCCTATTTGCGTGCGACGCTTCAACGCGCTGCACCGCCACGGGGGTCGGTCCAGATGCAGATCGACATTGACCCTCAGAGCTTTTTGTGACGTTTCGCGCCAAAGCTGACGCAGCGAGAGAAATGCGAGGGAGGATAGACCGGTGAGAGTTCAGGGACCGAAAACGTTTCGCCTTTTTGGGCTGATCCTTATCGCGATGACCTCGTTCTCCGCCCTCATCATGTCCGCCGATGCTCAGGGTGATTCTGGCGAGGTGAGCGAGCCACCGCCCTTCGAAAGCACGGAGCCGGGGCAAACTGCCTTGCCGAATGTCGGCGATCCAGCACAGGCTCTGCGTCTCGGCGAACTCCATTGGGCGCCGATTGAAAGCCAATGCGGCTTTACCGGCGGCACGGATGCCGTGCCGACGATGGAGACAAAGGAAGCCCAACCCCTGGTTTTCGTCACCATGGCTTCCCCGGGCGAAAGCAGAGCCACGCTTCTCGAACGCGGTTACATCATGGCCAATGGCATTGTCCGCGAACTCGAACGCGGCAAGTCGGCGCCGAATCGCGAAGGCACGGTCACGACCGTCTGGCGGTCGGCCGGCGAGCCCCGGATCAACGTCTCCGTTTCGATCGACGAAACGAAGAAGACATCGAGCGGCATCGAATACGACGGAACCATGACGGTGCACTGGGGCGACAAGAAAGAAAAGGTCGAAATTCAGGGCCGCTGCATCAGCGCGGTCGCGAATTCCGGGACGCATTGACAAGGGCGGCATTGCCGCCACAGCCAGCCTCTGCACGTGATGCCGTCCCGCTTACACCGGCAACGATCAGTATTTGAACACTCGGACCGCTTTCGCCGGCTTGTCGCCATGGTCTATAGGTCGGAAGTCTTTCTCTCCAGCACGTCCGATCCTCCATGCAATTTGCCGTTCCCACCGAATTCCGCGACCTTTTGCCGTTCATTGCGGCTTGCGTAACGATCCTCCTCGGATTGATCGCGCTTTTCGCACCGCGCCTCACGCTTCGCGCTCTCAGGCTTCAGGCACGTGAGACGCGGCCCGAAGCAGCGGGCGAGCCACGCTCCATCATCGCCGGCTTCTGGCTCGGCGTCGGGATCGTGGCCCTGTTTTTCTTTGATCAGATGTTCATCCAGCTCTGCCTGGGAGCGGGGTGGCTGATGAGCGGATTCGGCCGCTTCGTATCGATTCTCTCCGATGACGGCGTGACGCTTCTGAACTGGCTCGTTCTGCTGATCATGCTTGCCCTTGCCTTTGCCGCTCTCGCACCCGCTCTTGGATTTATCACCTGACGCAATGGTGATCCGCACGGTGTTCGCCCTAACTCAATCACCTGAAACCGTTTGAAATCCGGGGTTTTTCGGATCATCCTTCGCCCCCTGCGCGACCGTTCGCCATTCGGCGCCGAAACCGGCCTTGAGCATGTTGTCGCGCCAAAAACCCTATGCTAGAGGGTCCGCTGTCTTCACGAAGGGTGATGTGGATGCGATCGTGTGCGCCTCTTCCTTCTTGATATTTTTGGTGGACGGCTCACCTTCTCGTGTGACCTCAAGCTGAAAATCTAAGAACAACCAACGCGAAAGAGAAACGGTCGTCCGTGGCAAAATCATCCTCTCCCGTTTCGGAAGTTGCTGACCGCTACGCCCAATCCCTCTTCGATCTTGCGCGCGAGTACGGCTCCATCGAGACCGTCGAATCCGAATTGGATGGCTTCCGCGACCTGATCGATGAGAACGCGGATGTCAGGCGTCTGGTCGAAAGCCCTGCCTTCACTGCCGATGAGCAGACGAAGGGAGTGGAAGCGATCGTGAACAGCGCCCAGCCCAGCGCGTTGACGGGCAATTTTCTCAAGGTTGTCGCGAAAAATCGCCGGCTGTTCGTTCTTCCCGGTATGATTCGGCGCTTCAAGCAACTCGCCACCGCCCATCGCGGTGAGATCGAGGCAGAAGTGACCACCGCCACGGAAATGAGCGACGCCGAACGCAACGAACTCAAGGACGTTCTCGGCAATTATGCCGGCAAGACCGTCACCCTTCGCGAGCGGGTCGATCCCTCGATCCTCGGTGGACTGATCGTGCAGATCGGTTCGCGCATGGTCGATACCTCGATCCGCACCAAACTCAATTCGCTCAAGCTTGCACTGAAAGAGGTCGGCTGATGGACATCCGCCCCGCGGAAATTTCCGATATCCTGAAAAACCAGATCAAGAACTTCGGTGCCGAAGCCGAAGTTTCCGAGGTCGGTCAGGTTCTCTCGATCGGCGATGGTATCGCCCGCGTCTACGGCCTCGATAACTGCCAGGCCGGTGAGATGGTCGAGTTCTCCGACGGCATTCAGGGCATGGTCCTGAATCTCGAAGCCGACAATGTCGGCGTCGTCGTGTTCGGCTCGGACCGAAACATTAAAGAAGGCGATACGGTCAAGCGGACCGGTAACATCGTGGAAGTGCCGGTCGGCAAGGGCCTTCTCGGCCGCGTCGTCGACGGTCTCGGCAACCCGATCGACGGCAAGGGCCCGATCGAAAGCTCGGAAAATCGCCGCGTCGACGTGAAGGCACCGGGCATCATCCCGCGCAAGTCGGTGCATGAGCCGATGTCGACTGGCCTCAAGGCCATCGATGCCCTCATCCCGATCGGCCGTGGCCAGCGCGAGCTCGTCATCGGTGACCGTCAGACCGGCAAGTCGGCCATTCTTCTGGACACGATCCTGAACCAGAAGCCGGCCCATGACGAAGGCCGCGACAACGACAAGCTGTTCTGTATCTATGTCGCTGTCGGCCAGAAGCGTTCCACTGTCGCTCAGTTCGTCCGCACGCTCGAAGAGCGCGGCGCGATGCAGTATTCGATCGTTGTCGCCGCGACCGCATCCGACCCGGCTCCGATGCAGTACATCGCGCCCTTCGTCGGCTGCACGATCGGCGAATATTTCCGCGACAACGGCATGCACGCCATGATCGGCTACGACGATCTGTCCAAGCAGGCCGTCGCCTACCGCCAGATTTCCCTGCTGCTTCGTCGTCCTCCGGGACGCGAGGCTTATCCGGGCGACGTCTTCTATCTGCACTCCCGTCTTCTCGAGCGCGCTGCGAAGCTCTCCGACGATCACGGTGCAGGTTCGCTCACCGCGCTGCCGGTCATCGAGACCCAGGCGGGCGACGTCTCGGCCTACATCCCGACCAACGTGATCTCGATTACCGATGGCCAGATCTTCCTCGAGACGACGCTGTTCTACCAGGGCGTCCGTCCGGCCGTGAACGTCGGTCTGTCGGTCAGCCGCGTGGGTTCGTCCGCACAGATCAAGGCGATGAAGCAGGTTGCCGGCTCGATCAAGGGCGAGCTCGCCCAGTATCGCGAGATGGAAGCCTTCGCCCAGTTCGGCTCGGATCTCGACGCTTCGACCCAGCGACTCCTCAAGCGCGGTCAACGCCTGACCGAGCTTCTGAAGCAGCCGCAGTTCTCGCCGCTGAAGACGGAAGAGCAGGTCGTTGTGATCTATGCCGGCACGAACGGCTATCTCGACGATCTCAAGGTCGATCAGGTCGGCGAGTTCGAGGAGGGTCTCCTGAACGCGATGCGGAACGAACATAAGGACGTTCTCGACGCGATCGCGGAGAAGAAGACCTTGAACGACGAGATCAAGGACAAGCTCAAATCGGCGGTCGACAAGTTCAAGAAGAACTTCGCCTGATCGATCGGCGCAAGCGACCGACATCAAACGGAACCGCCCGGCCCCTGAATTAAAGGCGGCCGGGCCGCGACATCCCGGAGACGCGCGAAACCCAATGGCATCCCTGAAGGATCTTCGAAATCGTATCTCCTCGGTCAAGTCGACCAAGAAGATCACCAAGGCCATGCAGATGGTGGCCGCGTCGAAGCTGCGCAAAGCTGAAGAAGCGGCGCAGAATGCGCGCCCCTATGCCGAGCGCATGCATTCGGTTCTCACCAATCTTGCCGGCGTTAATCAGAACGAAGCCCCCAAGCTGATGACCGGCACGGGCAAGGACGACGTGCATCTGCTCGTTGTCTTCACCGCTGATCGCGGCCTGTGCGGCGGCTTCAACGCCTCTATCGTGAAGAAGGCCCGAGCCAAGCAGCGTGAACTCGAAGCCAACGGCAAGTCGGTCAAGTTCTATGCGGTCGGCAAAAAGGGCTTCGACCTGATGCGCCGCGATCTGTCCGAAAAGATCGTCGACTCGATCAGCTTCCGCGAAACAGGCCGCGTTGGCTTCGACGAGGCAGCGCAGGTCGGCGACAAGGTCATCGACATGTTCGAGGCCGGCGAATTCGACGTCTGCCACCTCTTCTACGCCGAATTCCAGAACGTGATGACCCAGGTCCCGACCGGCCAGCAGGTCATTCCGGCTTCGGTCGAAGCGGACGAGGAAGAGAGCGAAGACAAGGGTTCGAAGGCGGGCACGACCTACGAATACGAGCCCGATCCGGCCGGGATCCTCGACGAGCTGATCCCGCGCAACATCAAGATCCAGATCCTTCGGGCTCTTCTCGAAAACGCTGCGTCCGAGCAGGGTGCGCGCATGACCGCCATGGACAATGCAACACGCAATGCCGGCGACATGATCGAGGACCTCGAGATTTCCTACAACCGGCAGCGCCAGGCCCAGATCACGACCGAGCTGACCGAAATCATTTCGGGCGCCGAGGCGCTCTAGTACACTCTTATGGAAGGAGGCCACGATGGCTGACACCGACAATCAGAACCGGCCGACAGGCCGCGTTGCCCAGGTCATCGGCCCGGTCGTCGACGTTGAGTTCGACGACCATCTCCCGGCGATCCTGAATTCGCTCGAATGCGACAACAACGGCAACCGCCTGGTTCTCGAAGTTGCCCAGCACCTCGGCGAGAACACGGTTCGCACCATCGCGATGGACCTGACCGAGGGCCTCGTTCGTGGCCAGCCGGTCAGCGACACCGGCAACCCTATTCAGGTTCCCGTCGGCGACGCGACGCTCGGCCGTATTCTCAACGTGATCGGTGAGCCGATCGACGAGGTCGGCCCGGTCAACTCGAACGAGACCCGCGCGATTCACCAGTCGGCTCCCGAATATATCGAGCAGTCGCCGGAATCGCAGATCCTTGTCACCGGCATCAAGGTCATCGACCTTCTGACGCCTTATGCCCGCGGCGGTAAGATCGGCCTCTTCGGCGGTGCCGGCGTCGGCAAGACGGTTCTCATTCAGGAGCTGATCAACAACGTCGCGAAGGCGCACGGTGGTTACTCGGTGTTCGCCGGCGTCGGCGAGCGTACGCGCGAGGGCAACGATCTCTACCACGAGATGATCGAGTCCGGCGTGAACGTCGATCCGCACAAGAACAATGGCTCAGCCGAAGGTTCGAAGGCAGCGCTTGTCTTCGGTCAGATGAACGAGCCCCCGGGAGCCCGCGCCCGCGTCGCGCTCACCGGTCTGACGATTGCCGAGCACTTCCGCGATGCCGGCCAGGACGTTCTGTTCTTCGTCGACAACATCTTCCGCTTCACCCAGGCAGGCTCCGAGGTTTCGGCGCTTCTCGGACGTATTCCTTCGGCTGTGGGCTATCAGCCGACGCTAGCGACCGACATGGGCCAGATGCAGGAACGCATCACCACGACGAACAAGGGTTCGATTACCTCGGTTCAGGCGATTTACGTTCCTGCCGACGACTTGACCGACCCGGCGCCTGCGACGACCTTCACCCACTTGGACGCGACGACGGTTCTCAATCGCTCGATCTCGGAAAAGGGCATTTACCCGGCGGTCGATCCTCTCGACTCCACCTCGCGTATGCTTCAGCCGATGATCGTCGGCGAAGAGCACTATCAGGTGGCGCGCGAAGTCCAGGAGATCCTGCAGAAGTACAAGTCCCTGCAGGACATCATCGCCATTCTCGGCATGGACGAGCTGTCCGAAGAGGACAAGCTCACGGTGCAGCGCGCCCGTAAGATCGAGCGCTTCTTCTCGCAGCCCTTTGCGGTTGCCGAGATCTTCACCAACACGCCCGGCGAACTGGTCGCGCTCGAAGACACGATCCGCTCTTTCAAGGGTCTCGTCGAAGGCGAGTACGATCATCTGCCGGAATCGGCTTTCTATATGGTCGGCTCCATCGATCAGGCCATCGAGAAGGCCCAGAAGCAGGCTTCGCAGGCGGCCTGATACAATGAGAAGCGCGTCTTTCTTCGGAAAGGCGCCTTCCCCGACCGCTTTCGGGCGGACCGTCAACGCCACAGAAGACAGGCGACATGGCTGACAGTTTCAAATTCGAGCTCGTTTCACCCGAAAAGCTTCTCCTTTCCGAAGACGCCGACTCCGTCGTCGTTCCGGGAAACGAAGGTGAGTTCACCGTGATGGGCAATCACGCGCCGTTCATGACGACGCTGAAGCCGGGTCTCGTCACTGCAAAGCTTTCAGGCGGCGAGGAAAAGAAGCTGTTCGTGCGCGGCGGTTTTGCCGACGTCAACGAGAGTGGTCTTACGCTACTTGCCGAACATGCCGAGCCGGCGGACAACATGACCGCCGATCAGCTCGACCAGCATATCGAAGCGGCCCGAAAGCGCCTGGAAGAAGCAGAGCAGGACGACGCCCGCTTCAAGGCGGAGGAGTACCTCTCCCAGCTGCTGCACGCGAAGACGCTACTGCCGGCCTGAGCGGAAGACGAGTTCAGAGAAGCTTTTGAACGCCATCCCTCGGGGTGGCGTTTTTTGTTGTCAGGCGCGGCGTGCCGGATGAGCCGACCTATTCCGCTGGCGGGGCGACCTTGAGCGAGTTCTGGCCGGATCTGTCGAGCTCGCGTCGCACATATCCGTCGGCTTTCGCTTCCTCTATGAAGCGCGTGAGTTCGTCCGACAGATGCGCAAAGCGGCGCGGCAGCGCCATCGCCTGCCCAATCGCGGTGATCGTGCCATCAAGCCACCGATAGGTGGGATCGTCCCCGAAAGCCTTTTCGAGTGATTGAGTGACGCCTGCGACGGCATTGGCGGAGTTCTCATCGGCTTTGAAGGCCGCGAACGAAGCGCCGGGGTCGGCCTCGCGCACCAACTCCATTTGTTTCGCGTTTTCCGAAAGATGGAGGTCGTAGGCCGAGCCCTTCGCGACCATCAGCCTGACGCCGTCCCGGTCCAGCTCTTCGACGCTGCGTAATGGCGAATCGGCGCGGACCAGAGCCTTCGCCTCGATCAGAACATAGGGCGACGAGTAGGCGACGTACTGCTCTCGCTCCGGATCGATCGCGCAGAAGGCGATTCGCCAGACATCGTCAGGGGCTGCATCCACCACCTTGCCGGCGCCGGAGAACTCGATGAGTTCCGGTTGGGCGCCAAGTGCTGCGCAGAGCCGCTTGGCAAGGGCGACCGTAACGCCGCCGAGTTCGCCGGTTGTCTCATCACGCGATGCGAGCGCCGCATTCCCGAGATTGATCGCAACGCGCAGCTTTTCATCCTCGACCAGCTCATCGCGCATTTGCTCATATGTTGTCATCCGCCCTCACCTCTTCTCGCCAGCATGCTCGTACGATCTGGTGCCGACGAGCATGATTTCGAGGATTGGAGAACAGTCCGATTTGCCGGATTGGACCGGCGGCCCAGTTCTTCTTGAGCGGTGCCGGGAGTGCCCGCGACCAGAGCGAGACAAGCGAATGCCGAACGAGAAACCCAAAGCGATCATCTTCGACATCATCGAGACAGTCTTTGCGCTCGATGCGGTGCGGCCCGCTCTGGCCGAGCTCGGCCTTCAGCCGGGCGACCTCGACACGTGGTTCGCCTTCGGCCTGCGCGATGCCTTCACGCTCAATGCGACCCGAACGATCAAGCCGTTTCCGGAAATTTTGAAAGGCGCCCTTGCCCAGTTGCTGGCAAAGCGCGGCCTCAACCCGCCGAAAGAAGCTCAGGAAAACGTCTTCGAGGCCGTGCGAAACATGCCTGCACACGAGGACGCGGCCGAAGCGCTGGCGATCCTGAAAGATGCGGGGCTACCACTCTACGCGCTCTCGAACGGAGCGCGCGCCTCTACGAAGAGCCTGCTCGATCAGGCGGGTCTCACGGAGTTCTTCACCGACATCTTGTCGGTCGAGACGATCGACCATTTCAAGCCGAGCAAGCCCGTCTACGACCACGGCGTTTCCGCGACCGGAGAAGCTGCCGGGTCTGTGATGATGGTCGCGACCCACGCATGGGACTGTCACGGCGCGAAGGCGGCCGGAATGCAAGCCGCCTTTGTCGCACGGGGGCAGGTTTATCCTGATGTCATGCTCTCGCCGGATCTGACCGGAGAGGAGCTGACCAACGTCGCCCGAGCCATCGCCGCGCTGGAATAGGCGACGACGCAAAGCGGGTAATTACTCAGCGGCTGGGAGGGAAGCACTGTTGCCGCGCCAGTCGGTGATCGCACTGGTCTGGCTCATGCGCGCTACCGCCGATCCGGTCCAGTCACCCGCGACCTGGCCGACAATGCCGACGGCAAGAATGATGCCGAGAGCCGCGGCTACAGTGATCAAAGCGTTGCCCGAGGGAGCGTTCTGTCGCACCGTGTTCGAGGTATGATCGTAATAAGCCATCACACTGTCTCCGTTCACTTTCCGTGATGCTGATGGCTCCATACATAATCAACGCGAATAATTACACAAATGAATGTTGGGTATGTCTGACATCATCGAAATTGATCGACCGGGGCGCGCACATTCCACGTCAACCGGCATAAGCAAGCTATGCCGATCACGGTTCTCATACGGAGCTTGTTTTCAACGATTCATACTGCCAACCGAAAGCGCAGGCTTCACGCCTTGAGATGGGCGAATGCCGCGACGACCTTCTCATAGACCTCGCGCTTGAACGGCACGATGAGATCGACAAGTTCATCCATCGGCTTCCAGGCCCATTCCTCGAACTCGGCCTTCTCGTCGCCCGGCGGCGGGTCGATCCGGATTTCGGACTCCTCGCCTTCGAAGCGGAATGCGAACCAGCGCTGTGTCTGCCCCCGGAAACGCCCCTTGAGCGCGACGCCGACCAGATGATCGGGGAGTTCGTAGTCGATCCAGTCCGGCGCCTCATGGAGCAATGAGACCGTCTCCATGCCGGTCTCTTCCCAGAGTTCGCGCCGCGCGGCTTCGAGCGGATCCTCGCCTTTGTCTATCCCGCCTTGCGGCATCTGCCAGAGCTTGGTCGCGCCCGACATCTCGCCTTTGTCCTCCACCTTACGACGCCCGGCCCAGACGAGGTTGTCGGAGTTGAGAACCATGATCCCGACACAGGGACGCAAGGGGAGTGGATCGTATTCGACCGGCTTCATGGGCAATATCGTCTCGTCGCGATGGATGGTCCGGCCGCAAAGGGCCTGCTCAGTCGATGAGATCGCACTGCATTGGAAAAGAGCAAGGGGGAATTGCAAGACGAACGCGCCGAGGCTCACGTTCACATCAGAGGATGAATGAGCGCGTCAGCGTCTCTCCGGATCACGCACGACCGACGATACCGGCGCCACCGTGATGCCGCGCCGTTCGGCCTCTCGCATCCAGCCGCCGATCGCCGAAGTTGTCGTCTCGAAGGCCGAGGCGACACCGATCGCGCTGCCCCTGGTTCGGGCGATCTGCTCCAGCTGATCCAGCCGCCGGCTGATCTCGCCGGCATCCTGGACATCGTCGAGCACGAGATCGGCGGCGCCAGCGGGAGTCGACGTCATCTCGGCGAGATCGATCGCGATTGAACGGGAGGAAGAACCATCGTCAAGATACATGAGCCCGCGCTTGGCAAGCTCGCTCATGAACGGATGAAGGGCGCTGGCATCGGCCGTCAGCTGTCCGCCCAGATAGTTCATGACGCCGACATAGTTCGTCATCCGGCTCATGGACGCGTAGACGCTGGAGAAGTCCTCCGCAGTCATCTGTTCGGTCGTGATCGTGTTCTCACCAGGGTCGTTCGTCGGATAGCCGACGGGCTCCATCGGCATCTGGAGGAGCAGTTCATGGCCAGTGCGCCGCGCTTCCTGCATCCAGCGCGCAAGGCTGTTTCCGTTGGCGGCGAAAGCGAGCGTCACCTCGGGCGGCAGATTCTGGATGGCGCTCTGGGTGCCGGACTGGCTTATCCCCAGCCCGCCGACGATGATCGCGACCTTCGGCCCCATGCGCGAAGGCGCAGCGGCTCGATAGACGTCGAAGGGCCGGCGTCCATCCGCGGCACGGGCTGGAAGCGGACCGTATTCGGAATCTTCGACCAGCTCGTATTCCGGCGTATGAGCCACTGAAATCGCCTGCCGCATATCGCCGAGATCTCGAATCTCGATACTCGCCGGCTGGTAGGGAATGTCGGCCGCCTTTTGCCGGGCCCGCTCTGCGAGAGCCGCATCGATATCGATATGCTTGGCCGTGCCTCGAACGCTTGAAATGCCGCCTGTCGCCAGGGGATCGAGATTGCCTTCCGCTTCGGCGGTTTGGACGGCTTCCGGGGGGCTCCGATCGATCCTGTCGAACCAGGCCGGGTAAAGCGATAGCGCGACCAGTCCGGCAGCCACCGTGCCGAGCCCCAAATCAGCCCGTGTCGGCCGCAGGCCGTGTCGGCTTGAACGGGCTTTCGCCTTCAAAGGTTGAGAGAATAGGGCGTCCATGGCCCAAGAAATTAGCCGTCAAGGCTGGCGCGGGGCTCGCCGGCTCGCAGCTTCGGCCAGTCGAGGGCCAAGCACAGACAGGACATACAAAAACGGCCCGGACGAGGTGTCCGAGCCGTTCTGGAATTTCGTTTTTACGGTGCGATCAGTTCGCAGCGGAATCCGAGGAGGAATTCGTGTTGGCCTTCGCCTGTTCCTTGGGCGGGAACATCGCGTTGGTCTCGACGCCGTTCAGAAGATCGAGCGCGTATTTCAGCTGAAGATCTTCTTCGCGTTCCTGTGGCACATAGCTCGACGAACCGGAGCCCTCTTCGGTCTCCTCATTGCCGGTGATGTGGCCGCGCAGCGAAGATTCGCCCCGGCTGATGTCCTCTTCGGGATCCAGACCCATCTGAATCTTGATCTCGTCGGGGAGCGGCTGCTCGACCATGATGTCCGGATCGATGCCACGGCCCTGGATCGAGCGACCCGACGGCGTGTAGTAGAGCGCCGTCGTCAAGCGCATCGCACCAGCCGAACCGAGCGGGATGATCGTCTGCACCGAACCCTTGCCGAAGGACCGCGAGCCGACAACCGTCGCACGGCGTTGATCCTGAAGGGCACCCGCCACGATCTCAGACGCCGAGGCCGAGCCGCCGTTCACGAGTACGACGAGAGGCTTGCCGTCGATGTCGTCGCCGGCACGAGCGTTGTAGCGGCGGGTCTCGTCGGCGTTGCGGCCGCGCGTGGAGACGATTTCCCCCTTCTGGAGGAAGGCATCCGACACCGAAACGGCTTCATCGAGAAGACCGCCCGGATTGGAGCGAAGATCGAGCACATAGCCCTTCAGATCGTCGCCGACCTTTTCGCTGATGTCCTCGACAGCTTCTTCGAGCCCGACCGTGGTCTGTTCGTTGAAGCTATTGACCTTGATATACCCGACATTGTCGATGGCTTCGTGCTTCACCGACTGGACGGTGATGAGATCGCGCGTCAGGGTCATGCGAAGCGGCTTCTCGGCGCCCTCGCGGACGACCGTGAGCTTCACATCGGTCCCGATCTCGCCCTTCATCTTTTCGACGGCTTCGGAAAGCGTCAGGCCGCGCACCTGATCTCCATCAATCTCGACGATGAGGTCGCCCGAGAGAATGCCAGCCTTTTCAGCAGGAGATTCGGCGAAGGGCGAACCTTCGACGAGGACCACTTCGTCCTTCATGGTCACCTGAATGCCCAGACCGCCAAACTGGCCGCGGGTCTGGGAACGCATGTCCTGCGCTTCCTTGGCGTTCATATAGCTGGAATGCGGATCCAGCGAAGTGAGCATGCCGTTGATGGCGCTCTCGACCAGTTCCTGATCGTTCGGCTCTTCGACATACTGGGCGCGAACCCGCTCGAAGACATCGCCGAAAATCGCCAGCTGCCGGTACGTGTCGGAGCCTGCCGCGTTCGCGACACCGGAACTCTGACCGGCGACGGTGACGGCCGCCGCTCCCATCAACGCTCCGGCAAAGAGTATCGAAAGCTTACGAAACATTCCCCGTCCTTCCCATGGCCTCAATCCGCCCACCATGCGGATGGATCGACCGGTCTTCCGTTTTTGCGGAACTCGACGTAAAGGGCGGGCCCCTCCGTTCCGAAATCCGTCGCGTTGACGCTCGCAAGGCGCCGTGAACCCATTGCGGCGATCGGCTCGCCTGCAGACACAAACTGGCCGGTCTCGACATCGATCCGATCCATGCCTGCGAGAACGACATGATATCCGTCGCCAGCGTCCAGGATCAAGACCTCACCATAAGACCGGAACGGCCCGGAATACAAGACTTTGGCGTCGGCAGGCGCGGTCACGACATCGCCGGAACGTGAGGCGTAGGATGCACCCGTCGTCTGGCGTCCAATGTCGTCGCGCTCGCCGAAACCGATGAGATTCCGCCCTGCAACGGGGCGAATCAAACGCCCCTTCATTGTCGAAAATGGGGCGGACGGCTCCAGGAAGCGAACGCTGCGGCGGAGGGCCTCGATATCGTAAGCATCTGTCTGCGTTTGGCTTTGCGGGCTTTCGTCAGGGTCGAGGCTTGCGATTTCGTAGGGCTCTTCGGTTGCGGCTACCGCAGAGAGGGCGTCGGTTACCCGAGGTCCCGTTTCCGCAACTTTGGTTTCAGCTATTCGCTGATTCTCCTCGGCGGCTTCGGTTTCGACGTCAGCGAATTTCTGTGCCTCTGTGGCTTTTGCGGCCTCTGCCAATCGCCGTGCTTCCGCCTCTCGCGCTAGTTGGGCAGCTTCGGCGGCGCGATTTGATTCGGCAAGCTTCAGGGCTTCCACTTCCGCGGCTTGCTTGTCCGCCTCCAGCTGAGCCAGCCTCTCGGCCTTGAGCCTTTCCTTACGCTCGGCGATCTCGCGTTCGCGCTCAACTCGCTCCGCTTCGCGCGCCTTCTCCGCCGCCTCGGCGCGCGCCTTCTCGGCAGCTTCCCGTTCGGCTTCCTCGACCAGACGCGCGGTCTTCACATCCTCGTCCAGCGAGGCGATCAGGCCCTTCAGATCTTCCGCTTTTCCTGCCAGCTCGTCGGCACGGCGTTTGGCCGCGTTTCGCCGCTCCAGATTTTCTTCCGCGAGCGATGCCTTCTTGGCGGCGAGGCGTTTCAGCCGCTCTTCCTCGCGGCGGTGGGCCGAGAGCTCGTCGCCGAAGCTGCGCATCCGGGCCGAAAGTTCGCTCTGAACCTCGTTGAGCTTTTCCAGATCGGCGAGAAGAACCCTGGTTTCGTCGCGCAGGCTGGGCACGACCGAGCCAAGAAGGATCGAACTGCGGACAGAGCCCAACGCATCCTCCGGCTTGACCAGCAAGGCCGGCGGGGGCTTGCGGCCGAGGCGCTGAAGCGCGGCGAGCACCTCCGCCAGAAGTCCGCGACGTTCGGCCAGTGAAGCCTTGAGCGCGCCCTCTTCGGAAGACAGATCTTCGATCTGCGCCTCAAGCTCGGTCAGCTTGGCGCTGGCCTCCTTCTGACGAAGCGCCGCATCGATCATCGCCTGACGGATTTCATCCCGGTCATTGCGGAGGGTTTCGATCTCCCTGTCGAGCCGTGAGAGCACCTCTTCGGTGACTTCGACATTGGACGAGATCGCGCTCAGTTCCTCAAGGGTCTGGAGACGCTGGCGTTCGAGAACGACCGATTTCGCCGGCTCGAGAGCAGCGGTCTGTATCGGGTCTTCTTTGCCGGTAGAGCCGGTTGCCAGACCAGCCTCAGCCCGGACGCTCGACGGCAGGAAGAACGGCAGCAGACAGACGAGCGCCAGCCCCGCCAGCCCGAACGAACGGGCGCGGCACGGCTCGCGAAATGTCGACCATCCCTTCAACCCGTTCCGTGCTCCCCTTCCCCGAGCCTGCAACCTGTTCAAGCATTTCGGCCTCGCTCGAGGCGTTCGCCGATCCTGCTCGAATTGAAACGATGAAAACTTAACAACGCATCAACCATGCGCCGACAATGACGCGCGGCTCGATTTGGCACAAAAATTGAGCCGCGTTGCGCGCGGGGCACGCAAGATTGAAGGGAGTGGTCAGGCGCGGTGATACGGATGGCCGGACAGGATAGTGACGGCCCGATAAAGCTGCTCGGCGAGAAGGATGCGGGCGATCTGGTGTGGAAATGTCAGCCGACCGAGCGAAAGGGCGAGGTCGGCGCTGCGACGCAATTCGGCCTCATGTCCGTCGGGACCTCCTATAACCAGCGTGCAGTCGCGGATACCGGCGTCGCGCCAGGCGGCCAGGGCCTCGGCGAATTCTTCCGAAGACAGCGTCTTGCCGCGCTCGTCGAGCGTGACGAGAACCGAACCATCGGTCGTAGCCGCCTTCAGCTTCGCAGCCTCTTCAGCCTTGCGGGCGTCCGCATCGTCCGCTCTGGACTCGGGAAATTCAGAGAGAGTACGCCAGTCGAGGCCGGTCTGTGGTCCGGCTTTCCTGAACCGATCGATATAGCGATCAAATAGCTCCTGCTCGGGGCCGCGCTTGAGGCGCCCGATCGCGGCGATCGATATCCGCATCAGCCGCACCGTCGCGGCTGGTGATCAAACATGCGGCACGCCACCATCCGCGCCCGCAAAAGATCATCGCGGGCACAAAATCCGGATTGAACGCACACCGCTGTTACAGATCGGTTCGTCAGTGAACCGTCGCTGCCGCAGCGTCTCCGCCGACCGTCCACATCTTTTCCAGATTGTAGAATTCGCGGACTTCCGGCCTGAAGATGTGGAAGATCACATCGCCGGTGTCGATCAGAACCCAGTCGCCATTCTGAAGGCCTTCGACCTTCGGCGTCTTCACACCGACAACCTTGAGGTCCTTGAGGAGATGATCCGCAAGAGCCCCGACATGACGATGCGACCGTCCCGAGACGATCACCATGTGATCGGCCAGCGCGGACTTGCCTCTCATGTCAATGGAAACGATGTTTTCGCCCTTGGAGTCTTCGAGGCTCCGCAGCGCGTGTTCTAGAACGGCCGGTCCGTCGGTTGTCTCGGCGGCGGGCGTTTCGGAAGCAGCCGGATAAAATCCGCTCTTCGCTTCAGCCATTGGTCTCAGCGTCGTTTTCCCTTTCTCGGAAGACCGTCGAGCCGAACGCATACACGCTTCGGCTAAGCCGGAAAGTGGCAGTATTTTGCGACAGTTTCAAGATGATGAGACCGTGGACCTCGCGGCGAAGTCCTGGATGGTGCGATATCGACATCAGGCACGTACGCGGTGGCGCAACATCCTTGCTGGGTCTGGTTGCCGATCGCGGAGAAGACAACGCCGGCGGCGACCGCACCAGCCGGAATTTCCGCTAGGACACAGAAAATTCCGCAGAGAAATGCCGCGGTGATATTGATTCTTCGAAGCAAAAACCGGCACCAACGACAGCGGCGTCACAAGCTGAGTGCGCAATAGCCGATTCAAAACGACACCCCTTATGTTCCAATATTGGACAATGCGCCAATTCGGGGCAAAAAATGGACTATTATCGCACACCGAGAAAAATGTGCCGAAAAATCGGCATCTTCATGGCAAGTGTCTGTTGCTATTTTGCGAAACTCCTCACATCCTTCCCTTGCGCTATTTAACAACAACGGAGGCGTCTTTTCCATGCGCAAGGTCCTGCTTAAGATGTCTTCCTTTGCGGCAGCTGTTTCCTTCTCGGCTATCGCAGAAGCCAAAACGTATAAGAAGCATGTCGATGAGCGTAGCAGTAAATGCTATCTGGTCGAATACATCCCCTCGACTTACAAATACAACACCCGCGGCAAACTCGTCTCTTCCGAGAGCACGAGTTGGACCGGAGACATTGCGGATGGCGCCATCGTCAAGCACACACGCAATCCGGCTGTTTATATGACTACGAGCAAGCGGATCGAACAAGACCATTACACGATGGTTAAGACACCCTGCTGAAAACGGCACCATTGCAGAGGGAGGGGAGCGATCGCTCCCCTCCCCTTCAACGTTGATGTTCGCACTTTTTATCACGAATCGATGATCGACGGCCCGTTTAGGCCCGTATACCGCTGGGGAGATTCCGATGCTTGCAGCTCTTGCATTCGCCGCCTCGTCGATGGCCATTCCGTTCGAAAGCGCTCCGGCGCCAGGATTGGACGCGGCACCGTCCGGCCGGTTTCAGAACTACGAAATGAGTTTTGAATTCGATGAACGACAAACGGGCTATCAGCTGAATGCCGTCGTTTTCGATCTGATCGCAGGTTCGCAGGAAAAGACGGCAGTCTCTTCGTGTCGAACCATCGACATCGACTCTTTCAGCGAAAGTGATTTCGGAACGCCCGTCCTTTGTAACGGCGTGACCTACGACTTCGACATACAGCGTGGCTCAATCGTCGCGGTCCCAATGGGCGGAGGCAAACCGGTCGAGGTCAAGCGGCTCTCGCCCGGCCGGGCGGTGGTCAACGGCATGCCGTTGCTTATAAAAGCAGATCGCTAGAAATCGGAAAAGACCGAAGCTCAGCAGCAAACGGCTTCTCGAAAGAGACTTCGCCGTCGATCCGAGACGTGGGTTTCAGCCGACGTGCGCCGCCCGGGACGGTGATTTTTTCTTCACGCTGACTGGTCCCGCGAGGATGCGTTTGCCAGCGCGGTACTGCGGCGTGGGATTGCCCGTCGAACAGCGGCCATTCGATTTCCAAGCTACTCGCAGCATCTTGAGGACTGGCAATTCCGATCTGCGACCTCGCCTCTTTTCCCCTGATTGTGGTCGCTCGATGATTGTCGTCGGGAGCGAGGGCTACCGCGCTTCCTATATTGGACATGGTCCGATCCGAGCGATCGGCACTATCGAAGCCCGGTGCCGTTAGGTCGTCACTGGCAGACGGCTCCTCAAGATTGCCCATGTCGATATAGCCTTCGTACTGAAGAGCACCGATCACATAAGGCGGCACATAATAGACGGCATTGGTCTCAGTGATCGGCCTTACGATGAGCTTTGGACCGGTTTCACAGGCTTCTGCTGTGGGAGCGCCTGCGGAGTTCAGGGTCACGTAACATTGTGTCTTGGGTGCCATGCAGCCGGACAGAGCACCCATCATAATGAATGCGGTGAGGGGAACGGCTTTCGAAAGCAGGCATGGAGTGATGGACATCGCGTGTCTCCGTGATGTCATCCTTCTCTCAATTTCATGGTTAACATTACGTAAAGTCGGCTCTAGGCCGTTAAGCTCCGATTAAGATACGCAATCGGGCTGGCAACACGATCTGAGATCGCCGGGCGAATGAATTGACCCCGCTGGCCAATTCTCTCCAGGCAGAGGCTCAGGCAGTGCTCGGGCCACCAGCGGATTTCTAGGAGCGATGCTTTCAAGTGTCCGCTGGTATGAGATCGTAGAAGCTCTGCGAAACACGGGCATTCAATGCGGGAGCGTACGTCCGGCCTTTTTGCTCAAGACACTTGGGATTTGAGCCAAACAGTCTATCCGATGGGCAGACTGGCGAAATTTGCGCCTAGCCGCTCCGGGCGATCGGTCTTATTCAGGAGATGATGCCATTGCCGCGATCGAGGACCTCGATGACCGAACAAAAGAGCGCGCCACAGGGCCTGACGGTCCATGACCGGACCGAATCCGAGCGGCCGGACCGGATGGGACCGCTCGCCGTTCTCCCGGTCTTCTACGATCTGAAGGGCAAGATCGTAGTCATGACGGGCGGTGGGGCCGGTGCGGCCTGGAAGGCCGAGCTCCTCGCGGCGTCGGGTGCGCAGGTCGACCTCTATGTACCATCCGACGAGATCGGCGACGAGATGGCCGAACTGATCACCTCGAAGATCGGCCGCGAGCGAATCCGCCACCACGACCGGCCCTGGGGCATCGACATCTTCGAGGGCGCGGCGATGGCCGTCGGCGATGTCGAGACAGGAGCGGAGGCGCAGGCCTTCCGCTGTGCCGCGAAGGCAGCCGGCGTGACGGTCAACCTCGTCGACAAACCGGCCTATTGCGACTTCAGCTTTGGCTCCATTGTCAATCGCTCGCCGCTCGTCGTCGGCATCTCGACGGCTGGCGCGGCGCCGATCCTCGGGCAGGCGGCGAGACGCCGGATCGAAACCCTGCTGCCGCCGAGCCTCCAGGATTGGGCGCAGGCAGCAGCGCGGATGCGCGACCGCGTGATCTCTCGCCTTTCTCCCGGCGCCGAACGTCGTTCCTTCTGGGAGCGTTTTTCGGATGCGGCCTTTAAAACCGCGGCGCCGCGCGACGAGACAGAACTGGACGAGTCGATCCGTACGATCGCCGCGAATCCTTCCAGGGTCGGCAAGGTGACCCTCGTCGGTGCCGGACCGGGCGAAGCCGAACTTCTGACGCTGAAGGCAGTGCGCGCGCTTCAGGCGGCCGACGTCATCCTGTTCGACGATCTCGTCTCCTCGGATATTCTCGAACTCGCGCGCCGGGAGGCCAAGCGCATGCTCGTCGGCAAGCGAGCTGCCCGTGAGAGCTGCAAGCAGGAAGACATAAACCGGATGATGGTCGAGTTCGCCGAGGCCGGCAAATCGGTCGTGCGGCTGAAATCCGGCGACGTCTCGATCTTCGGCCGAGCCGGCGAGGAACTGGCCGAACTGAAGCGCCGCAACATTCCCCACGCGATCGTGCCGGGGATCACTGCCGCTTCGGCGCTCGCCAGCACCTTCGGCATCTCGCTCACCCATCGCGACCACGCCCAGCAGCTGCGCTTCGTCACGGGCCATTCCAAGAAGGGCGGACTTCCGGACGACGTCGACTGGACAGCGCTGGCCGGCCCGCGCGCGACGACGATCTTCTATATGGGCGGTCGCATGTCCGGGAAGATCGCCGATCGGCTGATGCAGGAAGGCCTGCCGCCCGAGACGCCGGTTGCGGTCGCCGCCAATCTCAGCCGGGACGACGAGACCCGCGCTGTCGGGCGCATCGATCGGCTCGGCGAGATCGTTGAACGGATCGGCGTCGATCGGCCGATCCTCATCGGCGTCGGCAATGTCTTTTCGGAGGTCAGCGCGGACGCGATCGACCACGGACAGCCGGAAACTTCGGCGCCGGAAGCGCGATCGGCTGCTGGCTAAGGTCCGGCCAACGTTGCGCTAGTCAAGCGCTTTCGCGGCCAGATTCTGCTTGTGACGGGCACGAAGATCGCGCGCGCGCTCTTCCGTCAGCGTCTCGATACAGTGGGGACAGGAAACACCGGGCTCGTAGGCGTCGGACCTCGCCTCTTCCTTGGAAAGCGGCTCGCCGCAGGCATAACAGGCGGTCCATGATCCAGCTTCGAGACCGTGACCGATGGCGACGCGATCGTCGAAGACGTAGCACTCGCCGTTCCAGCGCGAATGCTCCGGTTCGACCTCTTCAAGATATTTCAGGATGCCGCCCTTGAGGTGGAAAACCTCCTCAAACCCTTGGGACAGCATGTAACTCGAGGCCTTCTCGCAGCGGATGCCGCCGGTACAGAACATCGCCACCTTACGGTGTTTGGCCGGATCGAGTTTGGTTTCGACATAGGCCTTGAACTCGGTGAAGCTATCGATGCCGGGATCGACCGCGCCCTCGAATGTGCCGACCTTGGTTTCGTAGCGGTTGCGGGTATCGACGAGCAGCACCTCAGCATCGCCGATCAGCGCGTTCCACTCGGCAGGTTTCACATAGGTGCCCGCCTTGACGGAAGGATCGGCTTCGGGCGCGCGCATGGTGATGATTTCGGGGCGAATACGCACCTTCATCCGCATGAACGGCCAGGCATCGGCACCGGAATGCTTCACTTCGCCCTTGGATATTCCGCATATCGCTTCGAGCCGGGCGAGAAGCGCCTGTATCCCATTCGCGGGCCCAGCCACGGTACCGTTGATGCCTTCGGATGCGATGAGAATCGTCCCGCGAAGCCCCTCGCCCCGGCAGAATTCGAGGAGAGTTGCTCGCAGGGCTTCGAGATCACCCAGATGGACGAACCGGTAGAAGGCGACGACGTTCAGCATCATGATCGGGCTCATAGCGCCGGCCCACGATCAGCGCAAACCAACTGACGTTGCAGCAGCTCGCTGGATGTGCCCGCACTGTTTTGCTTCCCCCGTCGAATGGTCCGCGCTATGTCGACCGTAAAACCGCAGATACATCCTGAAAGACCTCCCATCGCAGTCCCCAACCGCATTCTCGGGGTGACGCTTCTCGTCACGGCCCTCTCGACCATCCTTCGCGACTGGTTCGCCGTTCCGGGCAGCGCGATCGTGGCGGCGCTTGGCGTAATCGTCTTTCTAGCCATCGCATTCCCCGTGGCGACATGGTCGCGCCGCATGTTTGTTGCCATCGGTCTGGTCCTTGCAGTGATCGCCTTCGCGACACGCGCCGAATGGTATGGGCTTGTCTTCGACGCGCTCGGACAAGGCGCTTTCATCGCGACATTCTTCGTGGCTCTCGCGACACTGCGGGCGCCAGCCGGAATCTCTCCCGCCATCATCCGGTGCGGCGAGTTTCTGGCGAGCCAGCCGCCCGGAAAGCGCTATCTCGCGCTTACCAGCGGTGGTCACCTTTTCGCGCTAGTCCTCAACTATGGTGCGATCCAGCTGCTCGGCGGGTTGACGGAGAGCATTGCCGGACGGGAGCCGAACGAAGAACTGCGCGAAATCCGCAACAAGCGCATGCTTCTGGCCGTCCAGCGCGGCTTCTGCGCCTCTCTCCTCTGGTCGCCTCTGGCCTTTGCGATGGCCATCACGACGTCGATCATTCCCGGCGCGAGCTGGTCGTCAGCGGTCGGTTTCGCGATCGTGAATTCGATGATTTTCACCGCCATTGGTTGGGCGCTCGATACCATCGTGAAACCAAAATATTCGGGCCCGCGCCCGGAGCCGCTGAAATCGGGCGGCACGATCCGCGATTTGAAACCGCTTTTCCTGCTTCTCTCCGTGATCTTTCTCGGCGTTGGCGTTCTGGAGCTTGCGACCGGGTTGCGGGTCGTAGCGGTCGTCATGCTCTTTATTCCGCTGGTCGCGCTCGGCTGGCTCATCATTGAGGCGCAGAGAGAAGCTGAGCCTGGAAAAACAGTGCGATCCCACATCCAAAGCTTCGCCCTGAAGGAAATTCCATCCTATCGCTCGGAGGTGGTGCTTCTGATAATGGCCGGGTTCATCGGCTCGCTCGGCGCGGCGCTTGCGGTTCCGGTGCTTCGGCACTCCGGCCTCGATCTCTCAGCGCTGCCGGCATGGATGATCGTCGTGGCGCCGGTCTGGCTCATTCCGCTTTTCGGTCAGTTCGGGATGAACCCGATCCTATCGGTGTCGCTCTTTGCGCCAATCCTGCCGAGCCCGGACGTGATCGGCGTCGCACCGGAAGCGATCGTCTGCGCGATCACCGCCGGCTGGGCGCTGGCCGGTGCCACGTCGCCCTTCACGGCGACGACGATGCTGATCGGCCGCTTGGGCCACACGACGGCGTTCCGCGTCGGCGCCTACTGGAACCGCACCTTCTTTCTCGTGGCAGCAATGGTGTTGAGCGGAACCAGTCTGCTCATCGCGGCAATCGGCAGCTGAATTGAAAATCGGCGGGCCATATGAGACCCGCCGATGTAAAAGGTACGCCTCAGAGCTGGGCCAGAATTTCGCGCGCGGAGGTCTTCTCGGCTTCACCCGGTGAGTCCTCGATCGCCAGCGAAGAGACAACGCCATCCTTCACGATCATCGAGAAACGCTTGGACCGCGTCCCGAGCCCGGCGGCGGACAGATCGATGTCGAGGCCGGCAGCGCGGATGAATTCGCCGTTTCCATCCGACAGGAAAAGGATCTTGCCGGAGGCGTCCTTCGTGTCTTCCCAAGCCGCCATGACGAAGGGATCGTTCACCGAGACGACGGCGATTTCGTCGACGCCTTTCGCACGGATTTCCTCGTTTTCGTCGAGAAAGCCCGGCAGATGGTTCATGGAACAGGTCGGCGTGAAGGCGCCAGGGACGCCGAACAGAACCACGGTCTTGCCCTTGAAGACGTCGTCGACCGAAAGGTCGTTCATGCCCTCTGCGGTCTTGGTTCGGAATGTCGCGTTGGGCAGCGGATCGCCAACGGCTATGGTCATGGTTTTCCCCTCATCTTTAATGTCGGATCGAGCCGGTTGAATCCGGGCGTTCGGTCGTATCGACCAAGGTAGTGGAAACCGGCCGGGCGGCGAGTCTTCCGGTGCGGCCGATTGCTCTAACCGCGCTTCGTGTTCCAGCGGCCCGATGGATCGGCGAACTCGGCGAGAGCGCCGTGGACGCCGACCACCTTGGCCGCCGTGTCGCGGCCGACCTCGACCGCTTCCCGCGCGGTGGCACCCTTAAGGCGCGCGCAGAGATAGGCGCCGTTGAAGGAGTCGCCAGCCCCCGTCGCATCGACGGGCTGTATGTCTGGCAGTGCCTCGACCATTCCTTCCTCGTCTTCAGAACGAAACGCGATGGTATGGGCGCCGTTCTTAACGGCAATCTCGGCGACACCAACCGACCGGTAGCGCTCGATCGTCGTCTGCGGATCGGCATCACCGAACACCGCCGTCTCGTCATCGAAACTCGGAAGAACGATCGTCACAGCCTCGGCAAGCCGCATGACGCTCTGCCGCGCCTCTTCAAGGCCGGCCCAGAGCGAGGGGCGGATATTGGGATCGAAGGCGACCGTCTTGCCCGCCGCCTTGGCTTCGGCGCAAAGATCGACCAGCAGCGCGCGCCCCGCCGCTGGCAGGATCGCGAGCGTAATGCCCGAAAGATAGATACAATCGGCAGCCGAAATCGCCTCTCTCAGCGCGTTCTCGTCATCGGCAAGCTGCCGCGCGGCGGAGGTATCGCGCCAATAAGTGAAGCGACGGTCGCCGTCCTTCTGCTCAATGAGATAGAGCCCCGGCCGCTTGCCGGGAATCCGGCGGATCGCGCAGGTTCCGATGCCATTCGCATTCAGGAAGTCCGCAATCCGATCCGAAAAGCCATCGTCGCCGAGGGCGGTGAAATAGGAGACCTCGTCGCGCTCCGGATCGAGCCCGGCGCGCACATACCAGAGCGTGTTCAGCGTATCGCCCGCAAATCCAAGCCGCCAAGCCTCGTCCCGCGCCTGCCCGCCACCGGACATCTCGATCATCACTTCGCCGATGGAGAGAAAACGCATGGGTCGTATCCAATACAAAAAAGATAGCTTCTCTCGTACCGAGATCGCGCTGCCCTGCACAGAGCACTCAGGCCATCTTAGCCGACTGAGAAACACCGATCGCCGTACAGGTTTCGAACGCCAAAATCCAAGCCTTCTTTGAAAAGTAGTCTGCCCATGGCCATAGTGATATATGACTAGAAATGTAGTCGGGAGGCGCGTGTGAGCACGGTCAATTTGGCGGACGCTAAGGCTCGTTTGAGTGAACTATTGGATCGCGTCGAAGCCGGAGAGACGATCGATATCACGCGGCGAGGTAAACCCGTTGCTCGCCTGATTGCAGCGGCCAAACCACGCAATAAGATCGATGCAGCACGCTTAGCGGCCGTTACCGATGGCATGATGCCCCAGCAAAATTCAGCCGATCTTGTGCGATCGATGCGAGACGACGAGCGCTATTGACGATCTATCTCGATACCTCGCTCGTCGTAGCGTCGCTCAGCCGGGAACCGATGACGCATCGGGTGCAGGCCTGGCTATCTGAGCAGGATCCGAATGTCCTAGCGATCAGCGACTGGTCGATAACCGAGTTCTCATCCGCCTTGTCGATCAAGGTTCGAACTGACCAGATCACGCTGGAACAGCGTGCTCTTGCTCAATCGACATTCCAGGCCTTGTTGGAAGAGAGTTTTACCGTGCTTCCGATCACCGGCCTGCACTTTCGGACAGCGGCGAAATTCACGGACAACCACCAGACGGGACTGCGCGCCGGTGACGCCCTTCATCTCGCCATTGCCGCAGAGCACGGGGCCATCCTGCTTACCTTGGACAAGCGATTGGCGGACGCGGGAAATGCGCTTGGAGTTCCCACACAGCTTCTAACCTGAACTTGGAAGCTCGCTGAGATTGGCGCCGGCCTGCCTGAACGCGCTCACTCCCACTCGATCGTTCCCGGCGGCTTCGACGTCACGTCGTAGACCACGCGGTTGATACCCTTCACCTCGTTGATGATACGGGTCGCGGCGTTGCCGAGGAATTCCATGTCGAAGTGGTAGAAATCCGCCGTCATACCGTCGACAGATGTGACGGCCCGGAGCGCGCAGACGAACTCGTAGGTGCGCCCGTCGCCCATCACGCCGACCGTCTGGACCGGTAGCAGCACGGCGAAGGCCTGCCAGATCGCGTCGTAAAGGCCGGCCTTGCGGATTTCGTCGAGATAGATCGCGTCGGCTTCGCGCAGGATGCGCAGCTTGTCGCGCGTGATGCCGCCAGGACAACGGATTGCGAGCCCTGGCCCTGGAAAGGGTTGACGGCCGACGAAGCTCTCGGGAAGTCCGAGTTCCTTGCCGAGAACGCGGACCTCGTCCTTGAAGAGTTCGCGCAGTGGCTCGACGAGCTGCATGTTCATGCGCTCGGGCAGCCCGCCCACATTGTGGTGCGACTTGATCGTCACCGACGGACCGCCGGTGAAGGATACGCTCTCGATCACATCCGGATAGAGCGTTCCCTGGGCGAGGAAATCGGCGCCGCCGAGCTTCTTGGCCTCGGTCTCGAAAGTCTCGATGAAGAGCCGGCCGATCGTCTTGCGCTTCACCTCCGGGTCCATCTCTCCCTCGAGAGCGTCGACGAAGGTGTCCTCGGCCTGAACGTGGACAAGCGGAATGTTGTAGTGATCGCGGAACATCGAGACCACTTCCTCGGCCTCGTTCATGCGCAGAAGGCCGTGGTCTACGAAGATGCAGGTGAGCTGATCGCCGATCGCCTCGTGGATCAGCACGGCCGCGACCGAGGAGTCGACGCCGCCCGAAAGGCCGCAGATCACCTTGCCGTCGCCGACTTTTTCGCGGATTTCCGATATCGCCTTTTCGCGGAAGGCAGCCATCGTCCAGTCGCCCTTCAGCCCTGCGACCTTATGGACGAAATTGGCGATCAGATGCGCGCCATCGGTCGTGTGGACGACTTCCGGATGGAACATGAGCCCATACATCTTGCGCTCTTCGTTACCGAAGACCGCATAAGGCGCGCCGGGCGACTTGGCGAAGATCTCGAAGCCTGGCGGCATCTCTATGACGCGGTCGCCATGGCTCATCCACACCTGATGGCGCGTGCCGGCCGGCCAGAGATCCTTGAAGAGCGCGCAGTCCTTCTCGATGTTGAGAAAGGCTCGGCCATATTCGCGGTGGTCGGACGGCTCGGCCTTGCCACCCATCTGCACGCACATCGTCATCTGGCCGTAGCAGATGCCGAGCACCGGCAGGCCGGAATCGAAGATCACCTGCGGCGCCTTCGGCGAGTCGATATCGCCCGTCGATGCGGGCGAGCCCGACAGGATGACCGCCTTCGGCTTCAGCCGATGGAAGCTTTCCTCGGCCGATTGAAAAGGCACGATTTCGGAATAGACTCCCGCTTCACGCACACGGCGAGCGATCAACTGTGTGACCTGAGAGCCAAAATCGACGATAAGGACGGTATCGGGGAGCGCTGTCATGGATCATGCCATAGTGTTTCCACGAATGCGGTGCAACACGCGCGAGATCGCCCGGCGTCACGCCGGTGGAAAATCGTAAATCTGCTGGGGAATTTCCGCTTTTGTCGTCGCGTCTTACCGCCACTCTCGCGCTTTCCGCGCTTCTGCCGTTCGTCCTCGCCGGCTGCGAGACCGGCGGCACAGGCGAGGTGCTGAAGGACGCTGCCACCTCGATCCAGGGTGCCTCGGCACCCGAGCAATTCCAGTACACCTCGGCGAGTCAGACGAAATACAACCCGTTCACCGTCGATATCTGGAGCCAACCCGGTGCCGGTGCGGGTCCGCAGAAATCCTTCGTACGCGTCGCGTCGCCCGGAATTTCCATTGGCTCCCCGCAGCACGAGGCCGTGGCCCGCGCCGTTGTGGTCGAGGTCGCGAGCGAGCGTCTCTGCCAGCAAGGCACCTCGCCACAATTCCAGCAGCAATACGGCCACGACGTCTACCTGAACGAGCGCGTCCAGAAATGGGGAGCCATCGTCTATTGCGACACGGCTCCGGCTTTCCCGCAGACGTCAGCTCCGGCCGTCGCAGGCGCGATGCCGCCTGCACCAAACCAGAGCCAGAGCGCCTATAGCGGCAATGCTGTCAGTGGGCCGCAGGGCCAGATGTCGTCGGCCCCCATGCCGCCGGCCCCGGTAAATACGGCTCAGGACACGATCACCCCGCTGCCGGAGACGAACTCTCCTCTACCGCTCTCGATGATGAGTTCAGACAACTTCCAGTAAGGACGCCAGCCGGCCGGATTCGATTTCTGCTTCCAGCCGGTGCACGGCGTGGGCAAGCTTCTCGTCGATGACGTGAAGCAGCACGGTCCAGTCGTCGAAATGATGCAGATCGGCGGCGCCGTCCGAGACGCCGCGAAGTCCGATTAGGGGCACACCGTAGCGCTGGCATGCGCGTAGAACGGCAAAGGTCTCCATGTCCACGAGGTCGGCGTCGATTTCATCATAGGCCGCGCCCGAGACGATATCGCTGCCGGTTGAAAGGCGCGCCGACGGGAAAGCCGGTATTGGCGTCGGCATATCCGTATGGACCGGATGATCGAGGAAGGGCGTCACGCCCTTGGTGAAGCCGAGCGGCGAGGCATCGATATCGCGCCAGGCGACCGACGATACCTGATAGATTTCGCCCTGTTCCAGAACCCGCGAGCCCGCCGAGCCGAGTGAGACGACAAGCTTCGGCAGCCGGTTCTCCGCCCGCAGCCGCTCCAGAGCGATGCCGGTTCCGAGCGCGGATTCAATCGGGCCGACGCCTGTCATCAGCGGCGCGATCCGCTTCTTCAGATGCTCGCCATATTCGGCATCCGCCGCCATTACGAAGAGAACCGGGAACCCGGCAAGGTCGGTCAGAGGCACGACGTCGTCGGTCGTCATGAATTCATCCACCAGAGCGTTGCGTTGAGAAGTGTCGCATAGCCGGTCCAAAGCGCGTAAGGCAGAAACAGTAAGCCTGCGACCCGCTCGTCTCTCCAAGCCTGAACGATAAAGAGAACGATGAAAGCGTCGAGCGCGAGGATGATGCCGAGCGCAACAAGCAGTTGCTGCGCCGAGAAGAAGACCGGTGGCCAGACGAAATTCAGGAAAAGCTGGGTCCACCAGAGGCTTTGCAGCCGCTTATCCCCAGCACGCCAGACCCGCCAGCCGGAAAAACCGATGAGGACATAGAGCGTCGTCCAGACGGGTCCGAACACCCAGTCGGGCGGGTTGAAGATTGGCTTTTCAAGGGACGCGTACCAGCCGCCCGTCTCGACGGCGAGCCCGATCAGGCCGCCGCCGCCGAGAGAGATAAGGACGAAGAGCGGAAGCGCGAGGCGCACCATCAGGGCTGTTTTCTCATGGCGCAGACGAAGAAGCCGTCGGTGCCGGTCGTGGCCGGTGTCATCATCAGTGCGATCCCATCGGCGATAGACACATGGTGAATCCGATCGGTTTGATCTTCAGGCACCAGTTTATTCCAGACTTCGCCGAGATCGCCCACTGTGAAGCCTTCTGCACGAGCGAGAAAAGCCGTGATCCGCTCGCCGTTCTCATCGGGCAAAACCGAACAGGTGACATAGACCAGTCGTCCACCCGGCTTCACGAAACGCGCTGCCTGATCGAGTACCGCGTCCTGTTCGGCCATCCGCTTTTCCAGCGCACCCTCGGACAGACGCCATTTTGCATCCGGGCGCCGCCGCCATGTGCCGGTTCCGGTGCAGGGCGCATCGACGAAGACGATATCCATCGCGCTTTCAAGTGCGGAGAGATCGTCGCGCGGATCATGAACCTGCACATTCCGCACGCCGGCGCGCTTCAGCCGGTCGTAGATTGGCGCGAGACGCTGACGGTCGCCGTCATAAGCGTGGATCTGGCCAGTGTTTTCCATCGCAGCGGCGAGCGCGAGGGTCTTGCCGCCGGCCCCGGCGCAAAGATCCAGCACCTGGCTACCCGGCTCGGCACCTGAAAGGGCAGCGGCGAGCTGCGAGCCCTCGTCCTGAACTTCGAACCAACCCTTCTGGAAGCCGGCTTCCACCTGAACATTCGGATGTCGGCCATCGCCCGCAATCGGCGCAATTCGGATACCGGTCAGCGAGAGATCGGAAGCCTCCGCCGCGAACGGCTTCAGCGCATCGAGCGCCTTCGCCCTGTCGGCCTTCAGCGTGTTGGCGCGCAGATCGAGCGGCGGACGATCGGACAGCGCGGCGGCTTCCGCGACCCAATTTGCACCGAAGAGCGCTTCGAATTTCTGCGCCAGCCAATCCGGCACGTCAGCGGCAACGGCGCCCGGCGCATCGGAGGCATCGTTTGAGAGAAAACGCGCCATGACATTTTCATCCGGCAGGTCCGGCGCAAACTTGTCACCCTCGAGAGACGCGCTCAGCCCGGCGGCATCGAGATCAAGACTTTCGAGGAGTGCCGCCACCGCGATGCCGCGCGGCGTATCCTCGCCCATCCGGTAGCCATAGGAACGTTTCCGCCGAAGCGCATCGTAGACGAGATTGCCGATCGCCGAACGGTCCTTCGAGCCGGCGAAGCGATGGCTGACGCCCCAGTCCTTCAGGGCCTGCGCGACCGGCCGATGGCGCACCTCGATATCGGTCAGAATGTCGATGGCTGCCGAAAGTCGTCCGCCAAGCCGCATGGGATGCCCCGTTTCACGCTGCGCTAATGGTCCGGCAAATGAGCCGGTATCGGCGTGACGTGACGGGCTTGTGCGGGAAGGTCAAGCATTATCGACGCTGTCAAGACTTTCGATGGTGTCCGATCGCTCGCCTTATTCTGCGACTGAGACTGCCTCGCCGGATCGTGAATAGGTCTTGTCTTCGACCGCCGCGGTCTGCGGCCGGTCGACGAACCGATCGGCGATCGCTGCGCCGGATACCATCGAGGCAAGGCCAACCAGTGAGGAGACCGCGAGGACCGAACCTCCCGTGAAGCCGGCACCGATCGTGCAGCCGACGGCTAGGATGCCGCCAAATCCCATCAGCACGCCGCCTATCGTGTAGCGCAGGAATGAAGGGGTGCCTTCTTCTCCGAAGGTCTGGATGCGGAAACCGCCGAAGAGGACCGAGGCGAGGAAGGCGGCGACAAGCGCGCCGATGAGAACACCCTGATCGAGCCCAGCGGTATCGCCGGCCTTCGCGACCATCGCACTTGTCGTTGCAAGCGGGCGGATGAAGGAGAGGCTTTCGGCCTGGATCGGATCGAAGACCTGTAGCGACAGGGTATAGGTGAAATACCAGCCCAGGATGATGCTGAGGCCAACGCCGGCTCCGCCGATCAGTCTCCACAGCGAGATGCCCGCCTTGATCGCAAGCGCAAAGGCAAAGACGAGAAGCACCGCGCCGATGATCATGCCGGTTTCCTGCGAGGTGCCGAAATGGGCGAGCAGATCATTACCCCCGATCGCGCTCGTGCTCCAGAAGCTGCCCACGAAATCGCGTAGCGGCACGAGGATGCCGGCATAGGTCGCAAAGCCGACCGCTGCGACGACGAGCGAAACGTAGATCGCCCTCAGATTGCCGGATGCGGAGAGGACGAGCAGGCGCGAGACGCAGCCGCGCGTCAGCACCATGCCGACGCCAAAGGCAAGACCGCCGACGAGCGCGCCGGACAGCGATTGCGCCGTCGAGAAGAAGCGCGTCTCTCGTGCATCGACATATCCGTAGCTGAGCATGAGCTGGACACCGAACAGGGCGACGGAGAAGCCGATCGCCCAGGTTGCGAGCGCCTTCAGATCACGGCCCCGCGTTACGTCGAGCACGGCCGCACGGGTGCAGAAGGCGCTGCGCTGGGCGGCAAAACCGAACAGGGCGCCGACGATGGCGCCGCCGAGAATGATCGTGTTGGGTTCACCGACCGCGTCGATGATAGGGACGAAATCCATGTGCTCGCGCCTTTTCGAGATGTGGCGCGAACATATGCGGAAATCGACATTTTTTCAGGCGATAAAAATGCTTCTGGTTCCGCCGGAAGGGCATGAAGTTGCGGGGAATGCGATCAGGGACGATTCGTTTTCCGGCGCGGGATCAAAGCGAAGCTTTCCCTTACGGTTTGACGATCGTGTAGCCGTCTTCGTCGAGGCGAATGAGCTCGGCGACACCGGCCTCTACCTCAGTGGCGAAGGAGAGGATTTCGGGCCGCTCGCCCTCCTCTCGCTCCAGCGAGTCGAGCGTGTTGCCGCAGGCGACGAAGCTGACATTGGGCATGGACTGGTCGAACGAGGTCAGCCGTTCCATCACCGGCGTTTTGTCCGGAAGCAGCATCTCGATGCCGGGTCCATAGGCAACGATGCTGATCTGCACCTCTTCGGCCTTGCCCGTGTAAAAGCGCGAGACATTTGCAGCGATATCCAGCGCCGAGCGCATGGTCGCTTCGTCGCCATCGGAGACCTGAAGCGCGAGCTTGTGGGTGGCGAAGGCGAGATCCTCGTCGATCGACTGCGCCGACGCCGGAGTAAGAAGGCTTGCGACAAGCATCGTAACAAGCACCATAGCGGATCGGAGTGTCCGCAGCCGTTCAAGCGAGGCAACCAACCGAAACACCGAATATCGAACAGCCGTCATGAGAGGTCCTCCGATCCGCCAGTGACCGCGGCAGCTTAGCCCAGAAGATGGCGATCAGACCAGTTCACCCGGCCGACCATTCCTTCGATCGCCTTTCGGGGCCGGCCGAACGGCCTATGCTCAACACTTGCTCAATCGACGTTCGCTTCGGCAGCAACTTCGTCGTCGCCGGAGTCGGGCGTCACGTCCAGCACCTGGGCGCGCATGGTGATCGTCACCGGCTCCGGCTTGCAATCGGACATGCATGGATTCGCATCGGCGCGGTAGTACTCTTCCTCGATCCGGTCGTCCGGTTGGAAACCGTCGGCATTCGGCATCTCGATCTCAGTGAAGTTCGCCTTCGAAAGCTCGAAATCCTCGTCTTCAACGATGAAGTTGAGATAGAGGATATAGGCCGTCAGGGCATAGACATCGTCATCCGACAGCGACTGCGCATTGCCGAACGGCATGGCGCGATGGACGTAGTCGTAGACCGTCGAGAGATAGGGCCAGTAGGAGCCGATGGTCTTTTCCGGGCGCATGTCTGTCAGCGTATCCTCTCCGCCAGCGAGCGCCGGCCAGCGGCCGCGCCCTTCCCCGAAGTCGCCGTGGCAGACGGCGCATTGCTCGCTGAAGATCTTCTCACCCTCTGCGACCGTGCCGCGGCCTTCGGGCAGACCTTCGCCATCCGGGCGGACGTCGATGTCCCAGGAAGCGATTTCCTCTTCGGTCGCGGATCGACCGAGGTCGATTGTCGGTTCGGCGGCAATCGCTTCGGTCTCACTCGTCGTCGCATTTTCATCCACGCCATCGGAAGCCGCATGGGCGCCGAAACCGAAGCCGGCGGCAAGAAGGAGGGCGAGGCCCGTCGAGGCGCGCTTAAGAGACTTCGACATTTTCGAGCCCTCCGTCGGATTTCAGGACCCAGGTCTGGATGCCATTGTTGTGGTAGATCGAATTCTCGCCGCGCGTGGCGCGCAGATCGTTCTTGGTGGGCTGGACGAAGCCTTCCGAATCGATCGCGCGGGACTGGAGGAGAAGCTCCGAGCCGTCCCAATCGAAATCGTAGTAGAAACGGTGGACCGCCTTGTCGAAGCTCGGCCCGTCGATCCGCGCCTCGACCCAATTGCGGCCACCGTCGAACGAAACGTCGACCCGTTTGATCGTGCCGTTGCCGGACCAGGCGAGGCCCGTCAGCACCGTGCGGCCCTTGCCGTGGGTGATTGGGGCCTGCGGGCTCGGATTGGTGATGACCGACTTCACATCCATCGCCCAGGTGAACTTGCGGGCAACGCCGCTCGCCAGAAGGTCGGTGTATTTCGAGGTTTCCTCGCGCTGCTCCCAGGGGGCATCGCCGACTTCCAGGCGGCGCAGCCACTTGATCCACATATTGCCTTCCCAGCCGGGCACGACGAGGCGGAGCGGATAGCCCTGCTCGGGCCGCAGGGCCTCACCGTTCATCTTCCAAGCGACGAGGCAGTCGTCGAGGGCCTTTTCCATCGGGATCGAGCGGGTCATCGCGGAAGCGTCCGCGCCCTCGGCGAGCAGCCATTTGCCGGTTGTCTTCACGCCGGCGGCGTTTAGGACGTTGCGCAGCGGCGTGCCGGTATACATCACGCAGTGCACCATGCCGTGGGTGTACTGGCAGCCGTTCAGCTGCGCGCCGCGCCATTCCATGCCGGAATTCGCCGCACATTCGAGAAAGTAGACCCGGTTCTCGCGCGGAAAGCGCTTGAGATCCTGCATGGTGAAGACAAGCGGCTCGTCCACCATGCCGTGAACCATGAGGCGATGATCCTGCGGCGGAATTTCCGCGACGCCGCCATGGTGACGCTCGAAACAGAGGCCGTTCGGGGTGATGATGCCATCGAGTTCGTGCAGTGGCGTGAAGTTGACGGAGCTCGTCGCATCGGCCGTCAGCCAGGGCACGTCGCGCCGGACGACATCCTTCTCAAACTGCGAGGGCATCCCATAAGGAGAGGCATCGACACCGACGCCGAGATACTGGTTCCAGTCCTGAAGCTCGGTGATCTTGGGGTCGCTCGTCTGAGCGCCGGCGGGCCGAGAGGCCGCAAGACCGGTCAGCGCCGCACCGCCCAGCGTCAGTCCGCCCTTCAGGACCGCGCGGCGCGATCTCGCAATCTCCTTCTCCTCCGGCCGGTCTGTCATCGCTCCACCCTTATAGATATAATCATTTATTTGAATGTATCAGGTCGAACGGGGTTTGGGAACGCCTTTTCGCGGATTATCCGGCGACTTTCACGCTTCTGTTTTCAGTGGGTTCGACGGTTGAATGGGCCGCGAGATATTCCTCGCAGACCTCCCAGACCGGTGGGCCTTCCGTGCCTTCGTTGACCGACGCCCAGCCGGCGACGACATATTCGCGGGACGGATCGATGGCCTCACCGGTTTCGAGGACGGTCATGTTCGAAATGCGCTGGCCGATCTCCTTGGTGGGATCGATGCCGTATCCCATGCCGCCGACGCGCACCATGTCGCCGCCCTGCTGGTAATAGGGATCGACGTTGAAGAGATTGTCGGCGACGTCTTCCAGGATCAGCTTCAGCGTCTCGCCGGTCATCGTCGAGCGATAGGCGGCCGGATAGGTCATCGCCGTCGCGTTGTGGAGATCCTCCACCGTGATGTCCGAGCCGGCCGGCAGGGAAGTGCCCCATCTGAAGCCCGGCGAGAGCGCGATCTCGGCATCCCGCTGTTCGAGAAGCGCGTCGAGAATGAGATCGTCCCAGGTGCCGTTGAAGTTGCCACGCCGATAGAGCAGACCCTCGGTCCGCCCGAGAACGCGTTGGAGCTCATCCTCGAAGGGTGCCCTCACCTCGTCGATCTTCGCCGCCATCTCTTGATCCGGCGTGATGACGTCGGAAAACACCGGGATGAGACGGTAGCGGAAATCCTTCAGCGCGCCGCCGGAGACGTTGAGATCGAGCCGGCTGACGAACTTGCCGTTGGAGCCCGACGCAATCAGAAGTGTGTTTCCTACCTTCACCGGCTCCGGTAACGCATCATGGGTGTGGCCGGTGAGGATGATGTCGATGCCGTCCACCTTGGCGGCAAGGCTGCGGTCGACGTCGAACCCGTTGTGCGACAGGAGGACGACCAGATCGGCCCCGGCCTTGCGGGCCTCCTCCACATGGGTCGCGATCTCTTCGTCGCGAATACCGAACGACCAGTCCGGGATAAGCCAGGAGGGGTTGGCGATTGGCGTATAAGGGAAAGCCTGACCGATGACGGCGATCTTCGCACCACCACGCTCGAACATTTTCCAGGCTTCGAAAGCCGGCTCATCCCATGTGTTGTCGAAGATGTTGGAGCCTAGGAACGGGAAGCCGAGACTTTCGATCGCCTCGTTGACCCGGTCGGTGCCGTAGGTGAATTCCCAATGACCCGTCATCGCGTCGGGCTTCAGGAGCGCCATCGTCGAGATCATGTCCTGACCGGCGGTCCGGTTCGCCGTGTAGCTGCCCTGCCAGGTGTCGCCGCCGTCGAGCAGAAGCACATTGGCGTCGCCGCGCTCGGCACGAGCGCGCTTGATGACCGTCGCGACACGGTCGAGCCCGCCCATCTTGCCGTATTGATTGGCGAGCGCCGAGAAATCCTGAGAGGTCAGCGCGTAGGCTTCCGGCGTGCCCGGCTCGATGTCGTAGAGCTTGAGAAAATCCTGTCCCGTGACATGCGGCGGCAGGCCGGCAACCTCGCCAACGCCGATATTCACCGCCGGTTCGCGGAAAAAGACCGGCTTCAGCTGGGCGTGGATATCGGTGACGTGGAAGAGCGTCAGGTTCCCGAAATCGGCCGTGCCGAGAAGATCGTCCTCGCTCATCATCTGCTGGGCGCTCGCGCGGGACCAGCGGCCTGCGAGCGAGGCTCCGGTGATCGCCGAGAGCGCGACGGTCGCGGTCAGGAATTCGCGGCGGGAGAACATGGCAGTTCCTCGAAGCTGGCTAAGAACACACCCCGGCTGTTATCTTCGGCTCCGTCCCGAAGATCCAGGGATTTCGCGGGTTGAATACGGTCTGAGCCCCGCTTCGCCGGGACTGACGACCAGATGCACCGTTGCCGGATCCTCGGGACGGAACCCGAGGATGACGAAGGACGAGAGTTACGGCGCCAGAGAAGCAACCATGGGTCGGCCGGCGGTGCGAGTACGCCCTACTGCCGAACCGCCGGCGTCTCGACCGAAAGGCCGCCGCCGCGCCAGGCCGTGTAGACCTCGAGCGCCATCAGCTCGTCTGAAAAGGCGTCCGGGAACTCGGCGCGGGTATCGCGGATGCAACCCCTGAAACGGTTGTGCAGCGAGACGAGATTGCCTTGCTTCAGACGGTAGGTCGGGAAGCCGTTGGTGTTGCCCTGGCTCAGATGGTCGGCACGGATATAGCGGCCGTTGTTCTGCTCGTGGCAGGTCGCGCAGGAGAGGTTGAGCTGGCCGGTTCGCAGATAGTAGCGCTCCTTGCCCTGCTCCCACCAGCTCATCATGTCGCCAGCCTTGAGATCGATCTCGACGGGCATGCCGAGCGACTGATGTTTGATGAATGCGGTCAGGTCCTTCTGATCCTGTTCATCGAACTTGTACGGCTCGGCTCCCATCTGCTCTTCGCGATGCTGGTTGATGAACACTTCGATATTGATCGGCTTGCCGGAAGCTTCGTCCCATTTCGGGTAGCTCGCGCCGACGCCCTTCAGGAATTCCGAAGCGTCTTCGTGACAGGAGGCGCAGGACTTGCCCGCTTCGCCCTCTGCCGTTTCCCAGATCTCCGCGCCGTTCTCGACGTTCAGCATGCCCGGATTTTCGAAGCTGTCGGCTTCCATCGCGCGCGTCCCGGGCTCGCGGTACAGCCAGCCGGACCGCACTTCCTCGAACGGATGGCCCTCCGGCTCGGTCGGCGCCGGCGCAGTCGTCACGATTTTCTCGCCGTCGATCGTGAGTTCGTCGGTCGTCGGATCGGCGAGAACGCGCGATGCCAACGCGATGCTCGCCAGCGTCAACACGCCGGATAACAGGATTGCGGTCTTCTTCATGGCGTCCTCCCGATTGTTTTTGTTCGCAGCGTTCCGCTTCTCCCGCCAAACGCCGCATTGCGGTGCCGTTCGGACAAGGCGCCGGATGAGCCGGCTCCTGCGGACCGGCCTCAGCCGACCTCGATCTCTTTTTCTTCCGTGTAGATCTCGCCGTTATCGTCGGTCCACGTGAACTTGAAGGTGCCGCTCTCGGGAACCTTGGCGTAGAATTCGAAATACGGATTGGACGAGATCGCCGGGTCGAGCTCGCACTCGAACACCTTGGTCCCGTTGAACTCACAGGTGAAGTTGTTGATGATCTCGCGCGGGATGGTGTTGCCATCCTTGTCCTTGCGCTGACCGGATTCCATCTCGTGGCTGATCAGCGTCTTGATCGTGATCACCTCGCCGGCGGAGGCGGAGCTCGGGACTTTGACGCGGGGTCTGGGCGCTGCCATGTCGGTTATCTCCTAAGGGTGGTCGCTTCGAGCCGGCATATGGGCCGGCGAGCGTTGCATCGGGTTGAAAAGAGGTCGGCCGGACCGGCGGATCAGCCGCCGCAGCCGCCGATCGTGACCTTGACTTCCTTGCTGTCGGAATAGACCGAACCGTCACTCATCTTCGCGACCGCCACGACGTTCTGCGTCTTGGCAAGGCGGATGCGCGTCGTCGCCTCGGCGCGGCCGCTCATCGGCGTGAAGAGGAAGGTCGCGACCTCCGGATTCGGGTTGCCCTCGGCCATCAGCGTGACGGACTCGACGAAATCGCCTTCGGTCATTTCGCTTTCGACCGAAATCGAGATCGGTACGGTGTTGCCATTTTCGGCAATTTCCGGCGCGGTCAGGGTGATCTTACCGGACTGCGGTTCTTTGCCGCCGGTGAATTCGCTGATCGCCTTCTGAGCCTCTTCCGGCGTCGCGTTCGCCGTACGCGGCAGGTTGGCCGCGACAGCGAGCGTTCCGGCGCCAGCGGCGAGCGTAAAGAGCTTGCGTCTTGTCAAATGCGTCACTGTGCTGACTCCTCTTTGAGCGTTCCGAGATAGGCGACGACATCCTCGACCTGCTGGGCCGAGAGGATAGTCTCGCCCTTGCGGTCCTCGGCGACGTCGACGCCGACATCCAATGTGTAGAAACCCGGCATGATGGTGTCGGGACCGAAGACTTCCTTCGCGTTGACGATGATCGCGCGGAGCTGTTCGGGCTCCCAGCGGCTCGCGACACCGTCCATCGACGGACCGACATTGCCGGGGAACTGCGCGTTCTCGATCTCCGAATTCTGGTGACAGGCGAGGCAGTTTCCAAGACCCCGGTCGACGAACACTTCGCGTCCGGCCTCGGGATCACCCGAAGATTCGGCGACCGGTTCACCAACGGCCATGCCATCGAAGCTGACATCGCCGGGCGCGACATTGGCTGCGAGAGCCATGGTGGGGATCGCCAGAATGAGTGCGAGCGCGCTCAAGCGTTTCATGAAGAACCTCTCCTCCCTGCGCCGGCATTGACAGCCGGTCTTGTCGTGATTTGTCGTCAGCCTAGCGGAAAGCGCCGCAAAAAAGCAAGTATTCTATTTTTCGCATATATTTTCTGCCTTCGCCACGGCTTGCGTTTCCGCCTAAGCATTAACCGCTGCCAAAGTCACTGCGTCGGCGCGTCCAGCTGACCGCTCTCTTCCAGCTTCCGGGCGTGATATTTCTGGAAGTGCTCGTCCGTCTCGTAGCCCTTCTCGTTTACCCATTGGAACATGTGAAGAAAGGTGTTCTTGCCGAAGAGGCCCGGCATCGTTGCCACTGCCGCATCCGCGAGAGCGACATCATCGGCGGGGACTTCCTCCGGCATGAACAGAAAGGTCGGGGTAAAAACAACGCGCCATTTCCGCGCGGCGGTCTTTTCGGTCAGGGTCTCTCCGTCGAGATCCGTCACCTCCTCGTCGCCGAACATATTGTACTGAACGACAGAGAAGTTCTCCTTGATGTAATCGGAGATTTCCGGATCGGCGAGCAGTTCCTCGTGCATCTTGCTGCAGTAGATGCAGCCGCGCTGTTCGAAGACGATGGCGAGCCTCTTGCCGTTCTCCCGCGCGGTTTCGATGTCCTCGGCGACGTCCTTGAAGGTCAGCAAGAACCAGTCCTGTTTATGCAGCCCGTCATCGCCCATTTCGGCGGCGAAAGCGCCGGTCGTCAGCGCCAGCGTGACGAGGCATGCGGATATCAGGGTCTTCAGCATCTTCGTTTCCTCCTCTTTGCCGTTTGGTCTGAGTCTATCCGATCGTCGCGAAAACCGGGAACGTCTCCAGAAGCCAGTAGGAGATCGTCGCCATCTGGCCCGTCGCGAACAGGATGCCTGTGAAGACCAGCGCACCGCCCATCACCTTTTCGACCGTCGCCATATGCTTTCGGAAGCGCGATGCCCAGTCGAGAAAGCGCGTCGCGAAGATGGCCGCCAGCATGAACGGGATGCCGATCCCAAGCGAGTAGGTCGCAAGCAGGCCAGCGCCGCGCATCGCGGTATCCTGGCTTCCCGCAATGAACAGGATCGCCGCCAGCACAGGCCCGACGCAGGGCGTCCAGCCGAAGGCGAAAGCCAGGCCCATGACATACGCGCCGAAGGGCCCCGCCGGTTTCGTCCCGACAGTGAAACGTGCCTCGCGATAGAGCAGAGAGAGCCGAAAGACGCCTAGAAAATGCAGGCCCATGATGATGATGAGAACGCCCGCGATGATCGACAGCGTGTCGAACCATTCGGCAATGGCCTGACCGATGACGCTCGCCGTCGCACCGAGCGCGACGAAGACGGTCGTGAACCCGATGACGAAGGCCAAGGACGAGAATATGATTCGCCGCGCAACCGCCGGATCGGCGCCCTGCTCGCGCACCTGATCGAAGCTGATTCCGGCAAGATAGGCGAGATAGGGCGGCACCAGCGGCAGCACGCAGGGCGACACGAAAGACAGAAGCCCCGCGAGGAACGCCGCGCCAAATCCCACATCGAGCATTGTTATTCGATCTCCCCGCCGACGAACTTCGCCTCTTGTGCTCCCAGAGGGTAAGCGCGATATCCGCTTTCAAGCCCATCAGCCATTGATATAAGAATGCATATGTTTCGATGCATTGTAAACGCGCCGTGGAAAGCCGCCTTGACTCGGCTGGCTCTCCTCCTCTGTCTCGCAGGCTTTGTCCCTGCGCAAGGCGCAGCCGCCGAGCTTTTGATGCTCGAGCAGCCCGGCTGCCCATGGTGCAAACGCTTCAACGAGGAGATCGCACCCGGCTATGCCAAGACCGAGGAGGGTGAGATTGCCCCGCTCCGCCGTGTCGACATTACCGAAGACTGGCCGGAAGACCTTGCAAACATCCGCAAGGAGCGTTTGACGCCCACCTTCGTCCTCGTCGATAATGGCACGGAAATCGACCGGCTCCGCGGTTATCCGGGGGACAATTTCTTTTACAGCATGCTCGGCGAGATGCTGGCGAAGCTGCCCGACGATGAGAATGTGAGCGACCGAAAGGCAGAACGTTGAGTCAGACTGCAAAGCTGTCGCTTCCGAAATTCGACGAAACCGCATCCGAGGCAGAGGTCAAAGCGTTCTTCGATCAGGCGCGCAAGGCGAGCGACCTTTTGAAGGCGATGTCGCACGAGACCCGTCTCGTCATTCTCTGCCTGTTGTCGGAGAAGGAACGCTCGGTCGGCGAGATCGAGACGATCCTCTCGATGCCCCAAGCCGCGATCTCGCAGCAGCTGGCTCGCCTGCGCTTCGACCGGCTGGTGAAGACGCGCCGCGAAGGCCGCACGATCTACTATTCGCTGGCAAGCGAAGAGGTGACGAGCCTCATCGGCACCCTCTACGATCTGTTCTGCGAACCCGTGCGTGGCGACGGCGTCAGCTGAGCCGCAAAACCGGTGTTCCCCACCACAACACTCAACACTCCGGAAACTTTCATCAGCCGTTGCTGCCCGCCCAGTTCGTCATGGTGACTGTCCGGTGCGGATAAGGGATTTCGATGCCGGCTTCGTCCAGTGCTTCCTTCACCGCGCGCTTCATGTCGGCCTGATAGCCGAAGTAGTCATCCGACGAGACCCAGGCGCGCACCAGAAAATCCACCGAGCTGTCGCCGAGATTGTTCACCTTCACCATGATGTCCGAATCGCTCCGGGTGCGGCCGTCGGCCAGGAGCGTATTCCGGATCACCTCTTCGGTCTTGGCGAGCGAAGCATCGTAGCTGACGCCGAATGTCCATTCGGCCTGCCGGTGCGGATAGACCGAGTAATTGTGGATCGTGTTGCCCCAGACATCCGAATTCGGAATGATGATCTGCACGTTCCCAATGCTCGCGATTTCCGTGTAGTTGATAGAGATTTCCTTGACCGTTCCCATCTCGCCATTGGCGATCGAGACGAAATCGCCCTCCCGAAACGGCCGAAAGATGATGATCATCACGCCGGCGGCCATGTTCGACAGCGTGCCCTGAAGAGCGAGCCCGACCGCGAGGCCGGCGGCACCAACAGCCGCGACGATCGACGTCGTCTGAATACCGAAGGTGTTCAGTATGAAGAGGAACGTGAAGCCGAGAATGACGTAACGCGCGATCGATCCGAGGAACTTGAACAGCGTGTTGTCCAGATCCTTCCGCTTTTCCGCGCTCAAGCGAATCTTCCGGCTCACCCAACGGGCGATCGAGAGGCCGATCATCAGGATGATGAACGCAAGCACCACATTCCCGATGACGCCGAGGATCGATTCCAGCGTCACATAGTCCGAGATGCTCTGATCGCCGACAAGGTTCATCGTGAAGAGATTGTCGAGGAAGGACATAAAGCCGTCCCAGATCGATCCCAGCTGATCCATCGCCTGAAGTTTCCTTTCGTTTACCCGGTCCGCGACACTTCGCCGTTCGAACACTTGGGTTTTCAACCGAGCTAAGTGAGCAAGCCTGCCGAAAAGGGAAGGCACCACCGGCATGAGCGCCGGAGAGCCGCTTGTCAGCGCGATGCCTCAAGCGTAACCTTCCGTCAAAGCGCCCTGACAAGAGGCGCTGCGGGAGGCATAATGATCATCGAGAGCGGCTATGCGCCGTTGCTCGCGGGTGGCTTGGCCGGTCTCGTCATGGGCTATGCTGCGCGGCGGCACCATTTCTGCACCCTATCTGCGCTGGAGAGGCGCTGGTATGCGGCCGACGACAGCGGCGTCCGCAGCTGGGGTCTCGCCATTCTCGTCGCGATCGTGCTGACACAGCTTCTCGTCTGGACCGGGCTCTTCAATCCGGCCGCCAGCTTCTATCTCACATCATCCTTCGGATGGATGGGCGCGATCCTCGGCGGCATCATCTTTGGCTTCGGCATGGCGCTGGTCGGCACCTGCGGGTTCGGCGCCCTCGTCCGGCTCGGCGGCGGCTCGCTGCGCGGGCTTGTCGTCGTCATCGTACTCGGCATCTCGGCGCTTGCGACCCAACGCGGCATCTTCGCGGCGACACGCCAGTCTGTCGTCGATGGCAGCGCGATCCAGTTCGGACGGCTCGGTTCGCCGGATCAGTCGCTCGGCTCCCTGACGAGCGCCATTCTCGGGATCGATGTTTCGATGGTGGTCGCGATTGTCGTAGCGCTCGCCCTCGCCTACTGGATTTTCAGGGACGCGAACTTTCGAGCCGACACGGGCCGCATCGTCGCCGGGAGCGCCATCGGCGCAACGATAGCCTTCGGCTGGTTCGCGACCAGCTACATCAAGGCGCATTCTTTCTGGCCGACCCAGATTGAAAGCGCCTCCTTCGTGATGCCGCCGGGCGACCTGATCCTCTCCATTGTCGCCGTCACAGGCACGTTCCCGGATTACGGGGTTGGCCTCGTCATCGGCGTCATCGGGGGTGCGGCGCTCGCTGCTTGGTGGCACGACGACATCCGATGGGAAGCCTGCGACGATGCCCGCGAACTTTCTCGGCACCTTGCCGGCGCGGTACTCATGGGCGTCGGCGGCGTCTTCTCGCTCGGCTGCACGATCGGTCAGGGCATTTCCGCCGCCTCGCTGCTGACGATCTCAGCGCCAATTGTTCTCGCCTCGATCGCGATCGGCGCGCGACTGGGCCTCGCCTATATCCTCGAAGGCTCGATCCGAAACGCCTTCATGCTGCGGGCCCGCTGACCCCTCTCAGCTTTCGGCCACGAACCGATAGGCCTCATTCTTCTTCTCGACCCGACCCATACCGCCATCCGGCAGATGGAAGCCGACGAAGCGCATCTGTTCGGTCGCAAGGCGATCGAGCAGCATCGTGCGGGTCTCCGCCCCGGCAGCCGGGTCCATGTCGGCGCCCCAGGCAAGATCGGGCCTCAGGAAGGAGATCGGATCATTCGAGATTGCATCGCCGACGACCATGGTCGGTTCGTCACCATGGACCACGAAGGCTGAATGGCCGGGCGTATGGCCCTTCGCGCCCACCGCCTCGATGCCCGGCAGCACTTCCGCACCCGGGTTGAAGAAGCTGAGGCGATCCCCGATCGCGTCGAAGCGGTTCTGAGCACCGACGACGAAACTCTGGCGCTCCTCGCCAACCTGACTGAGCGCCTCGTCCGAACTCCAGAAGTCGAACTCTTCCCGCCCGATGTGGTAGTTCGCCTGCGGAAAGAGCAGTTCGTCGAAATCGTCGACGACACCCCAGAGATGATCCGGATGGGCATGGGTGAAGATCACATCCGTCACCTCCTCCGGATCGATGCCGGCCGCCGTCAAGTTCTGGGAAAGATCCCCTGCGCTCGGCATGAAATTCGGCCCCGCGCCGCAGTCGAAGACGACGAGACCATCAGGTCGCCGGAAGGCGGTGACGTTGCAGGACACCTTGAACGTTCCCTCGGCCGCAATCTCTTCGAGACTCATGCCTGGGATGTTGTCCGGTAGACCATTCGGCAGCAGGAAATTGGTCGGCAGCTCCAGAAACCCGTCGCTGATCGTTTCGATCGTGCCACCTTCCGCCGCGAGGGCGCGTCGAGAAAGAGTTGTTGTCCCCAAGAGGCCCATTGCGGCAGCGGACATCACGAATTCACGCCGGTTCATCTCTTTCCCTCCCAGTTTCGTTCGCTCTAGAAGCCGAAACATACGATTTTCATTATATTTTACCAACCGGCCCGCGCTCACGGTTCGCTTACCCGAGGCCAGCGATGAAGCGTTCGAGCCGGTCGGCATAGGCTTCCGGCTGCTCGACGCAGGGAATGTGCGCGGCGTTTTGGATCAAGTGAAACTCGGAGCCGTCGATCTTCTCGGCAAGGGATTTGACGAGGTCCGGCGGCGTCGAACCGTCACCATCGCCAGCAATGCAAAGCGTGGGAGCTTTTACACCGCCGATCGTCTCGGTGTAATCCGCCTTCGAAAGTGCATGGCAGGTGGCGATATAGCCTTCGAGCGGCGCGCGAAGGAACATGTTGCGATTGAGCTGGTAGACCGGGTTGTCCGCACGCCGGAAGCCCGGCGTGAACCATTTCTCCATGGTCGCTTCGGCTATGGCGGAGAGCCCCTCCTTGCTGATCGTTTCGATCCGCTGGTTCCAGCTCGCCGCATCGCCGATCTTGTGCGCGGTGTTGGAAAGTACGAGGCCGCGCACGAGGTCAGGCCGCGTGATGGCGAGATCCTGAGCGATCATCCCACCGACCGAGAGGCCGACGACGATCGCTGCGGAAATTCCGAATTCATCCATCAGCGCCGCGAGATCGGCCGAGAGTCCCGGCATATCGTAGGGCGTTTCTCCGGTATCGGTCAGACCATGGCCGCGGCTGTCATAGCGCAGGATCGTGTATCGCCCGGCGAGCGCGGCGACGACATCGTCCCAGATGCGGAAATCCGTCCCGAGCGAATTCGAAAACACGATTGCCTGCGCTCTGGAGCCGGCCCCTACGGTGAGATCCACGTGGACAGAAAGTCCCTTGATCGTCGCGCTTTGCATCGCGTTCTCCGAAAATTCCGATACTGGCGAAGCACCGCCAGCGGTGACGGCGCCTCTGGCTACCTCCATCTGGAACGGCATGATCAAAATATCCAGCGATCGAATTCAAGCTGATGCTGCAAAGCACGAAAGGAAGACAAGCCGAATTGCGATTGCTATAGCGTGCGTAAGACCGAACGAACCGGCGAAACGACGAGGAAGGATGCCCGATGGCCAGCGCGCTCGACCAATTGAGAGACATGACAACGGTCGTCGCCGATACAGGCGACTTCGAAGCGATCAAGGCGCTGAAGCCGATCGACTGTACGACCAATCCGAGCATCCTTTTGAAGGTGATCCAGTCGCCCGCCTCGGAAGAGATGGTCGCCCGCGAGATCGAGAGCGGGAAAGCCAACGGCAAGTCGCCGCTTCAGATTGCCGATGCCCTCACCATTGCCGTCGGAACGGAACTGACGAAGATCGTGCCGGGCCGCGTCTCGACCGAGGTCGACGCCGAACTCTCCTTCGACAGGGAGCGGTCCATCGAAAAGGCACACAACATCATTGCCGCCTATGACGAACAGGGCGTCTCGCGCGACCGCATCCTCATCAAGCTCGCGTCAACCTGGGAAGGCATCCGAGCCGCAGAGGTTCTGGAAGGCGAGGGTATCCAGTGCAACCTCACCCTGCTCTTCTGCCTCGAACAGGCCGTCGCCTGCGCCGATGCGGGCGTCTTTCTGATCTCGCCTTTCGTCGGCCGGATCACCGACTGGTATTCCAAGCGCGATGAGAAAAGCTTCGAAGCCAACGAGGACCCGGGCGTGAAATCGGTGCGCCGCATCTACGACTACTACAAGAGCAACGGCGTCAGCACCGTCGTCATGGGTGCCTCGTTCCGTAACACCGGACAGATCAAGGCGCTCGCCGGCTGCGACCGGCTGACGATTTCGCCGAACCTTCTGCAGGAACTCGCCGATGATCAGACCGATCTGCCGCGCCAGCTTTCCGAGGATCAGGCCAAGGCGATGGAGAAGATGCCAATGGGAGAGAGCGAATTCCGCTGGGGCCTCAATGGCGACCCGATGGCGACGGAAAAGCTCGCGGAAGGCATCCGAAACTTCGATGCCGATCACAAGAAGCTTCTGAAGCTGATCGCCGAGAAGCTTGCGGCGTAACACACCTAGCTATTTCGGGGAGCGGCCCCGCTCGGCGCGTGCCGAGCAGGACTGCACTCAGACCTTGAGCGGGCCCATGATGCGCTCGTATTCCTCTTCCGGCATGCCGTAGGAGCCGGCGGCCATCACTGCCAATTCCTTGCGCTGAAGAACGGTGATCCGACCGCGCTGGGCACGGATCATGCCAGCACCTTCGAGATTGTGGGTCGCGAGCGTTACGGTGGAGCGCCGGACGGACAGCATCGTGCTCAGGAAGTCGTGTGTCAGTTCGATCTCGTTGCCGCCGAGCCGATCCTGGCACATCAGCAGCCAGCGCGCGAGGCGCTCCTCCACCGTATAATGCGCATTGGCAAGCGCCGTCTGGATCGACTGCATCGCGAGGACATGGCGATAGCGCGACAGCACGTGCGCAATCTCCTGCCGCTCATTGACGATCTCGGTCAGGAGCTCGGCGGAAATCGTCAGCGCTTTGCCCTGGGCCTGCATGAAGCTCGAATGCGGGACGGAGTCGACGCCGATGGTAACCGCTGCGCCCACGACACCTTCCGGACCGACGATCCCGATCTCGGCGATACGCCCGTCCGCCGAAGTAAGCACAAGCGAACAGACACCGCTTTCGATGAAGTAGGTCGTATCAATCGGCGCGTTGGCGGGGATCAGGCTGTCGCCCCGGTTGAAGTCCATTTCGCTCAGATGCGGCGCCAAGGCTTGGAAGTCTTCCTCCGAAAGCCGTCGAAGCAGCATGTTACGGCACATTTTCTGCGTGATCTCGGACATCGCCGTCGCTTCCCCCTATGCGAGGCGGAGTCGCTGCCAAAGACGGCGGCGGACACCCGATATGCTCCCCGTTTCCAGTCAAATTGTGTGTAGGCAGAGCCGTAGCGAAATCAAAGCAAGTGTTCGATAGCCGACAATAGGAGACCGAGACCGCATCAATCGTGTCGGAAAGACGGCAAACCTTGAAACTGAGAAAAGATCCAATCTAAATAAACTTTAGGCGGGAAACTATTTCGACGAGAAGTAATTTTATGCCACTCAAAACCCAGCGGAAGATCGCGCTTTGATTTCATCTTTGAGTCAAAGGCTAAGCGGCATTACCTTTATTCAGGCATCCTCTGCATGAAAATGACCTCAATCGAAATGACCAGCGCATCCAGCCGCACCCGTTTTTCTTTAGTCACACTTACCAGAAATGCGGCAAGCTCTCGCTGAGGCGACCGCCCAGCCGTATTGGCGCGATTTTCTCTGCAAGACCGGTCCGATCGGAGATGTCGACGGCAAGTCCGCAGATGGTCGACGGTCCCTGTGCGGCCTCGAAGCGGCCTTTCGGTATTTTCGTGACGAATCGGTTGAGCGGCTCCTCCTTGTCCATGCCGAGGGAGGAGTCGTAGTCGCCGCACATCCCTGCATCGGACTGATAGGCGGTGCCGTTGGCGAGGATCTGATGATCGGCGGTGGGCACATGGGTGTGGGTGCCGACGACAACACTCACCTGACCGTCTAGAAAGTGTCCCATGGACTGCTTCTCGCTGGTCGCCTCGGCGTGGAAATCGAGGATGATCGCATCCACAGCGTCGCCCAGCGGACAGGAACCGACGAGATCGCTGGCGCAGGCAAAGGGATCATCGAGTTCCGGCGACATGAAAACGCGGCCCATGATGTTCGCCACCAGCACTCGCGCACCGTTCCGAGCTTCGAAAATGCCAGAGCCATTGCCCGGCGCACCAGTCGGATAGTTGAGCGGCCTTAAGAATTGTGGCTCGCTCGGAGCGAATTGCAACGCCTCGCGCTGGTCCCAGACATGATTTCCCGTAGTGACGACGTTGGCGCCGGCATCGATCGTATCGAGGAAAATCTGCCGCGTGATGCCGAAGCCGCCAGCTGCGTTCTCGCCGTTCACGACGACAAAATCGAGCGCATAATCCGAGACCAGGCCGGGCAGTCGTTCGAACACGGCATTTCGTCCGGACCGACCAACCATGTCGCCGAGAAAAAGAAACCGCATAGGACGTCCAGACTGGAGATTGAGGGCAGGCCAAAGCCGGGCCTTCCTTCACGCGGAAAGAATCGGCCCGGCACTATGATCGAGAGAGGCTTTTAGCTCTTTTGAGCCTTGGCGTCTTGCAGCTTGTCGAGAGCCCGTCTCACGGCCGGACGCTCGCCGATGCGCTGCACCCAGTCGGCAAGCGCGTCGTACTTGTCTGCGCCGTGAGCGGACAATTCTTTCATGCCCGCCTTGGCCCAGCTCCAGTTCATCATGTCCGCGATGGAGTAGTCGCCGGCAAGCCAGTGGTTCGATTGCAGCTGCTTGTCGAGCACACCGAGAAGACGCACGGATTCGTCGCGATAGCGTTTGATCGCGTAGTCGATCTTCTCGTCGGCGGCGTCGTTGAAATGGTGGTATTGGCCGATCATGGGCCCGGTATTGCCGACCTGGAAGAAAGTCCAGGACATACACTTTGCGCGCTGCGGCGAGGAACGCGGCAGAAACTGGCCCTTCAATTCGGCCAGATAGAAAAGGATCGCGCCGGATTCGAAGACGGCTTCAGAATATCCGCCGCGCGAACGCTCGACGATCGCCGGAATCTTGGAATTGGGATTGATTGCGACAAATTCGTCGGAGAACTGCTCGTTCGATCCGATGTTCACCATGTGCAAGTCATAGTCCATGCCGCATTCTTCCAGCATGATCACCGGCTTCTCACCGTTCGGCGTCGTCCACGTATACAGTTCGATCATAGATTTGCCCTTAAATTGCCGCGTGCGAATGACCTCGAAATTAGAATATTAGGGCGACAAGGTCACGAGGGAAAAGGTCGGGCGTTAGCCGGCCTTGCTGGGGCAAATGAAAATGGCGGCAATTTCGAAAATGGTACGATCCTTATTCTTCGGCATGCTCTGCATCGCCGGTCTGGCGCTTGCCGGATGCAGCGGTGGCACACCGGGATCCATCGACGTCTCAGGCACACGTTCGATGCAGGTCGATCGGGGATATGCGCTTTCGAGCGTGAATGCCCTCAGGGCACGAAACGGTCTGGGGCCGCTGCGCTATTCCGCAACGCTCGACAAGGCTTCCGAGCGCCAGGCGAAGGCGATGGCCGCGCGCAACAAGATGAGCCATTCGCTGGAAGGCAAGCTCTCGGCGCGCGTTTCGCAATACGGCTATAGCTGGGGCTCGATCGCCGAGAATATCGGCTACGGTTATCGCGATACCCCCGCTGCGATGCAGGGCTGGATCAATTCCTCTGGCCATAAGAAGAACATTCTCAATCCGCGCGTCACCGAGATGGGCTTCGGCATGGCGATGGGACCGAACAACATCCCTTACTGGGCGATGATCTTCGGCACTGAAAACAAGAGACGGCTTCGCTGAGCTTCGGAAGCATCAGCCTGGCCGGATAACGCCCTCTTCGGTCACGATCGCATCGAGAAAGCGGTCGTGCTCGGCCATCGGGACAGTGTCGATCTCCTGTGTCGCGAACCCTGTGCCGATGAGGCGCGGCGTGATGCCCTTGTCGATCAGGCGCTGGATGGCGCGGTCGTAGAAACCACCGCCATAGCCGATGCGTCCACCTTTCCTGTCGAAGGCCGAGAGCGGCACCAGCATCAAGGTCGGGTCGAGAACAGCGGCATCCTCGCCGGGCGAGACCGTGCCGAACCCCTGTTCGACCAGTTCGGCACCGCGTGTCAGTTCGCGAAACTGAAGCTCGTTGTCTACGATCGCCGGCACGCAGAGCTTGGCACCGCGATCGGCAAGATTCGTCATCAGCGGCCTCAGATCGACCTCTGACCGGATAGGCAGGAAGCCGGAAACGATCGTTCCGGGCTCAAGATCGGAGAGCAGCCTGTCGCCGTGTTCGGCGACCATGAGCGAAGCCTCGATCCGGTCGGCCTCATCCATGGCGTCACGGCGGGCAAGCGCTGCCTTGCGCAGTTCGCGCTTGCGTTCCTTAAATTCGGACATGGTCCCTCCCACTTCGGCGCAGGCCTTGAAACCGCGACGTAACACGAATGGACATCTGTTGTGATGGGGAGAATTGGCGAGCCACCCAGCCGATGGTCGAAGTCGATCCCGGGAACCTACAAAGTAGGTGGGCGCCATGTGCACAAGCCCACGGGCAAGAGCAGGGACAGCTCCCAAAGGAATGACTAAGGCCCCGGGGAATAGTTACGCCTGTCGAACCGGCCAGCCCGCCGTTGTCAGATATAGGCTGGAATGATCCCGGGCGAAAGAGCCGGTCGGAACGATTTCCGTCTTGCCCGATCAAGGCTTTCCGAATTGCTCCACCAACGCGGCGGTTCCATCGCTCGACATGACTTCATAAACGCTGCTCTCCTCCCCACATCTGCCGGGACATCAAGGCGCGCGACGCAATATTCTCGCGCGGAAAGACAGAATGGAACGACAAGACATGATGGACAGCCACAAGCCCGATCAGATGTACGGAACGACGATCGTCACGGTCCGCAAGAACGGATCGGTGGTGGTCGCCGGCGACGGACAGGTCTCCCTCGGCAATACGATGATCAAGGGCAATGCCCGCAAGGTGCGCCGCATCGGCAAGGAGGGTCAGGTGATCGCAGGCTTTGCAGGCGCGACCGCCGACGCCTTCACCCTGCTCGAGCGTCTGGAAGCCAAGCTCGAACAATATCCCGATCAGCTGATGCGCGCTTGCGTGGAGCTCGCCAAGGACTGGCGCACGGACCGCTATCTGCGCCGGCTCGAAGCGATGATGATCGTCGCGGACAAGTCCGTCACCCTGACACTAACCGGCAACGGCGACGTGCTTGAGCCCGAGGAAGGCGTGATGGCGATCGGCTCGGGCGGCAATTACGCGCTCGCGGCGGCCAAGGCCCTTCACGAGACGGATTATTCGGCCGAAGAGATTGCGCGGCGCGCCATGAAGATCGCGGCGGAAATCTGCATCTACACCAATGACAGTGTGATCGTCGAAAAGCTGGAGAGCTGATCCACGTTCGAGGTGCTTCCCGCTGGCCGCAGGAAGCACCCGGAAATCCGCGAACTCAGGTCTCGCGGATGTGCGGCAGCGCCCACCACGGCGTCCAGGGCGCCACATGATGCTCGTGGTGATAGCCAAAGTGGAAGCAGGTCGCGAGGGAGGCGAAATAGCCGAATTCGTTCGAGCGCGAGTTGTGCTCGTCGGCGAAAGCGCCCGCCTCCTCGTGCCGATGGGGTCTATAGGTTCCGAAATAGAAGAGCTGAAGCGAGGAAAGCAGCGAGGGCAGGCCGTAGAAGAGGACGACGTTCGTCACCGGCGCGCCGAGGACGACGAGATAGGTCGTCACCACGGTCGAGACGAAAAGCACGGACCTCAAGCCGAAATAGCGTGAGAAGAAAGTCCGGAACCAGGGCCAGAAATTCTCTGGATCGTCGGCATAGAAATCAGGATCCGCCTCGGTCCCCGGCGCATCGTGGTGGGCGAAATGCGCGTCCCTGATCTTTTTCCAGGCAAACCCTGCATAGACGAACAGGATGAAGCCACCGATGGCCGAGTTGATCTTCGCGCGGCCGGGCACGAGCGAACCGTGCATCGCATCATGGGCCAGAATGAAGAGCCCGACCGTCAGCCAGCACTGTAAGGCGGCGATCAGCGGCACCAGCGGCAGCGTCGCCCAGGTGATATCGAAGAAAAACACCGCCGTGATGTGAACCGCGAACCACGAGACGATGACGGCAGCGCAGAGAGAAAGGCCGATAAGAGCCTGATAGGGTCGGACTTTCGGGCTGTCGGGTATCAGCGAACGGGTCGACGCTTCGCGCGTGGCTTCGATGGATGGGCTCGATGTCATACTCTTGCAGATAGGCTTGAGCGCACCGCGACGATATCGTTGGCGGGCGTCTGTGGCGCGGCAAAACGTCTCTCGCCACTACTCGTCGCGGCTTTGACGAGGAAATTGTCGACCAGATCGGCGGCCGCCCGCACGCCTCCAGCGCTCGCGATTTCCTGGCGGATCGGAGCGATCCGCTCTTCGTATGCGGCCCGATCGGCGATCAATCTCGAGAGCGCTTCGGCGACATTTTTGGGCTTCGCGCGCTTTGCCGCGATGGTTTCTCCGACACCGTGATGCCGGATGCGGGCCCCGACACCCGGCTGATCGTAGCCGATTGGAAGCGCCAGCAGCGGCGTGCCGCTCGCCAGACAGTCGAGCACCGTGTTCAGTCCGCCATGGGTGACGCAGATATCGGCGCGCGCGAGCATGGCCGGCTGATCGGCGAAATCGACGACCCAGTCTGCCGGGAGGCTTGCGGCCTGCTTCGAATCGAGCCCGCCGCAATGGGCAATCATTAACTGAGCGTCGAGTTCTCGGCAGGCGGTCGCGATCGTCTTGAATAGATCGAACCGATGGCCCTGCATCGTGCCGAGGGAAGCGAAGACGAAAGGCCGTTCGGGATCGATCGAAAATCGAGGATCGGCCCTTAAATGCATGACGGGCGCTGCGCGGATCGGGCCGACCGGCCGCAAGACCGTGCTCGTTTCCCTCGGAAAATCGAAGCCTTCGACTGTCTGCGCAAGGCGAAGTGCCGGGGAAAGGCACGAAACATCGTCCTTTCGTCCGGCAATTTTGAAACGCCGCGCCCAGGTTTCGATAGTCCTGCGCTGTTTGCGCAGAAAGAGACCGCCGACGAGCTCGCCGCCCCGATTGCGGGCAAGCCCGGCTTCGCTCGGATCGTAAGGCCAGTCGAGGAAGGGGAGAGGCATGGCCGGATCGCGCTCGATCGGCAGGGCCGCCGCGAGCGAGATATGCGGCAGGCCGAGATAGGCCGCGACGAGACCGGCACCCGGTTCGAACTCGTCGGAGAGTACGGCATCGATCCTGTGTTCTCGCATGATGTCCGGCGCGACACGGCAGAACCGGTCCGTTGCCGCCGCGCGGTCAGACACCGCGCGCAGGATACCGAAGACCCCTGCCCCACCATCGTCCCGGCGCAGCTTTCCTCTCAGCTTGGATGAAGCGGAGGATCCGATCGTGATGCTCTCAGCGCCAGCCCGCTGTAACATCGTCTGGGCGCCATCCGGCAGCATGAAGACGATGTCGTGGCCGCGGGCCTCAAGCGCCGCCCCCAGAACCTCGAAGGCTCTGATATGGCTGAAATAGGCCGGACAGACGAGGGCTATGCGCGCCAATGGAACCAATCCCGGTAGCCGAAGCGAATCGACGCAGACAGGCGCCACTCGAACATTTGAAACTTAACTAGCATGAATTGAAGCGCGGCTGGGCTAGGTATCATTTTGGCTCTCGCTTGCCGCGTGTTCGGGTTGCCTGGCCCAGCCAAGCGGCCTGCTGCGATGGAAAGAAGACGAATGGCGACGGCACAGGGTTCCCAGCTCGATCATGAGGCGGCAACGCTCAGCTGGCCGCGCTCGGTCTCGGCCGTCTGGCCCGTCGCCTCCACGCTCGCCTGTCTGCTGCTCACGAACGGTCTCGTCGTCCTCTATCTCTGGGCGATCGGTAGACCCTTCGTCGCCCCGGACGAGCCGCTGAAACTGTTCAGCGTCGATCTGACCGCGAGCGCGAACTCCCTCCACCTCGCCGATCCCTATACCTTTCTCCATGCCATCTTCGGGATCGGCCTCTTCCTGTTCCTCGACTGGATCAAGCCCCATTGGCCTTTAAGGGAAAAGCTCATCGTCGCAATCCTCGGCAGTGCGGTGTGGGAGATCGTCGAAAACACGCCGTTCGTGGTGGCCCTCTTCAACGATACCAGCGATCCGGCCGCCTATAACGGCGACAGCGTGATCAATTCGGTGAGCGACACCCTCTTTGCCGCCGCGGGTTTTCTTTTCGCGAGCCGCGCCCCGTTCTGGACGTCTGTGCTCGTCGCTTTGGCGCTGGAGCTCCTGGTTTCGCTCTGGATCGCCGACGGGCTGATTCTCGGAACGCTCAAGCTCTTCGGCCTCTCTCCGGTCTGATGCGCGCGGCGTATCCGCCCGCTCCCGATCCAAGGACGTGCCATATCCTCGCCTAATGCTTATAATGGACGGAAACCAGCGCCCGACCTGAAATGCCGACAGAGACCCCATGACGATCTGGACCCTCTACTATGTCAGCCTGACCCTCATTACCGTTGCCCTGATGGAGGTTTACGCGTGGTGGGCCCACAAATTCATCATGCACGGGAAATTCGGCTGGGGCTGGCACAAGTCCCATCATGAGGAGACGGAAGGCTGGTTTGAGAAGAACGATCTCTACGCCGTCGTGTTCGCCTGCTTCGCGATCGGGCTCTTCACCATCGGCCACTATCTCTCGCCGACGCTGCTCGCCATCGGCTGGGGCATAACGATCTACGGGCTTCTCTACTTCGTCGCCCATGATGGCCTCGTGCATCAGCGCTGGCCGTTCAACTATGTGCCCCATCGCGGCTATGCCAAACGCCTCGTCCAGGCCCACCGGCTGCACCATGCCGTCGAAGGGCGGGAGCATTGCGTGTCCTTCGGCTTTCTCTACGCTCCGCCCATCGACAAGCTGAAGCGCGATCTGCGCGAGTCCGGCGTGCTTGAACGCGAGCGCATCGAGCGCTCGGTGACCGAGCAGGGCTCGGCCCACGCGCCGGTGCGCTGAGAGCTTTCTTTTTTCCCGTTAGTGCAGGCTGGCGAAAAGACTGGTCAGCCGCGAGCCGATCCAGTCGAAAAAGCCCTCGCCCTCTTCTCCTGAAGCAGGCTCGATGATGACGGAAACCGTCTGGCCTGCAACCAGCGGCACATCCTCCGGCCGGTCCAGAATGTCGATCTGGACGGGGATTCGCTGGGCAAGCCTGATCCACTGGAAGGAGGGCTGAGGCGATTCCAGAAGCTCGCTCGATGAGGACTCATCGCGGTAGATACCGCGCGAGATACCCTGAACGCGCCCTTTCAGCACCGCATCGCTCGCCATCAATCGAATGCGCGCATCCGCGCCCACTTCGATGCCCGGCAGTTTCGTTTCCATGAAATAGGCGTCCACACGAAACGAGCTTTCGTCGATGAGGGCGAGGAACGGATTGCCTGCCGAAACGAAATCCCCGGTATCGGCGGTCAGGTTCGCCACATAGCCGTTGGCCGGAGCGGTGATGGTAGTGCGTTCGAGATCGAGTTCCGCCGACCGCAGCTGCTGCTGGGCGGCCGCGAGTGCTGCCTTCGCCGCGGCAGCCTCCAGCTGCGCGTTGGCGACTTCCACATTTGCGACAGCGGCGTCATCCCGGTCTTCGAGGCTGGTTAGCCGCTCGGCCTGTTGCTGGCGAAGTTCGAACTGCGCCTCGGCCTGCGCCACCTCGGCCTTCGCCTGCTCCACAGCCGTCTCGTAGCCGGTGCGGTCCACCTGAAGGAGGACATCGCCCTTCGCGACCTCCTGATTGTTGAGGACGTTCAGCTCTGTGATGATGCCCGGCACATAGCTCGCGACCTCGATCACGTCTGCGCGCACATACGCGTCCCTCGTCCACGGGTCCTCGAAATAGGTCGTCCAGACATAGACGATGCCGAAGATTGCGGCGATCACGATGGCGGCGGTGGTGAGCAGGCGAAGGATGATCATCGGCGGTCAGAAATCTGGATAGAGCGCCGAGGTGGCACCGAAGAGAACGAAATAGAGCGCAAGACGCGCCAGCGGTGGATGCCAGAAGAAGCCCCAGACCGAGAATTTCAGCATGAGGTAGTCCACGAGAAACCAGAGCCCGGCCGCGAGAATGGCGCAGAGGACCAGTGATGGCGCATAGACGCCGAAGATCGAGAGCTCATGCCGCATGGGCACCCTCGCGCGGAAGACAGACCCGGCCCTGGACGATGAGGATGGCAAGCAATTCCATGGCGAGCGCGTAGCGGAGGGTCGCGGTTCGCATCAGCGAGGGGCCGTCGAGTTCGGAAAGCTTTTGCGCCGCGCGATCGCGCGAGGTGTCCAGCACCGACACCGTTTCGGTGGTATCCTCACCCTGTTTCTTTGTCACGACGTCCATCATTCTCTCACGAATTTTCGGCAGGTCCGCGACCAGCTCATCCGGCAGACGCCCGTGGCGTGCAAACCGGTCGATCTCGATCATCTCGCGGCCGGCATGGGTGATCGCCTTCGCGCGATTGACGAGATGGGCATCGCCCGCGTTCTCCATGTCGAGGTCCTTGCCGTAATCGGCGACGACATCGATCGCCTGGGCGATGAAGCTGTCCTCGTTCTTGACCTGTCCATGGGCAGCCGACTTCATCAGCTTCGTGCCCGCCCGCCCAAGATGCCGGCGCAGCCATGCTGTGTTTTCCGGCAGGATGACCAGCATCGCCGAGATGAAGGCCGCAGGCATGATGGCGAGCGTCGTCACCACATTGAACAGCCGAACGGGATCGTAGCTCTGCTCGTTGGCTGGCTGTAGCGCGATGGCGAGCATAATCGTGCTGCCGAGCGCAATTGCCCGGTTCGGTCCCGAGCAGACGTAGAAGATCACGAAAATCGTCGGCAGGAAGAGCGCGAGAAAGCCGGAAAAATCCGTCATGAACGGCAGAAGCAGCATCAGCATGAAGGCAAGCACCCCGCCGGACATGAAGCCGAGGAAGATTTTGATGCCGGCGGTGGCAAAGAGGGATCGCGGCAGGATGGTGGGGATCAGAAGCGAAAGTGCGCCGGTAATGAGCGCGAGGATCGCGCCGTTCTCAGAGCCGGAGAAAATCCAGTACATGGCGACCGCGACGAACGCTCCCGCCGACCGGAGCCCCCGCTGCACGGCGGCGCTGCGATCAGGATATCGCGTCGCGAAGGCACTGTCCGGCAGCGCCTCTCGGGATGGATCAGTGAGCGCGAGCGAGGCCTCGAGAAAGCCCGCGACGCCGAGCGCCGTCTCACGAAGGCGGTAGATCACCAGGCCTTCGAGCCGCTCGTTTTCCGATCTCCCGAAAGCTGCCTTCTCCATGGCCTCGCTCCGCTCCAACGCGTCCGCGAATTCGCGCAGTGCCTCGGCTCTTTTGGCGGCGGCAGTGAGATCGTCGCCGGGGTTCGGCAGATCGGCGACCAAAGCTTCGAGACGGGCCCGTTTCTCCTCGAGCTCTCCTTTCAGGACGTCGTTCTCCATTGCGCGCGCGATCGTTGCAGAGAGCGCGCCCGAATCGATGAAGAGGCGATCGAGCCGCGCCGTCGCGGCCCTCAGGCGCGAAAAATCGGGGCCGGCATGGTTGCGCTCCAGCTTCTGCGCCCGAAGCAGGGTGAAGAGCCCGTCGAGACCGCCGGCGGTGGCGAGCCTGTCCTTCGCGGTCTGCTCGCGGTTGCGGATGACGGCGTCCCGCACGAGGTCGAACACCTTGCCGGTCGCGTTCCGGAAGTTGGCGAGCAGATCGTCGCCCACAGAATGGGGAAAGACCGTGAGCAGCACCATGAAGCTCGCGATCACCGCGATGATAGTTTCGGTGGACCGCCAATAGGCGAAGGAAAACGCCATATCCGCGTTCGCGCCGGTATCGATCGCGACAACGAGTGCGGTGAGGCCTGCCGTGCCGTAGGCATAGCCGTCGAGGCCCACCTGGGAGCGCGCATTGTAACCGCAGCCGAAAATCCAAAGCGCGAGGCAGGCGATCATCACGAGGCCGTTCTGGGCGAAGAGGCCGATGAAGAAGAGGACGACGGTCGCACCGATCAGCGTGCCGCCCACACGCGCGGCGCTGCGCCAGACGGTCATTCCCGACTGCTGGGTAACGACAAGCGGCAGCGTCAAAAGCGCCCAATAGGTGTAGGGAAGGTCAACCAGAAAAGCGAGAAACATGGTGATGCCCGCCGCGAGCATCACCTTGAAGGCGTAAAGGGCCTGCGCGCCATCGAGCCCGATCGCCGAGAGCGCGCCGGTTATGCGCTTTTCCCAGCTCACGCTGCCCGATGAAATCGCGGCGTCACTCATTCACGATGGTCCTGACGGTCAGACGAAAAGCTCGGTCATGACTGCCGGGCTCGGCAAGAAATTAGGGCGCCGCAGCGCCATTTCAGCCGAAGTGGGTGACAATGCAGCGAGACGGAGCGCCCAATATCGCACCCCATGGATGCTTGACGGCCACGAAACGGCAAAAACCCGGCAGGCGCTGAGCCTGCCGGGCAAGAGCTGTCAGCGATGGCGCGAAGAGCGCCGGTCGGCGAATTAGATGCCGAGGCCTTCGTAGCGCTTCTTGAAGCGCGAGACGCGGCCGCCGCGGTCCATCAGCTGCTGGTTGCCGCCCGTCCATGCCGGATGGCTGGTCGGGTCGATGTCGAGATTCATCTTGTCGCCTTCCGAACCCCAGGTCGAACGGGTCTGGTATTCGGTGCCGTTCGTCATGACCACGGTGATCATGTGGTAGTCGGGATGCAGATCTTGTTTCATAACCATCGTCCTTGGCTTCGGCAGAACCCCAAGAGACCAGCGCTCCCAGCTTGATGCTGGCCTAAAGCTCAGGTTGTCGCGGGGACAAGAAGCCGATCAAAGCTTCCAAATTCAGGGGCGAGCCTATACACAAGCCGCGCACTTGCCGCAAGGCCGCACGGCACGCGATGTCGCACCGAACTTGAAACGCCCATGCGAAGGGCGGACCTGTAACCCCGAACGGGGAAGGCGTAACGCTTGAGTTTGACGAGCAGCAAGAAGACCGAAGACGCGAAGAAGCGGCGCAATCTCCGCCCGCTGGCACGGCTGGTTCCCTATGTGAAGCGCCACAAGGGGCTCGCCATCGGCGCGGTGATATTCCTGACGGTCGCGGCCCTCGTCACGCTCTCCCTACCGCTGGCAGTGCGCAGGGTGATCGACGAAGGCTTCACCCAGTCGAGCACCTACATCATCAATGCCTATTTCGGCATGCTCTTCGTACTGGCCGGGCTCCTCGCGATCTCCAGTGCCTGCCGCTATTTCTTCGTCGTCACACTCGGTGAACGTGTCGTCGCCGAGCTGCGCAAGGATGTCTTCGCCCATGTGACGAAGCTCTCACCCGCCTTCTACGATCGCTCCCTGTCGGGCGAAATCGTCTCTCGGCTTTCGGCCGACACCACGCAGATCAAGTCCGCCGTCGGCTCCACCACGTCGGTCTTCCTGCGCAATGCGATCCTCTTTGTTGGCGCGCTCGCGATGATGATCGTCACGAGCCCCAGCCTCTCGCTCATCGTCATCGCCGCGATTCCGCTGATCGTCCTGCCGCTCGTCGCCTTCGGCCGCGGCGTGCGTCGGCGCTCCCGCGAGGCACAGGATACGCTCGCCGAGGCGACGGCCTATGCCTCGGAAGCGATCGGGGCGATGCGCACGGTCCAGGCCTTCACCAGCGAGGGAGCAGTGTCGGGCCGCTACGGCAACGCCGTCGATCGGGCCTTCGGCGCGGCCCGCGCCTCTATCAAGGCCCGCGCGATGCTGACCGCCGTCGCGATCTTCCTGATATTCTCCTCGATCGTCGGGGTACTCTGGATCGGCGCAAGCCGCGTGGCGCTCGACACGCTCTCGCCCGGCACGCTTGGCCAGTTCCTGCTTTATGCTGTCTTCGCGGCGGGCGCGCTCGGCCAGCTCTCCGAGGTCTGGGGCGAACTCTCGCTCGCCTCCGGTGCCGCCGAGCGCCTCAGCGAACTCCTGATGGAAGAGCCACAGATCGAGGCGCCCATCCAGCCGATCGCCCTCCCCTCGCCCGCGACGGGCAAGATCGTTTTCGATCACGTCACCTTCGCCTATCCGAGCCGTCCCGATCTCCCGACGATCGAAGACCTGAGCTTCACTATCGCGCCCGGGGAGACGGTCGCCATCGTCGGCGCATCGGGTGCGGGGAAATCGACGATCTTCGGTCTGATCGAGCGGTTCTACGACCCGGTCTCGGGCACGATCGCCATCGACGGCGTGGATATCGCGCGGGCCGATCCGGCGGATTTGCGCTCGCGCATCGCCTTTGTGCCGCAGGACACGACGATTTTTGCGGCCTCGGTGATCGACAACATTGCCTTCGGCCAACCGGGGGCGAGCGAAGCCGACATCCGCTCCGCCGCACAATCCGCCCTCGCTACGAACTTCATCGAGGCGCTCGACGAAAACTACGCGACGCTTCTTGGCGAGCGCGGTGTGACCCTTTCGGGTGGCCAGCGCCAGCGCATCGCGATCGCACGCGCGATCCTTCGGGATGCGCCGATTCTCCTCCTCGACGAAGCGACCTCGGCGCTCGACGCGGAAAGCGAGGTTTTGGTGCAGAAGGCGCTTGACGAACTGATGGTCGGCCGCACCACGCTGGTGATCGCGCACCGTCTGGCGACCGTCCTCAAGGCCGATCGCATCCTCGTTCTCGATGGCGGCCGGATCGTCGAGGAAGGCACCCACCAAAGCCTGATCGAGAAGGACGGCCTCTACGCCCGCCTCGCGCGGCTTCAATTCGAGGCCGGGCAAATCCGGCAGGCAGCAGAGTAACTCCATCCTGACAGGCACGTGATCATCTTTGGGCCTTCAATAACGAAAAAGATAATTTGAAGCCTTTCCTTCACTGGTCCGTATCTTCCCCGAACATCCACTTCAGGGTGTGCAATCAAACGGAAGGACTTTTTATGACCCGCACGATGATCGCACTTCTCGCATCCGTCGGCTTCGCTACGGCAGCTTTCGCTCAGTCCGACGACATGACCCCCGGCGTCATGGCCTCCGATCAGGACGTTTCCGGTGGCTCCGTGATGGCCGAGTCCGTGACTGCGCCTGAGGCCGGCTGGCTCGTCGTTCACCGCACCGATGCCGACATGAAGCCCGGCCCCGTCGTCGGTCACACCGCGCTCGAAGCCGGTATGAACGAGAGCGTCACGGCTGAGCTCGACGAAGAAGTCGCGTCCGGCGACATGCTGATGCTGATGGTTCATTCCGAGGCCGGCGGCGAGGAAGAAGGCGTGTTCGAATACACGCTCGGCGCCACCGAAGACGGACCGATCAAGGTCGATGGCGAACTCGTCCAGACCACGGTCACCGCACAGTAATCAGCTGACCACCACGTGATGATTTTGAAAAGGGCCCGCGCGGCCCTTTTCTTTTGTCCAATGTCTTGTCGGCCGCTTATTCGCAGCCGTCAGTGCAGGCACCCTCGCCGTCGAAGGTCATCGTCCGACCGCTGAGCGGTAGATAGGCGTCGGCCTCGACCGCGTTCATGAAGGCTTCCGTTTTAGAGCCCGAGACGATCTCGCCATTCTCCGTCGCCTTCTCGTTGGCGTGAGACGGGATGACGCTGGCCGGCTTGATCAGGTCGTCGATCACGAATGCCGCCTCGGTCGGGCCGGTCGTGTAGGTGTCGCCGATATTGATGACCACGAGCTGCGCGCCGTATTGCTGCGCGACCACCGTCTCCTGCTCGGCGGTCACGCCGGTATCGCCGGATAGATAGACAGACAGCCCATTCGAGAAGGTAAGCACGTAGCCCGTGGGCGGCCCTACATAAGCGTTGAGGCCGGCAGTGTTCAGGTACTCGCCGAGCGGACCTTCGATGAAGTCGCCCGAGAGCCCGTTGGAGTGGACCGCCGGAACGGTGGTGATCTTTACGCCGCCGACATCGACGGATGCGCCGAAGCGTACCAGTTGCGACGCCTTCGGATCGCCGCCGGCCGCTTCCATCTTCTTACCGAGGAAGGACGCCATCTCCGAGCCCGTCACCATCTGAGCATTCTTGCCGACAGCGATCTCGGCACTGTTGGAGTTCGGCGTGGTCGACACATTCGTGTCTGGCGCATCGCATGTCCCGGCGTTGACGCTTTCGATGCGCTGATCGCCCAGATGATCACCATGGACGTGGCTCACCAGGACAACGTCGATCTCGCCGAGGCGCTCATCGTCCGCGCCGGCGACGGTGCGGCCCGCATCATAGAGGATACGCGTGCCGTTCGGGTCCTCGAAGACCACGGCACGGTCGCGGGCGCAAAATTCGCCATCATGGCTACCGAGCGGCGTAACCTTCACGCCGGCGTTCGAGCCGCCTTCCTCTGTGGATGTGGTGGCGGCAGGTTCATCGGTCTGCGTCTCGGTCTGGGCTGCGGCTGGCACGGTCATAGCCGTCACGGCCAGAGCTGCGATCAAATGTCTCATGAAAATGGCTCCCTTTATCGCGTCGTCACTCCCGATCAGGGAAGACGCTCGTCGGAGGCCACATAGGCCGGTGAAGGGCGGAACATACCGGTTGAACGACACCCCGCGTCGGCTTGCCTCATTCAGCCGGCAGCGTCGCCGTCACTTCGATCGTCTCATACCAAGCCGCGAGATCGGCGATGTCGTCCTCGCTCAGGGATTGGGCGATGATCGACATCTGCTGGTGCTGGCGCTCGCCGGCTTTGAAGGCCTTCAACTGGGCGCTCGTATAGATCGCGCTCATCCCCGCGAGATTGGGCGCATCGGGCGCCGTCGCGATCCCGTCCTTTCCGTGGCAGGTGGCGCATTGACCGGCCTTTTCACGTCCGGCAGCCGGATCGGCAGCAATCGAGGGCGTTGAAACAAAGGCACAGGCGAAGAGCGCAGAAAGGGCGCAGCGAAGAAAAGCGCTCATTGAGAATTGGTCCTCGATATCGTGAAGATCGCCATAGGGGTGAAAGAGGTGACTGGCGCGCGGGGCCACCGCACGCCGATCTCATTTTGGCCTACTGCGCAACGACTTTGACGCGGCGCAGCAGGAGCGCGACGCCTAGTCTTCGTAGGAGATGCGGTAGAGCGCACCTGCCAGATCGTCCGAGACGAGCAGCGAGCCGTCCTTCATCACCGAGACGTCGACCGGCCGGCCGATATATTCGCCGCTATCGGTCAGCCAGCCTTCTGCAAAAGGTTCGGGCTCGCCGGCCGTGCCGTCCTCGTTGAGCGAGGTGAACATGATGCGCGCGCCGACGGGCTCCGTCCGGTTCCAGGACCCGTGCTGGGCCGAAAAGATTCCGCCGCGATATTTCTGAGGAAAGCTGTTCCCGTCATAGAATTCGAGACCCAGATCAGCTGCGTGAGCAGTCATCTCGACCTGCGGCATCACGACATCCGCGGGGATCTCCTCGTCCTTGTATTCGTTGGTGCGCACGCTGCCGCCACCATACCAGGGGAAGCCGAAATTCTGGCCCTTCTGGCTCGCCATATTGATCTCGCCCGGCGGGATTTCGTCCCCCATGCCGTCGACCTGGTTGTCCGTGAACCAGAGATTTCCGCTTTCCGGATCGAAATCGATTCCGACAGAATTGCGAACGCCGGTGGCGAAGACCTGACGGTCCGAACCGTCGCGGTTCATCGAGATGATGCCACCGATGCCCTCCTTCTTGTAGAGGTCCATCTTCTCCTTCGGAGGTACATTGTAGGGCTGGCCGAGCGAGATATAGAGGCGATCGTCCGGACCGATCCGGCAGACGCGAGCGGTGTGGTTGAAGCTCTCCTCGGATTCCGGCACCAGTTCACCTTGCGGCGTCACGACGCCGACGGCGACATCCGGGCTTTCATAGAAGAATTCGGCTGCCGGCAGCACGAGAACCCGGTTCTGCTCGGCGATGTAAAGGAAGCCGTCATCGGAGAAGCAGACGCCGTTCGGGATCGCGAAGTTGATCGATGGCGCGAACTCCTTCACCTCGTCCGCGACACGGTTCTTGTCGCGATCGGTGACCACCCAGACATTCTGCTTGCGCGTGCCGACAAAGGTGGCGACGCCCTGCGGACCATTCGCGATATGACGCGCATCCGGCACGACGGCATAGAGTTCGATCTTGAAGCCGTCCGGTAGTTCGACCTGTTCGAGATTCTTCTTCAACTGATCGGCATATTCGCCGGTCTGTTCGATGGTCTGGAAGTCCATCGACGTGCCGGTCGACTGCATGCCCTGCAGCTTTTCCATATTGTCCGGAATGTCCTGCGTCTGCGCGCCGGACGTCATTGTCAGGGCGAGCACCGCCACCGAGGCCAAAAGCCAAGTCTTCATCAATTCCTCCCTTGCCGCTTTTCGCGGCGTTGCGAGCGGTCCTCCACCACTCGCGCCCGATGCTGCCGTCAAGTGTTCCAAAGGTCAATCGCCCGCCCTGCGACACCTATTCTGGGTCAAATGGAGACACTTCAGGATCTGGAAGGCGGGTTGCGACGCCCTGCGGAGAACTTCATTCCGGGCGCAGAGAGCCGCTCCGGCGGACCGGTCCAGGCATAGACAAGAAGGCATGGATCGACGGCGCCGGTGGTGATGCGATGTTGTTCGCCGGACCGGTTGAGGATCAGCGAGCCGGGCGCATAGACCGCCGCATCGTTCTCCGACCAGGCACCGGCGATCGAGACGTAGCTCTCCTCGATGTCCTGATGATTGTGCTGCGGATAGGTCGTGTTCGGCGCAAAGAGAACCGCTCCGAGGATCAGCCGGTCGGTCGGTATCGGGCCGCGAGGCCCGAGAAACTCGGTGTAGGCGAAGCGTTTCGCGAGGCCTTTCGGAACGCTCTCATAGCCGTATTCCCAAGTCAGCATCGGCGCGATCCGGGTGAGGATGCGCGCAAAACCGTGCATCGGGCCAGTGACGCCGAGATCGAGAGCGCGGGCGAGATGATCGACCACGGGCTTCGTCTGCGGCTCGCGTTCCAGCATCTCGGGATTTTCGTCGACGATCGACGACAAAAGATCGCGCACGCGTCGGCGATGGCTCCTGATCACCTTGCTTCCGCCCGCCGACCCGTATCGATAGACGGTATCGAATTCCTGGCAGAGATAGGTCCAGTCGGCGGCATCGGTCAAAAGCTGCGTCATGTTTAGAGAAATAGGCTGAGCCGGATGAGCAGCCAGACTACCACATCACCTCAGAAGTAAAATTATGCAGCCAATAACGAAAAAATCATCTCCGAACGAGGAACATAAATTCTGTTATTAATTGTCCGAATTTTTATATCTGACCTTAAATCGGAAACTTAATCAGGAATTCACGGAAGCAGTGTACTGACCTCTATCGACATTGCGCAAAGCTCCATCGCGCCCGCGATGTCGTGACGAGGTCGAGTTTCGAGCACCCATGCTAAACAACATCCAGTATTTGCGTGGAATTGCTGCCGTGATGGTGGTGGCATTCCATGTCTTGGCACCGTCGGCGCGGCTCGATAACAGCGACGCGATACCCCTGTTCTTTGCGGGTCAAGGCGGCGTGGACCTTTTCTTCGTGATCTCCGGTTTCATCATCTGGTACACAACGCGCGGTGGCGATGCCGAGCCCGGGCGGTTTCTCGTTCGCCGGCTGAAGCGGATCGTTCCGCTCTACTGGGCGCTGACGCTTCTGCTTGCAGGGATTGCGATTGCTCTACCGAGTGTCATGGTAACGACCGTCTTCGATCCGCAGCATTTCATTGCCTCCCTCCTCTTCCTACCCTGGCCGCATCCGCAACTGGGCGAGATGAATCCGGTCCTGTTCGTCGGCTGGTCGCTCAATTACGAGATGGCGTTCTATCTCGTCTTTGCTCTGATGATCCCGTTCGCGCCGTATGTGCGTGGTTTTCTCGCGGTCTTGTTCGGCATGGTTATCGTTGGCCTTGGTTTCGCGATCGACGACGGCGGCATTATGGATTTCTACACCTCGTCGATCATCCTCGAATTCCTGTTTGGCATTCTTATCGCGATGGCCTTTTCCACTCAGCTGCGACTTCCCGTTCCGGTCAGTATCGGACTCGTCGCAGGTGGCTTCATAGCCTTGTTCTATCTCGGCTCGCCCGACCTGAATCGCGTGTATTGGGCCGGTCTCCCGTCGCTTGCCATCGTCACCGGCGCGGTGTTCTGGGAAAAAGAGCGACAGTCGCACCCGCTGCTCTTGCCGATGCTTCTGGGTGCGGCGTCCTATGCGATCTATCTCAGCCACGTCTTCGTATTGCCACTCTGCCAGACGCTCTGGAATCTGTTTCTGCCAGAGATTGCCGGACTGTGGATCGTCATCTATGCGGCGGGCGTGAGCGCGGCGTGCCTGGTCGCCGGCATAGCCACTTATCTCATGCTGGAAATTCCGCTCTCGCATCTTGCAGACGCGATCGACGACAGGCTCGCGCCGACTGCTCGGAAGCGTCCACCGAAGCGCCTGACGACGCGCTACCTGCAGGCTTTGCGGCCGTAGAGAGGAAAAGGAAAGGCTTCGAGCGGGCGGCTCTCTTTTTTTTACCGCTCTGTCAGCTTGAACTCGATCCGGCGGTTGCGGCGGCGAACCTCCGGGGTGCTGCCCTCCTCGATCGGCTGGAACTCGCCGAAGCCTGTGGCCGCGAGATGCTCGGCCGGCACCCCCTGACTGACCAGATATTTGACGACCGAACTCGCGCGGGCGACCGAGAGCTCCCAGTTGTCGTCAAATTGCCCGGTGCCGGAAAGCGGGACATTGTCGGTATGGCCGTCCACCCGGACGATCCAGTTGATATCCGATGGAATCTCGCGCGAGAGATCGCGGATGGCGCTCGCCATCTGGTCGAGTTCGTCGGTGCCCGCCACCTGAAGATCGGCGCTTCCCGAAGGAAACAGCACTTCGGATTGGAAGACGAAGCGATCGCCGACGATGCGGATATTGTCCCGGTCGGCGAGAATTTCCCGCAGGCGGCCAAAGAAATCGGAGCGATATCTGTTCAGCTCTTGAACCCGTTGAGCAAGAGCCACATTCAGCCGCCGACCGAGATCGGCAATCTTCGTCTGGCTCTCGCGGTCACGGGTCTCCGAGGCCTCAAGAGCGGACTCGAGGGCGGCAATCTGCTGGCGGAGCGCTGTAAGCTGCTGGTTGAGAAGCTCGACCTGAGAACGTGCCCGCTGGGAAATCGACGCTTCCTGTTCGAGATCGTCCTCGAGGGCGCTGATCGTAGCATTGGCGGCCGCAGTGGAGCCGCTTCCGGAATCGAGCGCTTCCTGAAGCCGGGAGCGTTCGTCCTGGAGTGCGCCAAGAGAGGCTCTAAGAGATGCGATCTCGTCTTCGCTGTCTTGGGCATTCGAGCGTTCGAGCGCGAGGAGCTGGGTGAGTTCGGCAATCTGCCCGTTCAGGCGGTCGAGCGCCTCGTCCTGGCCGGAAATCTCGCGGCTGAGAAGGAATTGCGCCAGCACGAATACCGAAAGCAGGAACATGATCGCGAGGAGCAGCGTCGAAAGCGCATCGACGAAGCCAGGCCAGTAATCCGCACTCCCGCCACCACCTCGTCTGTTACGCGAGAGCGCCATCGATCAGTCTCCCCCGCTCTTACCGTCGTTCGAGCGCGCAAGACGATCGAGAACCTGCCGCAATTCGCGTTGCTCGTCGGCCTGCTTTTCCACGAAATCGCGCATGATCTGCTGCTCGGACCGCATATGCTGAACGAGGCCCTGGATGCTTTCGGCGAGATTGGCCATCGCCGCGCTCGTCTTCGGATAGGTCGACTGATCCTGCACGAGGCGGTCCAGCCGCTCGGTGAGCCGTTTGAATTCCTCGTTTCCGTCCGCCGCGACGGCGCCCTGCTGGTTCGGAGGCAGCACCATGTCCGAGCCTACGTCGGTTACGGAGGAGAGCCAGTTTTCGAGTTCGGTGTAGAAGCGGTTCTGAGCGCGGCCGATTTGCAAATCGAGAAAGCCGAGAACCAGCGAGCCCGACAGGCCGAAGAGCGAGGACGAGAACGCCGTTCCCATACCCGCCAGCGGCGCCGCAAGCCCCGCCTTCAAAGCGTCGAGTACGCTTGCCGTATCGCCGCCTGTCGGATCGAGACCTTGAATGGTCGCACCGATCGAGCCGATGGTACGCAATAGGCCCCAGAACGTGCCGAGCAGACCGAGAAAGACGAGGAGGCCGATGAGATAGCGCGCGATGTCGCGCGTCTCGTCGAGGCGGGTCGCGATCGAATCAAGAATCGAGCGCATCGAGGTCGTCGAAAGCGAAATCGAGCGGCGGCTGCCGATCAGCGCGCGCATGGGCGCGAGCAGGACCGGATCCTTCATTCTGTTGAAGTTCTTGTCGCCGTCGCGATAGGCATTCACCCAGCGCACTTCGCGCGAAAGGCGCCAGACCTGAAGAAGCGCCAGAATGATGCCGACGAACAGTACGCCGACGATGAGGCCGTTAAGGCCGGGATTGGTCGCAAAAGCCTGCGAAACCTGCCGCCCGAGGATCAGAACGACAAAGCCGACAAGCGCCAGAAACACCAGCATCGACCACAGGAAGACCATCGGGCTTGAAAGCCGCGTCGGATCGTATGCCCGCGGTCTGGCATCCGTTTCGGTCTTCGAACTGAAGAATTTCATCCTGCCCCGCTGTATTGCCGGCTGCGCCGCTTGATCGAGCGACAGTCGAACGAATGGCCCGGGCGCACGGCGTCGTAGCCCAGACAATAGGGAATTACGGCAACATTTGAAACACGTGCCGCCTTTCCGGGGCCTTGCAGCGTTAAATTATGGTCAGCTTCGAAACGGGTTCAGGCCGGAGCGTTCGGATCGACTTCGCCGGTCTCGCGGGATTCTCCCGCGCGACGCGCGGCCTGACGCTTGGACGAAGCCTGTTTCAGCTGTCCAATCAGGGCCTTGTGGATGAATTCGTTGCCACAGGCGATATCGCCGCGGATATGATCGAAAGATTCGCCTTGAAGGCCCGTAACGATACCACCGGCTTCTTTCACCAGCAGAACACCCGCCGCGATATCCCACGGATTGAGCGCCCGCTCCCAGAAACCGTCCAACCGGCCGGCCGCGACGAAGGCGAGATCGAGCGAAGCCGCGCCATAGCGACGGATGCCCGCGCTCTCGCCCATGATCTGGCGGAGTTCGTAAAGGAAGCCAGGGTGATCGCCCATGCCCAGGAAGGGAATACCCGTTCCGAACAGCGCTTCGGGCATTGTCTTGCGCGAGGCAACGCGAATGCGCCGGTCGTTGAGATAGGCGCCGCCCCCCTTTTCGGCGGTGTACATCTCGTCCATCGCCGGGTTGAACACGACCGCCGCAACAATCTCGCCGTCGCGCTCGAGGGCTATCGAGACCGCGAACATCGGCAGGCCGTGCAGGAAGTTCGTGGTGCCGTCGAGCGGATCAACGATCCAGCGATGCTGCGGGTCCTTCCCCTCGATCGCGCCGCGTTCTTCCATCAGGAAGCCCCAGTCGGGCCGCACCCGCGAAAGTTCCTTGAATACGACCTCTTCGGCCTTGCGGTCGGCCGACGAGACGAAGTCGGCCGGTCCCTTCATGGAAACCTGAAGGTGCTGCACCTCGCCGAAGTCGCGCGCCAGCACGCGCCCGGCCTTGGTGGCGGCCTGGGTCATGACGTTGAGTAGCGCGGAACGGGCCATGGATGTCCTGTCGAAGTCGAATGCAAAGCGGCGCGCTCATCGCGCCATCTCAGTTAATGGGCAGACCCTGAAGGGCCAATCGCGAAAAACCGCGTTGCGATCTACTCGGCGCGCCGCAGGTAGGTGATCTCGTTGGTATCGACCAGTATCTTCTCGCCTGCGGAAATGAACGGCGGGACCATGACCTTGATGCCGTTTTCCATCAACGCCGGCTTGTAGGAAGAGGAGACCGTCTGCCCCTTCACCACCGGATCGGCCTCGGTGATCTCGAGCACCACTTGATCGGGAAGCTGCACGCCGATCGCCTTTTCTTCATAAAGTTCGACGGTGACCGTCATGCCGTCCTGGAGGAAGGCGGCGCGGTCGCCGACGAAATCCTTCATCAGTTCGAGCTGCTCGAAGGTTTCGGAGTCCATAAAGACCAGCATCTCGCCTTCGGCGTAGAGATACTGGTATTCCTTCTGCTCCAATCGGACGCGCTCGACCGTTTCGGCGGCGCGGAAGCGTTCGTTCAGCTTGGTGCCGTCGATCAGGTTCTTCAGCTCCACCTGCGCGAAGGCGCCGCCCTTGCCCGGCTTGACGTGCTGGGTTTTCACGGCTGCCCAGAGCCCGCCCTTGTGCTCGATGACGTTACCGGCGCGGATTTCGTTTCCGTTGATCTTCATGTCTGTCTCGAAACCATTTCGTTTGATCGTCCGGTGGCGCGCAATCGGAACCTCGCAGCTCGAACCGGCAGGTATCGCGGCAGGCGCATTTCGAAATGCGCGCCGCAAGCCGAGTGCTCAACACCACAAATCGGGTTCTGCTTCAAGCGCCGTTGCGGGAGCCGGCGAGCAAAGCGGACTGGAATCACCCCGCAGTGAACCGGTTTGCCTCTTCGAGAGCCATCTTACGCGCCTCGTCGCTCAACCCGTTGAAAAAGGCATCCAGAGTTGGATCGCTGTTGTCGAGCCGTTTGGCGATAACCGCCCATTTGGCGGCCTCTTCTGGATTCGGCTCCGTACCGAGGCCTTCCTTGTAGAGATGCGCGACCCGGTTGGCTGCGATTGGATTGCCGCGCAGAGCCACCGATCTCAGAAAATCGAAGCCTTCCTTTGGCCTCGCCTGGCCACCCCGGCCGTTGATCAGCCAGATCCCGTATTCGATCTGCGCGATCGAGAAGCCGTTGATAGCGGCCCGCCTAAGCCATCTACGCGCCGCGACTTCGTCCTTCTCGGTACCCTGCCCGGCGGCCAGCAGCTGCGACATGGCATATTGCGCATCGGCGATTCCTGCATCGGCAGCAGACCGGAAATACGGAACCGCCTCGGCGAAACCACTCGTCGGCGAGGTCCGGACTAGAAGCTGGGCATAATTGAATTCGGCGAGCGGCAGCTTGGCGTCCGCCGCTTCCTTCAGCAGCTTCAACGCACGCTCTTCGTCCCGCGCGATCCCGGTTCCTGCGAGCAGAAGCATTGCGAATTCGAACTGCGCGGCACGATCGCCGCCATTCGCCGCGGCCTCGAACCAGCGCGCCGCCTCGTCGACATCCATCGGGACACCGAGTCCCTGGCTGTAGATTTCCCCGAGAAGCGCCTGTGCCTTTACATCGCCAAGCTTTGCGAGCGGTTCGGCGATCGCCTTTGCCGTGAGGTAATTCCCGATCTGATATTCGGCGTAGGCACGTGTGCTTGAATTCGGTCCGCTCGTCGCGTCGGCAGCGGCGTTCGGAGCGTCTGAGAGACGAAGATCGGGCAGCGGCAGGAGTTCGCTTTCGTCCGCTTGGCCTGGCGTCTCGGGAAGGTCTTGTCCTTGCGCCGTAGCCATCGAGCCGAAAAGGATACCGAGAGAGGCCAGCAGGGCCACCCTCGATGAAACGGGCCGCTTCATGCGAGCGCCCTTTCCTCGGCCTCGGCCTTTTCTACCTCGAACTTCTCCTGCAGCAGGCGATTGGCCTCCGCAACCTTGTCACCCTCCTGCCCCTTCTCGTCGAAGACGAAGGAGGCAAGACCGATGAACTCCGCGCCGGTCTCAGCGATGGCACGGACACTATCGAGTGTGCGCGCACCGAGCGCGATGCAGGGCAGCTCGACCACTGCAGCCCACCATTCGGCCATCGACAGCGTCTTGGGATGGGGCGTCTCTGATGCATCCTGGCCGAGGCGCCCGAACAGGAGGTAGTCCGGCATAGCTTCGCCGGCTTCCAAAGCCGCATGCCGGGTCTCGAACCCCGATCCGCCCACGATCATCTTCGGAGCATGCGTCTCGATCGCATCGCCAAGCGCTTCGATGTCACCAGCCGTCAGATGCACGCCGTCGGCACGGATGCGCCCCGCGATCCGAGTATCGTCGATGACGATCGCCGCCGCCCCGGCCTCCTGGATGATCGGCACGAGCTTTTCGGCAAACATCTGGAATGCGGCATGCTCGCGGCCGGCCGGATCGATCAGGACCGATGCGACATCGCCTCCGGACAGCGCGCGTCGCAGGGCGTCTTCGGCTTCGTCGTCCGTAAGCGGGGTCGTGAGCAGCACGAGGCGCTGGCGAAAGGGATCATCGGAGGTCATTCGAATTTTTTCGGTCCTGACAGGAATCGGCGGTGCCCGCACTCAGCACCAGAGTGTGGCGAAACTCATGCCGATTCAAGCGGGAAATCAGTACCCCAAAGCCCTGGGATCAGTCGCCGGATGTCGTCTCAACCAGATCGCTGAGAAGAATCTCGACATCGGAGTCCTCGCCGGCCTTCACGCTGAAGCTGCGTTGATAGGTGGTATCCCGGTTGCGGGCGACCGCCATGTAGTCCCCTTCCGCAAGAACCATCGAGGCGAAGGCCCCGGCGCTCTTTCGCAGGATGTCGCCCGACATGCTGGTCACCGTCCAGGCCGTGCCGGCGATCGCCTCGCCGCCATGTTCGCGCACGAGCTTGAGGGTCTGCTGGGCCGCGCGGTGCTGGAGTGTCGCCTCTGTCAGCTTGCCGGCTTCCACGCGAATATCGGCCTGGGTGCGCGCGTTGATCGAGCCGTAGGTGGAGACCACGCGATAGAGCCCCGCATTGAGCCGAACAACCTGACCGGGTGCGACACCGCTAGCAATGAGCTCCCGATCGCTGTCGCGTTCTGCGTCGGCGTAGATGTCGAATTGCAGACGCGAGCCCGTCGCGACCTGACCCTCGCTGGAAACGGTGGCATCGAGCTTCAGCCCGCCGGCGCCGAGCACAACGACCTCCTTTACGCTGACGCCGTTGAAATCGATCCGTTTGACGATGCCTGCCCGCCCGAATGTCGCGTGGACGATGTAGGCGCCCGGCGGCACGTTGAAGCTCGGCTTGGCCTCTTTCGAAGTCGCGATCAGCGAGGAGCGCCCCTGCAACTGGGGTACCGCCGAAAAGAGGCGCCATACGATACCGCCCGGTACGATCTCACCATTCTCCGAGAGGCGGGCTTCGAGCACGAGCTCCGCATTCGGACGAAACGCGTTCTGGTCCATATTGAATTGCGGCGCGTATGCGGGAAGGTTCGGCATGTCGAGGGCCGACAAGCCCGGCTTGCCTGCGGACTCTGGCAGCGCGATCGGATTGAATTTGCGCAAGGATTTCATCTGGGGCACGCCAACTTCCGCCGAATTGGGCAAAAGATCACTGGCGGAAGGCGAGGCGTAGACGTTCGGCCTTTTCTCGGAGCCTCCGTTCAGAAACCCCTCGATGCCGCGATCGATGAAATCAGTCTGCGAAAAAGAGGGCGTCGCGCCCCCGAGCGTCATGGCGAGAGCGAGAAGCAGGGCATGGGCAATCTTTGGAAGGAAAGAGCAGGCACGCATGACTGAACTTCAAATCTCCTCTGGTCCCGATATTCACAGGCGACGATGGCCGCGATCCCGGCAACGGCGCTCGAAACACCCCTCATGGCCGCGGATCATGGCGAAGTCGCGCCGACGCAAGCAGGCCTTTGCCTTGAATCCTTGGTTGGACACCTTATAGCCAGAGCCGTGTCTATCAGAACACAGAATGCGTCGCTTTTCAGGGCGCACCAATTCCGACTTCTGATCGAAAGCCGTCCTTTGTCCGATCTCCTCGACTACCTCTCCTCGCGCCGCTCCCGCCCGCTTCCTGCGCTCGGCGAACCAGGACCTTCCGCAAACGAACTCACCGATATCCTCACCATCGCAGCTCGCGTGCCCGATCATGGCAAGCTGGCGCCGTGGCGTTTCATCGTCTTCCACGGCGAGGGCGCAGAAGCCGCCGGTGCCTCCCTTGCCGGGCTCATCGCCGAACGGGAAGGACCGCTGAGCGAAATCAGGGATCGGGTCGAACGCACGCGCTTTACCCGTGCGCCTCTCGTGGTGGCGGTCGTCTCGACCGCAGCGGAACACGTGAAGATCCCCGTCTGGGAGCAGCAGATGTCGGCGGGCGCCGTCTGCATGAACCTGATCCATGCAGCGAACGGCAGTGGCTTTGCGGCAACCTGGCTCACCGAATGGCCCGCCTATGACGAAGACGCCAAGCGGCTTCTCGGCATCGCGCCCGAGGAGAACGTCGCCGGCTTCATTCATATCGGAACGCCGGGTGAGGCACCGTCCGAACGCCTGCGGCCTGTGCTTTCCGACATCGTCACCACCTTCGAAGGACCGGCAGCATAATGTTCTACACGACCGACACCAACGATCACGGCCTGCCGCACGACCCGTTCAAGGCGATCGTCTCACCACGCCCGATCGGTTGGATTTCGACGATCGATTCGAAGGGTATCGCCAATCTCTCGCCCTACAGCTTCTTCAACGCGATCGGCGACCATCCGAAGCTGGTGATGGTCTCTTCGTCCGGCATCAAGGACATGGTCCGTACGGCGATCGAGACCGGCGAGTTCGTCTGCAATCTCGCAACAGGCAACCTTGCCCGGCAGGTCGTGAAGACATCCGCCGCCGCGCCGCCGGACGTCGACGAATTCGAGATCGCCGGCCTGACGAAAGCGCCCTCCCGGCTGATCAAGGCACCGCGCGTTGCTGAAAGCCCGGCCGCGCTCGAATGCGTTGTGACCCAAAGCTTTCGCCCGCGCGGCCGAAACGGCGAATCAGCAAATGTCGTCGTGATCGGCGAGGTGGTCGGCATCCATATCGACGAAAGCATCCTCTCCGAAGGCCGCATCGACATGGCGCGCGCGGCACCGCTCGCACGTCTCGGCTATCTGGACTATTCCGTTGCCGACGAAGTCTTCGCCATGAAACGTCCGCAACGGCCTGATGGAAGCGACGTCTGATTGCTCTACCGGCCAGTTTAAGTGGCAGGTCAGGAAGCTGCTAAAAATTTGTCGGTATAGTGAACCGAAGCTTAAGTCTTTTCCGGAAGACTGCGAAACACGTTAATTGTTCGCGTCCGGAATTGAAGATCATGGCTCACGATACGTCCGCTACCTGGTGCGAGCCCGCAGCGCCGAGCCAACGCGCTGAATGGGCGGAACTTCTCGCGCAGGCCCATATCGACGGCTTCACGCCCGAGGCAGAGCGCGCGGAAATCGACGGTATCTTGTCGGGCATTGCCGCCGATCCGGCGGTATCTGTCCGACGCGCCCTTGCCGTCACGATTGCCGATGCAGAGGTCATTTCGCCAAGCCTTATCAGGCAACTTGCCCGCGATAGCGACAGCGTCGCAGCGCCCGTGATCCGGTCCTCGCCGCATCTTTCGGACGACGATCTCATCGAACTCTTCGCCACCGAACGCCCGAAGCTTCGTGAGGCGATTCTCGCGCGGCGGTCTCTCTCGCAATCCCTCACCAGCGTGATCATCCGCATGGCGGATGCGCACGAAGCGCAATTGCTGCTCGGCCATCACGGTGCGATGCTTTCGGCGGAAACGCTGCGCTGGCTCGCCGAAACCTTCGGGGATGAAGCGAGCCTGCGCGGCGCGCTCATTGATCGACCAGACCTGCCGGCCGACATCCGGCAGTTCCTCATGCGCAAGACGAGCGAGGCCGTTGCGACCTCGCCTCTCGTCACGCTCGCACTCGGGGAAAAGCTTGGCCGGACGATCGGCGAAGAAGCCTGCCATCGTGGCACCGCCACCATTCTCGGATCAGCCCGCAAGACCGAACTGCCTCCGCTTGTCGATCGGCTTGTTTCTGACGAGCAACTCTCGCCTGCCGTCATGCTGCGGCTGGCCTGCTCCGGTTCGCTCGAAGGCCTGAGCGAGGCGCTCGCGCGGCTTGCTGGCGTGAAGTCTGCCCGGGTGCGCTCGATCCTTGTCGAAGGCCGCCGCAAACCGTTTGCCGCACTCTGCGACCGGGCAGGACTTCCGTCCGCCTCCGGCGCGATCCTGTTTCACGCAGTCGATGTCTGGCGCAAAGCAGACGAAGAGGGCGAGATGCTTAGCGACGGCGAGGTTGCCGCGCGAATCATGCAGAAGATGGCGAATGATCTCGGCAATGGCGATCCGGACGCGATGGCTCCAGCGCTCGCCTTCCTTCGGGGGCTTGCCCGCGAAGCCGTCGGCCGCCGCGCAATGTCTTCCTCGCCAAAAGAGATCGTCGCGGCATAAGCAGCTCGGCACTTCAGTACCGGAACTGTTCCGCAAGAATGCGTTCGTCCCAGGAATGGGTCTCGTCGAACAGGATGAGGCACTTGTCCTTGCCGCTTTCGCGGATCGTCACCTTGCGAACCGATTTCACCTCCTGGGCGTCGGCGACGGCGTTGACCGGCCGCTTGCCTGATTCCAGCACGCTGATTTCCACGGTTTGATGATTGGCAAGGAGCGCGCCGCGCCAACGACGCGGCCGGAATGGGCTGACCGGCGTCAGGGCCAGGAGCGGCGCCTCGATCGGAATGATCGGCCCCTGCGCGGAAAGGTTGTAGGCGGTCGAGCCGGTCGGCGTCGCCACCATCACCCCGTCGCAGACCAGCTCTTCTAGACGCACCGTGCCGCCAACTGCGATCCTCAACCGCGCTGCCTGATAGGACTGGCGGAAGATCGACACCTCGTTGATTGCGAGCTCCTCGCGGATTTCACCGGCCTCGTCCTCGGCCGTCATCGCGAGCGGATGGATCCAGTTCTCGACGGCCGCTTCGAGGCGTTCGCGCAGATTCTCCTCGCGATATTCGTTCATCAGGAAGCCGACCGTGCCGCGATTCATACCGTAGATCGGCTTTCCCGTATTCATGAAGCGGTGGAGCGTCTGCAGCATGAAGCCGTCGCCGCCGAGCGTGACGATGACGTCTGCATGGACCGGATCATCGTTTCCGTAGATCGCCTTCAGCCGGTTGGCAGCTTCCAGCGCCCCCGGCGCTTCGCTCGCCATGAAACTGATCGACATGCTTTTGGTGGACATAAAGGATCGGCTCGCGGGCTGCTTGGCGTGTGAACGTCGGTCGCGGCCAAGATGTCGCCGGTTTCGAACCGCGATACAAGTCGCGTGGCGAACTGAACTCCGCAATGCCGAAGCATGAGCGTTTCAATCATACCGAGCCTTAAATACCCGGTCGTCGCCGGCTTCATGTGGCATATCGGCCTTCATGGGCGAATATCCGAAGCGCCATTTATTTTCACGTCGCGCCAAGCGTTGCGAGGCCGCGAGGCCTGATGTAGAGACGGTGCTACAGGCCGGCTTAGCTCAGTTGGTAGAGCAATGGTTTTGTAAACCGGAGGTCGGGGGTTCGAGTCCCTCAGCCGGCACCAGCACCCAAATTCCCAGCCCGGTAATATCGGCAGCAGATCGTTCTCTAGACATCGCGGACGAGCGCGGCGAGCGCTTGCCCTTTGGTTCGTTTCCCTCGTAGACCTGTCTTCGAGAAACATCTGGAAGGACTATACGCCGCGATGGATCAGAGCGACGAGGTGCCGAGCGGCGAGCTGACAGTTCGCATTCCGGCAATGCCGGGCGACGCCAATGCGAACGGCGACATCTTCGGCGGCTGGGTCGTCGCCCATATGGACATGGCGGCGGGTATTCGCGCCGCCGAACGTGCCCGCGGCCGCGTCGCGACCGTTGCCATCAACACGCTCACCTTCAAGAAGCCGGTGAAGATCGGCGACACGCTCTGCGTCTACACCTCGATCAAAAAGGTGGGCCGTACTTCGGTCACGCTGTCGATCGAGGCCTGGACCCAGAGCCGAACCTCGCGGGCCGAAACCAAGGTGACCGAAGGCATTTTCGTGATGGTTTCGATCGACGATAAGGGCAAAGCGACAGCACTGCCGCCGGAAAGCGACTGATCCGCCGCATTCGCTGCCTGGCTTCGCGGGGCGTGCGGGCGACAATCCAGACAATTGCAAGATTTCCTCCCGGAGCATCATGACCGTTCGCCTGCCAGCCAAAACGAAGTCGCCGTTTGTCTGGACGATCACGCTCCTGTCGGTGTCCGTGACGCTTTTCTGGAGCGCTATCTACTACTCCTTCGCGACCATGCTGCCGCTCTGGGAAAGTGAAGAGGGCTGGGATCGGACGGCGCTGACCGCCCTCTTTGCGGGAAGCGTGCTCCTTTCCGCCGTCATCGCACCGCGTATCGGCCGTCTGATCGATGCCGGGCGCGGACCTGTCCTGGTTGCATCCGGCGCAGCCTGGGCCGTCTTCGTTCTTGCCCTCGCGCCATTCGCACCGAATATCTGGGTCTTCTCGGTCCTGTGGATTTCGCTGGGCTTTGCCATGGCGACGACGCTGTATGAGCCTGTCTTCGCCATGGTGACCCGAGCCTATGATGCCAAGGCACGGCGGGTCATCACCATCGTCACTCTGATCGGCGCGCTGGCGGGCACCCTCGCCTTCCCGCTGGTCCATGTTCTGGGGGAGATCGGCGGATGGCGCTTCGCGTCCTGGGTGCTTGCCGCGCTCATCGCTTTCCCGGCGGCACCGCTGCATGTCTTCGTCGCACACCGGTTGGAAAAACTGGCAGACGGAAGGGCTGAACCGGCCAATGCGACCGCGACCGCGACCGCCCGGCATGGCGCGATGGCGCCGGCGCGTTCAAGTCAGACGGGAGTAGCGGATGAGAGGCGCAATCTGATCCTGCTCACGACTGCCTTTGCGCTCGCCGGCGGATCGCACGGCCTCATCGTCAATCACATCCTGCCCATCATGGCGAGCTTCGACTTCACCGACGAGATGGCCGTGCTTGTGGCATCGGCAATCGGCCCGATGCAGCTGCTTGCGCGGCTGACCGTCCTTGGAACGGAAGAGCGGCTATCCGCACGGCTGATCGCGGTCTCGAGCTTTGCCGCGCTCGGCCTTTCGGCGCTGTGCCTGATGGGATCGGCAGCGGTGCCGCTGCTCTTGATCGGTTTCGGACTTCTGCAGGGCTACGGCTATGGTTCGGTCTCCATCATGCGGCCGGTCCTCCTGCGCGAGAGCGTCGGCATGGCTGCATTCGGCGAACGAAGCGGGCAAATGGCGCGGGCCTATATCACCGCGATCGCCCTCGCGCCGTTCTTGGGCTCACTCCTGTGGCAGCTCGGTGGATATGAGCTTGCGCTTGCGACCTGTGTAATGGCCTGCGGTGCAGCAGCAATGCTGGTTGCGCGTCTCAGAACCTGATCGAAAGTGGCCTCACCCGATGCTTCAGACCCTCGTTCGCGACTTCGACTACATCCATTCCGGAATATCGGTCGTCGGTAACGCCGCCTTCGTGCTTGGCTCGATCCTCTTCTTCAAGGCCTTTGAGAGCTACTATACGCTCGCCGTCTGGCTCTTCGTTCTCGGTTCGACCGGCATGTTCATCGGTGCGCTGGGCGAGCTCGCCAAGAAGATCTACCTGGCGCGTGAAAAACGGGCCAGCTGAGGGCTCACTTGCAATAGGTCTTCTTCCGCTCGCGAGCGTCGAGATGGAAGTGGTTGCGGTGGAGATAGTCGTAGCCTGGGCCGAGCACCGTTCCGAACCATCGGCACCCCGAACCGCGAACGTCGTTCTGGAACGCCTTTTCGCGCGGCGAAAAGATGCCCTTCTTCTCGACATCGATTTCGGTGCCATCCGCCATCACGAAAGCCGCTACGTCGAGCGCGTTGCCACTCGCATGCTGGGAGATGCCGCCACTGCCGGCGACACGTGAACAGCGATAGGACGACGAATTCTTGATTGCGGCGACGCGTGTTCCGAGCGTCGAATGGGCGGCACGCTTGACTTCCTTGTCGACCCAGCGGGAAATCCGGAAGGCTGCATCGCAGTTGAGTGTCGCGGCGGGAGACATCGCGACGCCCTTGGCAATCCGGGTCACCTTTACTGGATAAGGTACACCGCAGGACTTGCTCGCGCGGATCGGCGCGGGTTCGGTGAACTCAACGCCAAGCTGCACCAGCGCCGCACGGCAGAGAGCTTCCTTTTTAGGCAGGTTGCGCCAGCCGGACGGCGTCTTGTGAACGAGCGGCGCGCGCTGTTTAACCGGCTCCTCCAGCTTGGGTGCGGGCCTCTTCTCCAGCGCGGCATAGGAGGTCGCTCGCGGCGGCGCGCTTTGCTGGATGCGTTTGCGATCGGCATCGGTGAGGGCACCGGGCGTGACTGCCTTCATCGCGGCCCACGGGTCCTGACGAGGCAATTCGGGCAGCATGGTTCCGCCGAACAGGGTGTCCGCATCCCGCATCGGCGTCGGAGCCGGCGATGGCGCGAGATCGGGCGATGGCTGCGCGACCGGCAGAAGCGTGTTCTCGGTCGGAGCCGGCACGTTTCGCGGTATGAGATCGTTCGCGAGGCTGTCGACGGCGGAGGGCTGCGGGACGCTCTTCGGACTTTGCGCCGGTGCGGTCGCGTTCGTTCCGAACATGTCGACCGCCGAGGGGCTTGGTCGATAGGCCTCGTCGGGCGCGGGAATATTGCCGCCCCAAACGAGATTTCCGTTTGCCTGGGCCATGGAGGGCGCACTCAAGCCCACGACGACAAGAGCCGCCGCGCGCCATGATCCGCCCCCAACGCGAATACGCAAAACCATGCGTTGGGTCCTTCAATTGCCCGTCTCTGGGCGTCGAACCCTGGTGTTTACAGGAACGCGGTTAGCGAAGACTGAACGTGCTTCGCATCTGCGAGGTCGGAGCAATCACGCCGCGATCAATAAGTTGTGCCATCCTTGCGCGTGAAAACCCATGCTCCCTCCCGCCAAACTGCGACCAGATCGTCCTCGGGATATTCCGCCGAATCTCCTGGACTGCGATCGCCGATTTCCAGATATTTGACAGGCGTTTCGGAGCGGTTCACCAGATGATGGGCGCGGCCCTTTGCCGGAAAACCCGCGCACATTCCAGGCGTCATCGCGACTTCTCCTTCGTCGGTAACGAGGGTCGCTGTCCCTTCGATCACATAGACAAACTCGTCTTGCGTTTCATGGCGATGGAGAAGGGCCGAAACTGCTCCCGGCTCCAGAACCGTCAGATTGACGCCGAAATTGGCGAGGCCGAAAAGATCGCCGATCCGGCGTTTTGTGCGCCCCGACATCCGGCTCTTGAACGGTTCGGGATAATTGCTCGGCTTGGTACGAACGGGAGCCTCCAGCGCGAGGATCGCTAGAGGCGTTTCGCTATTGTTTTCGGACATGAACGCCATCGCTCCGTTCTCACAGCGTATCGCCCGAAATTATCCATAGGACGACCTGTCGGAAAGCGATCAGTTCGAGGCGGCGCTTGTCTCGGCCGTGGCATCGTTCAGATCCCAGTCGTAGCGATAGCTGACGATCTCGGCATCCGCTCCGCTTAGCCAATCGGCGCGCTCACCCTCGGCATAGGTCTGCATGTAATCGGTGATCTCGTCGGCTCCGCCGAAATCATCCGCATACCAATCGAAGATCTTCGAGGCGAGAAGATTACCGGTGTTCGATCGGCGAAGGCCGCGTTCGGAATTGATGTAGAGACGCGCCGCCGCTTCGAGATCTGCCTCCAGCGTCTCGGCGGTCCAAGGTGTCGGCTTCAGATCGGGGCATCCGATCGAGGCGCAGTTGACGGCGTAGTGAACACGCTCGTCGCCCATCGGGCGCAGGATCGAATGCTCGATCTCGTCGAGCGACAATTCCGTGCCGTCGATCGTCACGAGGTCTGCCGACCATGGGCCGATGTCGAAGGCGCTGGATAGGGAGGCGAACAGGCCTTCATCCGCCTCTTCGATGCGAATGTCGCGGATCGATTCCACCGGGTAATGATCCAGCACGACGTCGAGGGTCAGCGCATTGTAGAGATTGGTGTAGAAAGCGAATTTCTGGGACGCGGTCAGCGCCTTTACGTCGAGCGCCGTCCAACGCGCGATCATGCCCTTCAGAGCCTGATGATCGGCGTCCGTTACAGCCGCATACCGGAACCGGTTGAGACCGTCCGGATCGTCCTCGACATATTTGGCGAGAAAATCGGCATAGGGCTGCCAGTCAAGATCGATCGTCTGTTCGTCCGCTTGGCCAGCAAAGGATTCGGCAACCGTTTTGTCTGCGCGGTCATTAAGTCCCGTCACATCGAAAGGCTTGGCTTCGAAGGCTGACGCGGTCGCAGGTATCAGAACCGATAATCCGAGAACAGCGCCAAGCACCAAGGCCTTCTTCGAATGAAATGAACGTTCGCGAAGCATAGGACGTCTCCTGTGGTCGGTCCGGACTCGGTCAGACGGCATGGATCAGCCGTTCATGTGCAGCTTCGGCACGTCGGCGGGAGAAGTTACGTGGCAAATGGCAGGAGAGTTTCGAAGGCGCGCCCTATTCAGCCGCTGTCATAATCCGCGGGGGAACAGCCTCGCGCCCCTGGATCGAACCATCGATGACGCCGCCGCCGAGAACTTCGGCGCCTGCGCCTCCCTCGCCGTAGAAGACGCAAGCCTGGCCCTTGGCGACACCATATTCGGCAGCGAGGAGTTCGACCATCCAGCCGCCCTCCCCGTCCGCGACGAGCCGGGCCGGGCTCGGCGGGCGCGTCGAGCGGAGCTTGACGAAGATCTCGCGGGCTTCGGCGGCGTAGGCTTCAGGGTTTTCCTCGGCAAGCCAATTGACCTCGCGCAGCCGAACGGCGTGGGTCGCAAGCGCCTCACGCGGACCGACCACCACCCGGCGCGCAGCCGGATCGAGCTTCAAGACGTAGAGCGGCTCACCCGCCGCAACGCCGAGGCCGCGGCGCTGCCCCACGGTGAAGTTGATGATACCCTCGTGGTGGCCAAGCACCCGGCCATCGACGTGCACGATCTCGCCGGGGTCGCCGGCCTCGGGGCGCAGCTTGCGGATGAGGTCCGAATACTTTCCCGCCGGAACGAAGCAGATGTCCTGGCTGTCCGGCTTCGAGGCGATGGCAAGGCCGTGCTTCGCCGCGATCTCGCGCGTCTCGTCCTTGGTCAGCGCGGCGAGCGGGAAGCGAAGGAAATCCACCTGCTCCTGCGTGGTGCCATAAAGAAAATAGCTCTGGTCGCGATCGAGATCGAAGGGCCGGTGGAGGCTGCGATGCTCGCCGCGCCTGCGGCTCTCGATGTAATGCCCGGTCGCCAGCGCGTCCGCACCGAGGTCCATCGCGGTCTTCAGAAGGTCCCGGAACTTGACGGTCTGGTTGCACGAGACGCACGGGATCGGCGTCTCGCCCGCCACATAGGCGTCGGCGAAGGGGTCGATCACCGCCTCGCGGAAGTTCTCCTCATAATCGAGGACATAATGGGGGATGCCGAGAAGATCGCAGACCCGCCTTGCGTCGCGGATATCCTGGCCCGCACAGCAGGCACCGGCCTTCGCCGGCGTATCGCCCGCATCGTAGAGCTGGAGCGTGATGCCGACGACGTCGTAGCCTTCTTCCTTCAGGATCGCCGCCGTGACGGACGAATCGACGCCGCCGGACATGGCGACGATCACGCGCGTATCCTCCGGCGTCTTGGCGATATCGAGGCTGTTGAGTTGAGTCGTCATGATTGCTGGGGCTCCGCCGGCCGCTCGCATTCGTATTGGAATGAGCCCTACTTAGGACGTTTGGTCCGCCCGCGCAAAAGGCGCCGCAAAGCTTACCACAGTGCGCCCGCCGCGACGGGAATTGGGCCGTTTCACCTTAACCCATGGGGCGGCGCGATGGCGAAAAGAAGGACTTCGTTTACCAAGGGCGACCTCTGAACGAAAGCTTACCCGTGGCTTGACGGATTCTTAGGATCAACTGGCTAGCTTCGAACCCGATTAGGTCGCTGTGTAGAGTAGAGAGTCCAATGGCCGATCAGGTGAGATCAAGAATAAAATACGTCATCGGCCCCGATGGGTCGCCGCTGACGCTGGCGGATCTTCCGCCGCACAATACTAGGCGTTGGGTCATTCGTCGCAAGGCGGAAGTCGTGGCAGCCGTACGTGGTGGCCTGCTCAGCCTCGAAGAGGCCTGCAGCAAGTACACGCTGACGGTGGAGGAGTTCCTGTCCTGGCAGCTGTCGATCGATCAGCATGGCCTTGCGGGACTTCGCACGACGCAGATCCAGGAATATCGCGGTAAAGGCGATTTCCACTGACAAAAAAGCGAGATTTATCTCCCATCTGAAAAAGGCCGGCCCAGCGCCGGCCTTTTTCGTTGCGTCAGGCGCATCGAAGAAAAGTTCCGATCGGTTATCCACCTCCGATAGCGAGAACTATTCCTGATTCGCAGGCTTCTGCGTTGACCGGGCAATGGCCTCCCGAAATAGTCTCGCAACCTGATTCGACAGCGAAGGGCTAATTATGACGACACGCCTTACGGTTCTGACGATGGCACTCTCCGTGACAACCGGAATCGCCCTTGCCCAGGATGCGACAGAGGGAAAACCTGATCTAAGGGCGCTCGTCGACGAGCCGGTACTCCAGCCAGGCAACGACAGCGGGGCCGCGGAGCTCAGAACCTCGCTGGAGCCGTATCTGACGAAAGAAGCCTTCGAGAGTGGCGTCGTCTCGATCGAACCCGTCGACGAAGGCTATAGCCTCGATTTCGATCTTCAGGCGCTGGTGGACAGCTTTCTTGAGGCCGAAGACATATCGCTGAAGGTCAGCGACTATTCGGTCCTCATCAGCGAACAGCCAAACGGTCAGTGGTTCGTCTCATCGAGCGGCCCCCTCTCCTTCAGTTACGCCACGGACACGCCCCCCGAGGCGACCATCGATGCTACGTTCCCCCAATCGATCGACTACGAGATCGAGACGATGGATTGGGCCGGCTATTACGATCCGGACATCGCCACCTACACGAAATTTGAAGCCTATCTCGGCAAGACCCGGCAGGTTCAGACGAGCGCAGAAGGAACCGTGACCACGACCACCGAACCGATCCGCATGCGCTTTACAGGAAGCCCCGGTGTGAACGGCACGGCGGATGTGGAGGTGCTTCAGTTCGGCGGAGCGAGCCGGCAGGAGATGCAAATCCCGCTCGATCCTGCCGATCCACAGGCGAACATCCCAATCGTGATCGCCAGCGGCACGACGGAAGGCGTCACGATCGGCCGAAATCTCAAATCAGCGGATATGCTGCGGCTCTATTCGGTTGGGATCGAGCTGATCCAGAACCCGGAGCGTGAGGGCTTGCTGGAGGACGTCAAAGCGGCACTTGAGGGTGCCCTCCCCCTCTGGGACAATCTTGCAGCCGAAGTCAAAATCGCCGGCTTCAACGTCGACGTCGGCACTTTTGGTTCAGGACGGGTCGGTTCGCTCGACTTCGACATGGATTTTGACGGAATCAGCGATTCTGGACATTACACTATCGTCTACGACCTCTCCGATATCTCCGTCACCTCGCCCTTCGTGCCGGAATGGGCGAATGCCCTGATCCCGACCCAGATGCGGTTCGGGCTCGACGCGTCCAATATCGATCTTGCGGAGCCAGCCGCCATCCTGATTTCGGACCTGCGGCTTGATTCGGACGAGCCGATCCCCGACGAGACCGTCGAGGAAATCCGGGAACTCTTCAGAACGTCCCAAGCCAAGCTGGGCCTCGGCAATTCGACTGTCACCGGGCATGACTACCGCGTCGATTATTCGGCCGAATTCGAAGACGGCGATGTTGCGGTTGAGGTGGAAGCTGAGGGAATCGATGCGGTCATCGCGAGGTTGCAGGAAGCGAGCCAGCAATATCCGGAGGCCCTTCAGGGCGTCAGCTTCCTCCAAATTGCCAAGGGCTTCGGCAAGCCCACTGGTGAAGATACGCTGGAATGGAATGTCGATATCGCAAGCGACGGGTCCATCACCGTCAACGGCGCGATGCTGAAGCGTCCCGATCCTCAACCACTGCCCGATTCGGGCAATGAACAACTCGATCTCGATGCCCCGCCGCCAAGCGGCCAGCCGAGCGATCCGCTCTGATAACGTTCGTTGGCGGAAGCGCCGATGTAGAACGCGCGAGCGCCCGCTCGCTCGCAGCGTTCGCGTCAGATCGGCCTTGCCGCCGAAGACTTTCTCAAAAAATTCGAAGGGGCCGAACGTTTCCGTCCGACCCCTTCGTCTGCCTTCCCTGTCGAAGGAGGCGTGATCGTCAGCCCACCTGGGACTGGACGAAATTCTTCACGATCGAGACGATGCCCTTTCCAAGGAGATCGTCGAGCGCGTCGCAAAACGTGTCCACATGGCTTTCGTCGCAGATCAGCGGCGGCTCCAGGCGGATGACGTTTCGGTTGTATTCGGTGAAGGCCACCAGAATGTCGTAGTCGCGCAGCAGCGCGGCCCCGATGAAGCCAGAAAGCGAGCCCTTCAGCTTGTCATCGAGCAGCGCCACCATCGGGCGCAGCGCGAAGGGCAGCGTCTGTGAGAAGTCCTGGAATTCGAGGCCGATCATCAGGCCCTGACCGCGAACCTCCTTGATGATCTTCGGGTACTTAGCCTGAATGTCCTCGAGCCGCTTCTTCAGATAAGCGCCCGTCTCCGCCGAATTGCCGATCAGGTCCTCGTCATAAAGGACGTTGAGGCCTTCGATCGCCGTCACGCAGGCTTCGCCGATGCCGCCGAATGTCGCCTGGGCGTGGATCATAGCCGTCTTCGGCGTGCCATAGGCCTTCATGTAGACTTCGCGCTTCGCGATCATCGCGCCGACCGGGGCCTTGCCCGCGCCGAGGGATTTCGCCAGCGCCGTCACGTCCGGCACCACGCCGTGATGCTCGAAGGCGTAGAACTTGCCGGTCCGGCCATAACCGCACTGCACTTCGTCGGCGACCCAGAGCACGTTGTGCTTGTCACAGAGTTCGCGCACGCCTTTCCAATAGGCGGTCGGCGCGGTGACGATGCCGCCGCCACCCTGCACGGTTTCGAGGACAACGACGCCGATATCGCTGTCGTTCTCGATGACGCGCTTCAGAGCCGTCAGATCGCCGAAAGGCACCTTGTAGGTGTTTCCGGTCAGCTTGAACTCGCCCTGATAAAGCGGCGAATCCGTGATCGAAAGGACGCCCTTCGACTTGCCGTGGAACGAGTTCTCGGCGTGGACGATCTTGCAGTTCTTGCGGCCCGAGGCGCGCTCGGCGACCTTCACGGCCGCTTCCATCGCTTCCGAACCGGTCGAGCCGAGGAAGACCATGTCGAGATCGCCCGGCGAACAGGCGGCGAGGTTCTTCGCCAAAGCCGAGGCGTACTGCGACATGAAGGCGATCGCGATCTCGTGCCGGTTCTCATCCTGGAACCGCTGGCGCGCGGCGATGACCCGGGGGTGGTTGTGCCCCTGTGCCAGCGAGCCGAAGCCGCCGAAGAAATCGAGGATCTTCCGGCCGTTCTGGTCGGTGTAGTACATGCCCTCGGCGGTCTCGACCTTCACCTTGTGAAAGCCGAGCAGCTTCATGAAATGATACTGGCCGGGATTGATGTGATCCTTGAAGAGATCGGCCATCGTCTTGACGTCGAGCGCCTTCGCGTCCTCGACGGTGAGAAGGTCCGGCTTTTTCGGACCGGTCCGATTGATGTCGAGGCTCGGAGCCTCGACCGTCGCGCGATCGAGCATGAAAGCCTCCTTATTCGGCCGGTTGCATGGCGGCGACGGGCTTGCCCGCCTTGCCGGAGAGCTTGGCGCGGTACTCGCTATAGGCCGCGATCAGCATGTCTTCGTCACGGTATTGCGGCACCCAGCCGAGCTGATCCTTGCCCTTTGTCACGTCGAGGACGCAGTTCTCGTCGGCGATGAGATACTGCTCGGGGTCCATGAGCGGCTTGTTCATCCAGTCGAGCGCGTCGAGGGTCTTCTTCACCGCCCAGCCCGGCGTCGGGATCAGGATCGAGCGCGATTCCGCATGGCGGATCAGATCGCCGAGGAGCTTTCGAACCGGCGGCGGATTGAGCGAACCGAGATTGTAAGCCTCGTTGGGAACGCCGGCCTTCCATGCAAGCCGCGCCGCCTCGGCGCAGTCGAACACCGAGATGAACTGATAGGGGTTCTTGCCCGAGCCGATCATCGGAACGGGGAGATTGTTGTCGATCAGCTTGAACAGCTTTTCGAGAATGCCGAGACGGCCCGGGCCGATGATGAGGCGCGGCCGGAAGAGCGAGATGCTCATCCCTTTTTCGCGCCACTCCTGCGCCAGATATTCGGTATCGAGCTTGGATTGGCCGTATTCGCCGAGCGGGGCAACCGGATGCTCCTCGGTCATCGGGTAGGCGACCGTATGGCCGTAGATCATGTCGGTGGTGAAGTGGACGAGCCTCTGCGCTCCCGCCTTATCCATCGCCTCGATGATATTCTTCGTGCCGTCGTAGTTCACCGGATAGAAGAACTCGTGGCGCTTGGCGCGCACCTGAAGCGGCGAGAGCATCTTTGCCGACAGGTTGTAGACCATGTCGTCGGCTTTCAGCCCAAGCTTGGCGATCGCGGCCGGATCGGTCACGTCGCAATGGACGTGCCGAACGCTGGCATAGTGCGGGAAATCGCCCTTGGCGATATCGGCGACGACAACCTCTTCACCGTCTTCGTTGAGCTTCTTGGCAAGATGCCGGCCGACGAAGCCGTCGCCTCCAAACAGGATATGTCTCATTGGGAAACCTCGTGGGCAGCAGTCTGGGTAAGTTCGACGGCGGTTTCGGCCTCCTCGCTGACGGCAGAGCCGCCCTGGGCGATGAAGTACGTTCCGACGCAGATGAGGGCGATGCCGCCGACGCGATACGCGTTGAGATCTTCGGAGAAGACGAAATACGCAAAGACCGCGACCGCGACATAGGCGAGCGACAGGAAGGGATAGGCGTAGGAGAGTTCGACCTTCGACAGGACGTAGAGATGCGATGCCATCGAAATGACGAAGGTGCAGAGCCCGAGGAAGACGAAGGGGCTGAAGACGATCGACAAGAGCTTGAGGATCGGGTTCACGCCCGCGAAGCTGATCGCGCCGAGCTGCATCATGCCGTATTTCAGCATGACCTGCGCGGCCGCATTGGTGAACACGGTGAACAGAATAAAGGGAATATATTTCGACATGGGCTCTAGGGCTCCGTACGGGCCGATCTTTCGCTAGGTCCGTTTGTAAGGATGATGATCGACCGATCCGTTAAAAAGCGCCGCACTTTGCGAAAGCGGGCGAAAGATCGTCCTGCACGGTAAATGCATCGTATTCAGCCGCCCGCGATCCCGCTTCTAAGACTTGCGCTGACGGCGCGTCGAGAACGGTGCGCAACCAGAAATTGGACATCATCGACGGATCGCGCAGAGCTTCGAGCCGGTCCTTCCGCGGATAGCTTTTAGCGAAGGTCTCAGGGCTCATGCGGTGATGCTTGTAGGGGTTCACCGCACCGCCAGCGTCGACAGTAATCCGGTCGAGTTCTGCGAGCAGCTTCAGCGTCTTCTCGCCCCGGTCGGGGAAGTCGAGGGTCAGGGTGTAGCCCGGCCGCGGGAAAGAGTTCAGCCCCGGGCTTTCGATCGCTCCAAAGCGCTTGAGCACGGTCAGAAAGGAGCCCTGGCCGTGGGCATGAGCGCATTCGATGAGTGCACGAACGCCATCGCGACCGGCTTCGTCCGGCAACACGCCTTGATGCTGGCAGAGGCCGCGCGGGCCGTAGAGCCGGTTCCAGTGCCCCACCCTGTCAAGCGGAAAGAAGAAGCCGTCGAAGGGTACAGTGCGCGCGTGCGTGCCAGCCTTCGCCTTGCGAAAATAGGTTTCGTTGAAAGCCTTCAGCGCCGGCCCCATGAGCGGGCTGACCGGCGGCGTGAACGGCACGCTGGCGATCGGCGGGCGGCTCGATCCGGTTTTAGACCCGGCTTCGGAATGATCGCCGCAGATCAGATGCCCACGGCCGAAATGCCGGCCCTTCCCAAGCGAGTCGATCCAGGCGACGGCATATTCGTGCCGCGCGTCGGCGTCCTCGGCGAGGTCGAAATATTCGTCCAGCCGGTCGAACCGTGTCGTCGTCTCGACGATATCGGAGGAGGCAACAGGCATCAGCAGCAGCGTCGCTTCCTCGATGAGCCCCGTAAGCCCCATCCCTGAGATTGTCGCGGCGAAGAGGTCGGCGTTCTCGCTGCGCGAGCAGACCAGCCGCCCGCGATCGGAGCGCTTGAGAACGATCTCCTCGACATGGCAGCCGAAGGTACCGCGACGATGATGGTTCTTGCCGTGAATATCGTTGGCGATCGCGCCGCCCACCGTGACGAACTGCGTGCCCGGCAGAACCGGCGGAAACCAGCCCATGGGCGCGACATAGGCGATCACGGCTGACAGAAGCACGCCCGCCTCGCAGCGCAGAACACCTGTTTCACGATCGAAGGAGAGGATGCGATCCGCCCTGCGGGTCTCGATCATTGCGCCGCCGGACAGAAGGCAGCTGTCGCCGTAGGATCGGCCATTCCCGAAAGGTAGCGTGGTGATGGCGGCGGAAGGAAAATCAGCCGGAGCGATCGCGGTCGCCTCCCGCGCCACCGAGCCGCCCCAGCTTCGGAAGCGCTCAGACATAAATGGCACCGATGAACATGAGGCCGCCGAGACCCATCATCAGCTGCGAGCGCCAGTCCTGCAGGATAAAGACGACCGGATCCTCGTGCATCTGGTCGCGCCGGGCGAGAATCCAGATGCGCGAGATGATGTAGAGGACGAGCGGGCAGAGCGGCCAGACGAGATAGGGAATGTCGTAATGGGCCGCGACTTCCGGGCTGTTGATGTAGAGCGCCAGAACGAGAACCGCCGCGAAGCCCGAGGACATTCCCATCTGGCCGATCGTTTCGAGATCGGCGTCCACATAGCCTCGGCCCGTCGTCGAACGATCAGCGCCTTTGCCGTGGTCCTGAAGCTCGGTGTAGCGCTTCACGAGGGCGAGCGAGAGGAAGAAGAAGATCGAGAAGGAGAGCAGCCAGAACGAGGTGCCCACGCCGGTGGCTTCTGCACCGGCGATGATGCGGGTCGTGTATAGGAAGGCGAGCGTCATCACATCGATCAGGAGCATGCGCTTCAACGCGACGGAATAGGCGGTCGTCGCGGCCATATAGACGGCGAGGACGATCGCGTACTCGGCCGGCAGGAGAGCCGCTGCCCCACAGGAAAGCGCTATCAGGCCGAGCGCCATCTTGAGCCCGGTCGGGATGCTCAGCCGGCCGCTCGCGAAGGGCCGGTTCCGCTTGGTCTTATGGCGGCGATCGGCTTCGAGATCGAGAAGATCATTGACGATATAGACCGATGACGCAGCCGCCGAGAAGCTGATGAAGGCAAGCATTGCCCCCAAAATGATCTCGAGGTTGAGGAATTCGTGTGTCAGAACCATCGGCACGAAGACGAGGACGTTCTTCGACCATTGGTGGGGCCGCAGCGCCTTGATCGCTGCTTTCAGGCGTCCCTTTTCATGATCGATACGCGCCGAGCCGGTTCGCTTCTGCCATTTGTCGGCCGCTGCATCGGGCGCGACGACAGTCGCTTCGGCCGCATTCTCAAGAAGGCAGATGTCTTCGTGGGAGTTTCCGAAATAGTCGTAGCCGTCCACGCCCGCCTCGGCCTCGATCCGGTCGAGCTTGCGGGTGGCGGTGAGATTGATCTCGTCGTTCGAGGCCATCACCGCATCGAAGAGCCCGAGATGGGTCGCAACCGCGTATGCGAGCCGCTCGTTCGAACCGGTGGCAAGCACGATCCGCCGGCCCTTGGCTTTCAGCGAGCGGAGCTCGTCGAGCACTTCCTGCCGGTAGGGCAACGCGCTCGCATCGAAGCTGACATTGCGCGCGAGTTCGGCTTTCAGCCGTGCCTTGCCCTGGCGCATCCAGAGCGGAACCTTCGCAAGAAGCTTCGGATCTTGCCGAGCGGCCAGGAAGAGCGTTTCCCAAAGAAGGTCGCTATGGATGAGGGTTCCGTCGAGATCGACGTAAACCGTGCGTTCCGTCTGGGGTACTCTTGCGTCCACTGTCCAAGCCTCCGCCTCGGCATCACTGCCGGTTCGATGGCCTGTTTTAGGAAGATGCCGTTTTGAAACCTTTACTCAAAGGCATTCAGTGACTGCTTTCCGGCCAGACGGTTAACGGAATATGGCCGTCGAAACTGCAATCGATCTGATCCAAGCCGGAAGCGCTATCCGGTTCATTGCTTCATCAATGGCGCGCCGTCGGCGCATTTCGTTGCAGCTGTTCCGCGGCTGCCCAGTCCGGCCAGCCTGCCCTACGCACGATCTTAGGACAACATCTGGTGTCTGCGGCATGCCAAGGTTGTCGCCATGCCTGATGTTCGCTGACTTACTGATCAGTCCACGAACGCCCGCTCGACGACGTAGGTACCCGGGGCATTGTTGGCACCCTCCTCGAATCCGCGCTCCTGAAGCAGCTTCTCGGTGTCCTTCAGCATTGCCATCGAACCGCAGATCATGGCGCGATCGTTCGCCGGGTCGAGCGGCGCGATGCCGAGATCGGTAAAGAGCTTGCCGTTCTCGATGAGCTTGGTGACGCGATCTCCAACAACTTCGCCCTTCTGGGTGGCAGTCGCATGGAAGAAAAGCTCCTTCTCGCCGACGACTTCCTGCATCAATTCGTCGGTCTTCATGTGATCGACAAGCTGGCGGCCATATTCGAGTTCGGCGTCCTCGCGGCAGGTCTGGGTGAGGATCACCTGATCGAACTTCTCATAGGTCTCCGGATCACGGATGACAGAGGCGAAGGGTGCGATGCCGGTGCCGGTCGAGAACAGGAAGAGCCGCTTGCCTGGAATCAGCGCATCATGAACGAGCGTTCCCGTCGGCTTCTTGCGCATGAGGACCGTGTCGCCGTCTTTGATCTTCTGGAGATGTTCTGTCAGCGGGCCGCCGGGCACCTTGATCGAGAAGAACTCGAGCTCTTCGTCCCAAGCGGGCGAAGCGATCGAATAAGCGCGATAGACAGGCTTTTCGGCGTTCGGCAGGCCGATCATGACGAATTCGCCCGAGCGGAAGCGAAAGCTCTGCGGCCGCGTCATGCGGAAGGCGAACAGCCGATCCGTATAATGCGTGACCGAGGTGACGGTCTCGGCGAAGACGTTCGCCGGGATCGGGAAGCTTTCGGTCTCGGCGGTCTTTTCAGCGACGGAACTCATTCTCGGTCCTTCTCGGCAGCTTGCGGAGAAGAGCGACGCGCTGCTGCCCGATAAAAGCCAGCGACCATCGCTTCGAATTCTCCGCGGGATATCACGGTTGCACCCGGCTGCTCGGAGCCTGAAGGCGCGATCGTCGGGGAACATAGGGACAAATCGTGCGCTTCGCAGCCGCAAAACGTCCTATTGTTTCGCTGCGGCCCAAATGATTTTTTCTCAAATCGCGCAAATTGGAGGCGCGAGCCGCGTAAGGCTCAAAAGAACGGGCTCGTCGACACCCAGTATCCGACGACCACCAGCGAGACGATCGGCAGGAGCATCTGCAACGGACGCAGCTTTGCGAAATAGAGCGGTGCTCGGCCCTTTTTGGCGCTGATTGGATCAAGGACAGCCAGTGCCAGATAGCCGATGAGTTCGAGACCGACGGCATAGAGCGGATAGGCCCAGACGACCGAGAGGATCGCCGCAAAGCCGGTAACGAAGAGAAGCAGCATCATCGCTAGCTGGGTCGCCTTCGGTCCGCCCGGCTGGCGGAAGCTGACGCCGCGCCGCACACCGGAAAGAAAGGTCAGTATCGCGGCACCCCAGAGAAGGGTGAAGTTCAACGTCAGAAAGGCCCAGTTGTCCGGCAGGACGAAAAGACCGGCGGCCCCGGCGACGATCGGCAGCATGGCGAGATAAGCGAAGAAAAGCCCGTCGGAGGGGATATCCGCCGGTTCCTCGGCGACGATTTTGCGAGTCTCGGAAGCTGATTGTGTCATTTGCCTTTGCCTTCGATGTCCTGACCGGTCAAACCGGCATCCGCAACGCGTCCGGTGCGCCGATGTTCGCGGAATCGTTTCCGTGCCGCCAACGGCCCGTTCCCTGACCGTTCTTCAGAGTCTATGGTCTTGCCATGCCTATGCCCATGCTTCGGATCGCCGCTCTTCTTGGTTACGCGCTCGTCGTGGGAACGCCGGCTTTTGCCCAGACCGAGGAGGTGATCGGCGTTGCAGCGCCGCTCTCCGGTTCGAATGCTCTTCTCGGTGAGCAGATCGTCAACGGCGCGCAAGCCGCGAGGAACGGCAAATTCGCGCTCGCCCCGGCCGACACGGAATGTACGCCGGAAGGGGGCGAAGCGGCCGCGCGGCTCTTTGCCGAGGAGGAAGCGCGCATCGTCGTCGGCTTTCTTTGCACCGAATCACTGCTCGCCGCCCTTCCAATCCTCACCGAAGCCGGCATACCCGTGATCGATGTCGGCGTGCGCGCGAACCGGATCACCGACAACCGCGAGGATACCGGCCATCTCGTCTGGCGGCTTGCGCCACGCTCGGATGCCGAAGCGCGGGCAATTGCTGACACCATCGCCGAGCGCTGGCGCAACGAGCCCTTCGGCCTGATCGAGGACGGTTCCATTGCCAATCGTGGGCTTGTCGATACGGTCCGTCGTCTGGTCGCGCAGCAGGGACTGGAGCCGGCCGCGACGGACAATTATCGGCCAGCTGAGGAAAAGCAGTTCGGCCTCGTGCGCCGTCTCGCCCGCACCGGCGTCACACGCTTCTTCATCGCCGGCGACCGCCCTGACATCGCGGTGATCGCGCGGGACGCGGCCGAACTTGATCTCGACCTCCAGATCATCGGCGGCGAGAGCCTGCTCGACGAAACGAGCGTCGATCAGCCTTTGGCCGAAGGCATCGTCGCTCTCGCTCCACCTTACACTTACGGCCCAACGGAGGCAGAGGGATCGAGTGAAGCTGCTCTTTCGGGCTACGGCGGCATCGCCCATGCCGCAGTCGAGATTGCGATGAACACACTGGAACAGGCCAACGGCTCGGGGCGCTCGCTCGCCGAGGTGCTGAACGAGGAAAGCTTCGAGACCGTGATCGGCAGTGTCGACTTCGACGAAAAGGGCGACGCGCAGGCAATGTCCTACCACGCGCTCCGATGGTCGGGCGATGAATTCGTTTCCGATGCTGGAGCGACCGGCGAATGATCCCGTGGAGGGCCGGCGCACGCAACGATCTCACCGACGTTGAAGGGCTGAGCGTCGGCCAGGCTGAGGATGTCCAGCTCTTCAGCGGCACTTCTGTCGTCGTCTTCGACGAACCCGCTGTCGCCTCAGTTTCGATCCTCGGAGGGGCACCCGGCACGCGCGAGACCAATCTTCTCGATCCGGAAAATCTCGTCGGCGGCGTCGATGCGCTGGTCCTGTCCGGCGGCTCGGCTTTCGGCCTCGATGCCGCAAGCGGCGTCCAGGCCCGTCTTCGCGAACAAGGCCGAGGCTTTGCCGTCGGCCCCGCACGTGTGCCGATCGTGCCGGCCGCGATCCTGTTCGATCTCCTAAACGGTGGTGACAAGAACTGGGGCCGCTTTCCCCCCTATCGCTATCTTGGATACGAAGCGGCGGCGAAGGCAAACCGCGATCCGGTCGCTCTCGGGCGCCACGGCGCGGGCTTAGGTGCGAGAACGGCCCGACTGCGCGGCGGGACCGGGAGCGCCTCCTGCGTCCTCTCCTCCGGGATCACCGTGGGTGCCATGGTTGCGGTGAACGCGGTTGGCTCGCCGACCGTCGGAACGGGCCGGCATTTCTGGGCCTCACCCTTCGAAATCGATCAAGAATTTGGCGGCTATGGCCTCCCCTCGCCCATGCCGGATGATGCCAGGGAGCCATTCTCGAAGATTCATGCGGCGGAAGGCGCCAACACCACGATCGGCATCCTTGTGACCGATGCAGCGCTCGACAAAGCGAGCTGCAAGCGCCTCGCCGTCGCTGGGCAGGACGGTTTCGTGCGCTCGATTTGGCCGTCCCACACAGATTTCGACGGCGATCTCGTCTTCGCTGCGGCAACCAGCCGCCGCGACGGACCTGGCACTTCGGCGGACCGCATCGAGCTGATGGCAGCTGCTACCTCCGTCATGGCCCGCGCGGTGGCGCGGGGTGTCTATGAGGCCAATCGCGACCTGTTCGCAGCAGACAGCTGAGGTGCGCCTCAGCCGTTGCCCTTGAAGCCCGGATAGAGCGTCATCCCGCCATCGGCGAAGATCGTCTGGCCGGTGACGTAGTCGGCCGCGTCCGACACGAGCCAGGCGACCACCCGGCCGATATCTTCCGGATCACCGATCCGGCCATAGGGAATGAGGTCGAGAATCGCCTTGCGGTCTTCCTCGGTCTTTCTCGCGCTCTCATTGATCGCCGTCGCGATTGCACCGGGCGCGACCGCGTTGACGCGAATCTTCTCCGACGCCGTTTCCTGCGCGAGCGATTCCATCAGCAACTTCAGCCCGCCCTTGGCCGCAGCGTAATTGGCGTGGAACGCCCAGGGTATCTTCTGGTGAACGGAGGAATCAAAGACGAGTTTTCCGAGCGCCCGCGAGACATCCTCCCGCATGCCCTTCTTGCGAAACCGCTTGATCGCCTCGCGCCCGACCAGAAATCCGCCACTCAGGATGACCGAGCTTGTCTTGTTCCAATCTTCGAGCGTCATGTCCCCGATTGCAGCGTCAGCCTGAAGGCCCGCATTGGAAAAGACGATATCGATCGGCCCGAACTCTTCTTCCGCGCGATCGAAGAGCGCGACGGTATCGTCTTCCTTCGAGACATCGGCTTGAACCGCGATTGCCTCGGCGCCGGAGGCACGCAGTTCGTCGCGAAGGCTTTTCGCCGCGTCCTCGCTGCCGCGATAGTTGATGACGACGTTCGCACCGGCCTCGCTGAGAACCCTGACGGTCGCGGCTCCGATGCCCGACGAACCGCCGGTGACGATGGCCGTCTGGCCCTTGAGGGAGAGAAGATCAAAATAGCCCATCGGGGTCTTCCAGCATGTTGAATTCGAAATAGTGGGGATCCTGGCGGTCGCCGTTGAGGGACCTGTCGAGCCAGATCGCCGCCGAGATCAGCGACAGATGCGTCAGCGCCTGCGGGAAGTTCCCGAGATGGTCACCGGCGGAGGAGAGTTCCTCTGAATAAAGCCCGAGATGATTGGCATAGGTATGCAGCTTCTCGAACAGAAGACGCGCCTCGGCGACGTAGCCGGTCCGCGCTAATGCCTCGACATACCAGAACGAGCAGATCGTGAACGCGCCCTCCTCGCCGTCCAGCCCGTCGTCGTTCTCCGCGCAGTTCTTGTAGCGGTAGACGAGACAGTCGTGGACGAGTTCGCGCCGTACTGCCTTCAGCGTGGACGTCCACATCGGATCGCGCGGGTTGATGAACTTCACGAGCGGCATCAGGAGGACGACGGCGTCGAGCGTTTTCGAGCCCTTGAACTGGGTGAACGCCCCGATCTCGGGGTCCCAGAAATCCTCCAGAATGCTCTTCTGGATCGTGTCGCGTTCGCGGCGCCATTCATCGATATTGGCTGGCAGAGATTCGTCGAACGCCATGCGCAGCGCGCGATCGAGGGCGACCCAGCACATGAGGCGCGAGGAGAGATACTCCTGGGGTTCACCCCTGCTCTCCCAGATTCCCTTATCCTTGCGCCGCCAGTTATCGCAGACCCAATCCATCATGCGCGCAAGCTTGATCCACACCGAATAGGCTGGCTTCCCCCGCGCCTTGGTCGAGATGTAAACGGCGTCCATGAACTCGCCGTAGATGTCGAGCTGGAGCTGGGAATAGGCTTCGTTGCCGATCCGAACCGGCCGGGCTCCTGTATAGCCGGAGAAGTGATCGAGCTGTGTCTCGGTCAGTTCGGCCCGACCATCCATCCCGTACATGATCTGGAGGCCCTGGGCTCCGTCCTCGACGGCCCGCTCCATCAGGAAATGGATGAAGTTCTCAGCCTCGTCGTAATAGCCGAGCCGCGAGAGACTATAGAGCGTGAAGGCCGCGTCCCGCACCCAGCAGTAACGGTAGTCCCAGTTGCGCTCCCCACCCGGAACCTCCGGCAGGCCGAAGGTTGCGGCAGCCGCAATCGAACCATGGTCGTAGGAGGTGAGAAGCTTGAGGGTCAGCGCCGAGCGCACGACGAGTTCGCGCCAGAACGACGGATAATTCCCGCGATTGACCCATTTGTGCCAGTAGTCGCGGGTCTCTTTGAACTCGCGCGCAACATAGCTGCTGTCGACTGGCGGACTGTCCTTCCGATTGGGGCAGAGTACGATGTAGGCGCCCTCCCCCTCATCGAGCGTGATGCGCGCCGTCACCCGACCATCGCGGATATCCACGGGAAAGGACGCATAGACTGAGATCGGATCGACCTCGTCGTTCCAGCTGACGGAGAGCCCACCTTCGATCGGCTCGATGATCGGGTCGACACGGCCATAATCCGGGCGCGGCGTTATATCGAGTTCAAATTCGACCGCGTCCGTGATCGCCTTGGCACGGCGGATGATCCGGCCGGTACCATCCATCGGCATGAAGTCGCAGACCTCACCGATCCCGCTTTCATCGAGAAAACGGGTGATCAGGATGTTCGTGTCCGGCAGATACATCTGCCGTGTATTGGGTTCGCCCTCACCGGCTATGGCGGCGAAACGAAACGAGCCACCCCGCTCGGCATCAAGGATCGATGCAAAGAGTGTCGGCGAGTCGATGTCAGGATGACAAAAGAAGGTGATCGTCCCGTCATCGGCCACCAGCGCCGCCGTTCGCATATCCCCGATGACGCCATGGCGCGATATTGGATGCCTGATGTCGGTCTTCGAAACTATGCCCATGGTGTGTCCCTTGATTTTTAACGCAAACGCATGGCGCGGGCGCCCCTAACTGGTGTGCTGCGGCCGTTGAGCATCTGCGACTTATTGCACCGCAAACAAGTTCTCGACGTAGACAGACTGTGCCACCTCGCTCAACGATCCGAACCACGGCGCGTTTGTTGGCAGGCAGGTTGAGCCCGAATACCGCTGAACCACTGTCGGCACATTGGACACCGCAATTGCGCCATCCTCGGAGCTTCCTTAAAGTCCCGGGATATCAGGCGGAGAAGCGGATCGGACCCTTGACGGAGGGTAGATGGCCGTTCCGGCTCCAGCCGATGAAGGAATGAAGACTTGTGACAAGCCCGATCGAAAAGAGCATCCGGCGTGCTTTGGAAGCCGGAGCTTCGGACAGCCCGAAATTTCGCCAGGGCGTCTATCGGGCCGCCGGGCGGGCGATCGAGCGCGTACTCGCCACCGATAACGACGAGGCCCGCGCCGAAGCCAAGCGCCGTGAGCTGAAAGACGCCGTCGAGAGGGTCGAGGCGGAATACAGCGATAATGCCGATCCAGACGAGCCAGCAGTTCGTGAAACGCCGGCTCCGCCCCCGGAAGAATCTCTCCGGGATGAACCCGCGCCAGCGCCATCAGAACCAGAGCCGGCACCGGAACATCCAGTCGAGGCTCCGCCGGTCGAGGCGACAGCAGACATCGATCCTGCTTTCGTCCCACAGCCCGAGACGCGGAAAACGGGCGACATCGAGACGCCGCCGATCGTTGAACCCGAGCGAGAGCCGGAAGAACGGCCTGACGACGACGAGGCATCGATTGCGCCTGAGGCGCCCGGCGCCCGAGACGAGGCGCCGATCGTTCCGCCGCCGGCCACGGACGAACCGATAGCCGATTCTCCTCGTGCCGAGACCACGCCGGAGCCGGCTGCCCGGCGACCTCGCGCATTCGCGCCGCCCCCATCGGACGGACGCGAGGACACCTTCGAAGGTAATCTCGATCTCGGCGGCGTTACGCCAACCCGCGCACCCGCCGTGAGCGATTCCACGGGCGGTAGCGCCGGCTTTCTCGGAGCGCTCAGCCGACGCGAGGATGGCATAGCAGGTAGAAATCGCGAGGCAACGAATGACAGGCCCACAGATTTCGACAACTGGAGACCGGGCTCCAAGCACCCGCGCGTAAAGCGCAGAAGCAAGGCCGGCGGCTTCCTGGTGTCCGCCATCATCGTTCTTCTCTTCGCCTTTCTGATCGTCGCGGGCGCTTATCTCCTGGCGCCGTTCCTGATGACAGCTGCCAGCAACGATGCACCGCGTAGCGCGGCTGAAGGCGAGGATATGGCGGACACAGCGCGTGATACGCAGGACTGGATCACCGTTTTCTCGGGTCGCGAAATCGGCCAGATCAACACGCCCAACGGCGGACGGGTGACGACGGAGGAGGCACCGGACGGCTCACCGACGGTCCGCATCAGCGGGCCGGTCGACGAGGGCGGTGGCGAGATCGGTTTCGTCGTGGGACCCGGCGTCGTATCGCAACTCGGCGGAAGCGACGTGCGCGCGGAATTGACAGTGGGTTCCGCAGGCGGTGACGAGCGATCCTTTGCCGTACGTTGCCTCTTCGAAGGCGAGACCCGCTGCGGGCGTCAACGCTTCACCACAAGCTTGGTCCGCGAGCCGTTCGTCTTTGCGGTGGACCTGTCGGGAGTCGATGAAGATGGTGGGGAAATCGCGATCGATCCGGCGATCGGCGGCAGCAACGACCTCCTTGTCTACGAACTGCGATTGACCGCGAATGGCGGCAGTTGAGGGGACTGACGAGGCAGGAAAGGAAAATCACGCGGCGTCACGGTTTCGAGAGCCGCCCGCCTTGCGAGCCGAAAAACCGCTTCATATATACGCGCCAACGCCGCAGAGGCCGGGCGGCATTCACGTTTTATACGGCCTACGGACATTCCGCGAATAACAGGGGCCGTCCTCCAGAACGCCTCTTACGAGGGTCGCCGGACGGCTCGCTAAAGAAGGAGAATTAGGAACATGGCGAAGGTCATTGGTATCGACCTCGGGACCACCAATTCCTGTGTCGCCGTCATGGACGGCAAGAATTCCAAGGTGATCGAAAACGCCGAGGGCGCGCGCACGACGCCGTCCATGGTCGCTTTCACCGACGACGGCGAACGCCTCGTCGGCCAGCCGGCCAAGCGTCAGGCGGTCACCAACCCCGAGAACACGATGTTCGCGGTCAAGCGCCTGATCGGACGTCGCTACGACGATCCGACCGCCCAGAAGGACAAGGAACTCGTTCCTTACAAGATTGTCAAAGGCGACAACGGCGATGCCTGGGTCGAGGCGGACGGTGAGAAATATTCGCCGTCGCAGATCTCCGCGATGATCCTTCAGAAGATGAAGGAAACCGCAGAAGGCTATCTCGGCGAGAAGGTCGAAAAGGCCGTCATCACGGTTCCGGCCTACTTCAATGACGCCCAGCGTCAGGCGACCAAGGACGCCGGCAAGATCGCGGGTCTCGAAGTCCTGCGTATCATCAACGAGCCAACGGCAGCAGCCCTCGCCTACGGTCTCGACAAGACCGAGGGTAAGACGATCGCCGTATACGACCTTGGCGGCGGCACGTTCGACGTTTCGATCCTCGAGATCGGCGACGGCGTCTTCGAGGTGAAGTCGACAAACGGCGACACCTTCCTCGGCGGTGAAGACTTCGATATGCGCCTCGTCGACTACTTCGCGGCGGAGTTCAAGAAGGATCAGGGCATCGACCTTAAGGGCGACAAGCTCGCTCTTCAGCGTCTGAAGGAAGCGGCCGAGAAGGCGAAGATTGAACTCTCCTCGTCCTCACAGACGGAGATCAACCTGCCATTCATCACGGCTGATCAGTCCGGCCCGAAGCATCTGACGATGAAGCTGTCGCGCTCGAAGTTCGAGAGCCTCGTCGACGATCTCGTCCAGCGCACCGTCGGCCCGATGAAGGCCGCGCTCAAGGATGCCGGCATGTCGGCCAGCGAGGTCGATGAAGTCGTTCTCGTCGGCGGTATGACCCGCATGCCGAAGGTGCAGGAGACGGTGAAGTCGTTCTTCGGCAAGGATCCGCACAAGGGCGTGAACCCGGACGAAGTGGTGGCCATGGGTGCCGCCATTCAGGCTGGCGTTCTGCAGGGCGACGTGAAGGACGTTCTCCTTCTCGACGTGACGCCGCTCTCGCTCGGTATCGAGACGCTCGGCGGCGTGTTCACCCGTCTGATCGACCGGAACACGACGATCCCGACCAAGAAGTCCCAGACCTTCTCGACGGCCGAGGACAACCAGAACGCGGTGACCATTCAGGTCTTCCAGGGTGAACGCGAGATGGCCGCCGACAACAAATCGCTCGGCCGGTTCAATCTCGAGGGGATCCCACCTGCACCGCGCGGCGTGCCGCAGATCGAGGTCACATTCGACATCGACGCCAACGGCATCGTCAACGTGTCGGCCAAGGACAAGGGCACCAACAAGGAGCAGCGGATCACGATCCAGGCTTCCGGTGGTCTCTCCGACGCTGATATCGAGCAGATGGTGAAGGATGCCGAGGCGAATGCCGAGGCCGACAAGAAGCGGCGCGCCACGGTCGAAGCCAAGAACCAGGGCGAAGCGCTGGTCCATTCGGCCGAGAAGAGCCTTGAAGAATACGGCGACAAGGTCTCCGAGGACGACCGCAACGAGATCCGCTCGGCGATCGACGATCTCAAGGCCGAACTCGAGAAGGAAGGCGCGGACGCCGACTCCATCAAGGCCAAGAGCGACACGCTCGGTCAGGCTTCCATGAAGCTCGGCCAGGCCATGTACGAGGCTTCGCAGTCTGAACAGGCCGAAACCGACGCCGCGGCCGATGCGGCGAAGGATGCCTCGAACGACGACGTGGTCGATGCCGACTACGAAGAAGTCGACGAGGACGAAGACAAGCGCAAAAGCGCTTAATCTCTCGAAGGGCGCTGGCGGGCGCCTTACTTCGAACATTGCGAGCCCCGGCGGTGCGAACCGTCGGGGCTTTTCATTTGGAGAGGGTACGATCTCGGGAGGCGACTCTGCGCTCTTGATCGTCGCGATCTTGTGAGGCTCTGTAGACGGCCAGAGCTAATATTGGATACGACTCCGGAGACTCCGCCAAGCTGGGTATGAGAAAGTATGCTGCCGAAGGAGCTTGCGATGTCCTCGATCGAACGCATGACCATCACCATGCCTGCCGAGATGGCGGCGACCCTCAAGGCCCTCGTCGCCGAAGGCGAATACGCCTCGGCAAGCGAAGTCGTGCGCGAAGCGCTACGCGAATGGACGCGCTCCCACGACACCAATCACCGGGAACTGATGGCGCTAAGGGAAGCAATCCGCGTGGGCGATGAAAGCGGCAAGAGCATTCCGGCTGAAGAGGTCTATGCCGAATTGCGCGCACTCATCGCTTCCAAGCGTGCGGCCAAGGAGTGAAACCTCTTCGGTACTCGCCGGAAGCATTGTCCGATCTCCGCGAGATCGCTCTATACATCGCAGATGACAGTCCCGACCGCGCAATGAGCTTCGTAGCGGAATTGCAAGATAAAGCGGCACTCGCGGCGGCAAGGCCGGACAGTTGTCGCGAACGTCCATCAATTCTCGAGGCATCCGCGCCATACCGGCATGGCCGCTATCTGATCTTTTTCAGGGATCTTGAGATGGAAATCCGCCTCGTGCGGGTGCCGCACGGCTCGAGAAATCTTTCCGGCTTATTCGACTGACAACTTCTCGCTTCCGTGAGACTTCGATATAGCGGCGTCAATTTACCCAGCTAGGCTGCGGAGCCATCCAGCCCGCTGACGGCGACTGTGATCTTTACAATCTTACCTCGATCGACCAAAAACACACTCAACCGCAACGCACGGCAACACAGGGAGCTCTCACGATGATGATCATTCGTTCGATTGGCCGGACCTCCCTGTCGATTATCGGCGCCGGCGTCTTCGCCGGGCTGCGGGACTCGTAAGGCTCCGCACCCTCCCGGCGATCGCGACCGGCGGATCGGGCGAGGTGGACGGACCACCGATCGCCGCCGAAGTCCATCGCTCGAAAGCTCTCCCACGAGAATTCGATCATCCGGCATTTCGCGACGGCGAAATTGCTTCGAGACAGCGCGCGCCAAGCGGTTTAGAGAGCGGACAAGATCGCTCCCGCGTCCTCTCCAAAGACCAAAAGACGACATCATGACCGATACCGAATTCACCGCCGGCGTCGCCGAGGCCGAGACCGCATTGCGCGATCTCTTTCCCGAGACGCCGCTCCAGCTCAACGAGCATCTTTCGGCCAAATACAATGCGCGCATCTATCTGAAGCGCGAAGACTTGACGCCCGTCCGCTCCTACAAGATCCGCGGCGCGTTCAACTTCATGCGCAAGCGCATGGCGCAAGGGGGCAACGGCGCGAAGTTCTGCTGCGCCTCCGCCGGCAACCATGCGCAAGGGTTTGCCTTCGCCTGCCGCTATTTCGGGGTGAAGGGCCGGGTCTACATGCCCGTAACGACGCCGCAGCAAAAGATCGCCAAGACCCGCACTTTCGGCGGGGACGCGATCGAGATCGAGCTGATCGGCGACTTCTTCGACGACTGCTACAAGGCCGCCAAGGCCTATGCCGAGACCGAGTGTGCGGAGCTCGTGCCACCCTTCGACCATCTCGACATCGTCGAAGGGCAGGCGAGCGTCGCGCGGGAGGTTCTCGGTCAGCTCGGCGAGGAGAAGGCCGACATCGTCATCATGCCGGTCGGCGGCGGAGGGCTTGCCTCGGGCATGACGCGGTTCTTCCACGGCACGGACGGCGCGCCCTCCGATCTGCGCTTCGTCGAGCCGCTCGGCGCACCGAGCCTCAAGACCAGCCTCGACAGCGGGGTCCTTACCAAGATGGCGAAGATCGACGGCTTCGTGGACGGGGCGTCCGTGGCCGAGATCGGGCAGATCCCCTTCGACATCCTCAAGCGCTTCGAAAGCGGCGTCGTCCATCTCGCGCCGGAAGGCCGGCTTTGCGGCACGATGTTGGAAATGCTGAATGTGGAAGGAGTGGTGTTGGAGCCCGCCGGCGCTTTGACCATCGATGCCCTCAAGGGCTTCGGCACGGAAATTCAGGGCAAGACCGTGGTCTGCGTGGTTTCCGGCGGCAATTTCGACTTCGAGCGTCTACCGGATGTGAAAGAGCGGGCGCTTCGCTTTGAGGGCAAGAAGAAGTATTTCATCCTGCGCCTCGCCCAGCGACCCGGCGCGCTGAAGGACTTCCTCAACCTCCTCGGCCCGGACGACGATATTTCGCGCTTTGAATATCTGAAGAAGTCGGCGCGGGACTTCGGCTCGATCCTGCTCGGTATCGAGACGAAGGACCGCTCCAATTTCGACACGCTTCTCGCCCGCTTCGATGCGGACGGTATCCGCTATCAGGACATTACGAGTGACCCGATTGTCGCCGATCTCCTGATCTGAAGAAGGACTTGCAGAGGGCGCCCGCCTCTTGTGGCCGGGCGTCCGTCCCTCTTCCCCTTATCTTTGCTGCTGGAACGCAAGGCGCAGACCGAGGCCGCAATAGATGCCGCCGACCACCTTGCCCTGCCATTTCAGAACGGTCGGGTTGCGGCGCAGGAAATTCCCCAGCCAGCCGGAGCTCACGGCGAAGACGATCGTCGCGAAGAACCCGATGAAGGCGAAGGTGACGCCGAGGATCGTCAGCTGCAGGAAGACCGCGCCGTTTTCCGGCTTCACGAATTGCGGCAGGAAGGCGAGGAAGAAGAGTGCCGTCTTAGGGTTCAAAACCTCGGCAAGAACCGCCTGCCGAAAAGCCTGGCCCGCCGTCAATGGCAGCTGGTCGCGCCCCAGTGCAGCAGGCGTCTTCTCGAAGATCGCCTTGATCCCGAGATAGACGAGGTAGGCGGCTCCTGCGTATTTCACGAGGCTGAAAAGAAGACTCGACGCTGCGATGATAGCAGAGATGCCGATGACGGCGAAAAGCGTGTGGATGATGTCGCCGGCGGTGATACCCGCTCCCGTCGCGATGCCGACCCGCGTGCCGGATGTGGTCGCCCGCGCGACCGCCAAGAGGGTCGCGGGCCCCGGAATGAAAACGAAGCCGAGCACAATCGCGCAATAGGTGAGAAGTGTCGTCGGGTCGATCATGGGCCTGTCCTCCGTTCGATCGGAAGAGCAAGCCACAGCCTCCACGACCAAGGCAAGCCCTCTGGCGTCGGGCAAAGCAGGCGGAGCCTCAGGAAGGTCGCGGCAAAAGGTCGAAAGGCGGCTACTCCGCCGCCTGCACCTCGGCGATGGAAGCCCATGTCGGGGTCTTCACCTCACGGGTCGCGTAGGGAACGAAGCCGTGTTTCCGGTAGAGCCTGAGCGCTGCTGGATGATCGAGCGTGTTGGTCTCGATGGTCAGACGATTGGGGCCCTCGGCAAAGCCCGCCGCAATCGCCTCTTCTAGCAACGGGCCAGCCAACCCCTTGCCGCGATAATGCGAAAGAATGCCGAAATGGACGATCCGCGCCTGACGGACATTCCGCTTCACCTCGATCTCGAACCAGCCCACGGTCTCGTGGCCGATCTGGGCGACATAGATGCGCGTGCGCGGATTATGGATTTCTTCGGCAAGCGCCTTGTCCGGCAGCAGGCGCGAGGTCCAGTGATGCGCAGCACCCACGCCGGCATAGAGTTCGCGATAGCGCCGAAGCGGCAGGCGCGGCGCCTCCGCGATGCGCATTGTCGCCACGTCGCGCGAGACGAGTTTGCGAGCTCGATATACCTCGGACAACATTTCGAGACTCGTGACGCGCGTGGTCAGCAGTTCGACGGGCATCAGGATTGCGTTTCGACCGGCGTATCGCTCGCCGATCCCCATTCGGTCCACGAGCCGTCGTAGAGCTTCACGTCGTCATTTCCGACGCTCGCCAAGGCGAAGTTGAGAACGGCGGCCGTCACGCCCGATCCGCAACTGGTGACGGCCGGTTCGTCAGGACTGAGCCCGGCCGCCTGCATCTCGCTACGGAGCGCATCGGCGTCCTTCAGCCGTCCTTCGCTCTGAAGCTTCAGGAAGGGCAGATTGAGCGCGGTGGGCATGTGTCCCGCGCGGACGCCTTCACGAGGCTCCGGCGACGTTCCCGAGAAACGATCGGCCGGACGGACATCAACGATCCGGCGGTTGCCTTCGCCTGCCGCAAATTCCCGCATCTCGTCCATCGAGGCGACGGCGCTGCTCTTGAATTCCGGTTTGAATGTCGTGGGCTCGATCGCCGGGACACCCATCTCTCGTGGATACCCGCCCTCGATCCATGCGGGAAAACCGCCGTCGAGCACGCGCACGTCCTTCGCACCGAAAGTGCGGAACATCCACCAGACGCGCGGAGCGGAGAAGAGACCCATCCCGTCGTAGACGACGATCGTATCGACCTCGGATATCCCGAGCGCGCCAACCTTGTCGGCAAAGACCTCCGGCGATGGCAACGTATGCGGCAGCGCCGAGTCCGGATCGACGATCTCGTCCTGATCGAAGAATACCGCACCCGGCACATGACCCGCTTCGTATTCGGACTTCGCAAACCGGCCCATGGCCGGCAGATACCAGGAGGCGTCGACGATCGAGAGACCGTTGCGCCCGAGCGTTTCGGCAAGCTCGGCAGGCGAGATAAGAAAAGGGTTCTGGCTCATGCAGCTAGATTGTGGGAGCAAAAGCGCTTCGGCAAGAGTTTGGATCGACGGAAACCTTGGTCGGGACGAAATTTTGATTACCATCTCGGGGCCTTACGGCGCTTGGCGAAAACGCCAAAAGGCCCGGATTTCCCCGAGCCTTTTCATATTCACGCCAAGCCGGGAAGACCCGGCAGCCGACCTCAGGCTTCGGCGAGCTTCTTCACGCGCTGAGCGAGACGGGAAATCTTCCGCGAGGCGGTGTTCTTGTGGAACACGCCCTTGGAGGATGCGCGCATCATCTCCGGCTCGGCCGCACGGAAGGCTTCGGTCGCGGCACTCTTGTCGCCGGAGGCGATAGCCTCTTCCACGCGGCGCAGGAAAGTGCGGACGCGGGAGCGGCGTGCGGTGTTGACTGCGGTACGGCGGGCGATCTTACGCGCCGCCTTCTTGGCCGAAGGAGTGTTGGCCATCGGGCGTCTCTTTCTTGTCTATCCTGATCGTCGTCAGATGCTTGTGGCTCCGCCTTCATGACCGTCGGGCCTAAACCCTATCGACCGCTCAAAGGCGAAAAGCGCCCGCAGGGGCGCTCTCAAAAGTCTTGAGCGGGTCTATAAGCGCGCTGGCCGCACGCGTCAAGCATCCAGAAGAGTCACGTTTGAGCAAGCTCGATGCCGCAAACAACGGCCGTCATATCTCACGAATCGCCGCCTTGCTTGCGGGCGGGCCCGGCCATCGCTACATGGCACCGAGACGAAACGCCAAGAGGAAGTCACCCGTATTATGCTCGCCGTTCTCAGTGTTTTGATGCTCGCCCTTAATATCTACTGGTGGATCATCATCCTCTCGGCGATCCTTTCCTGGCTCTTTGCATTCAATATCGTCAATTCGGGCAATCCGTTCGTCGATTCGATCGCCACCTTCCTCTACAAGGCGACCGAGCCACTCTACCGGCGCATCCGCCGTTTCATGCCTGATCTCGGCGGCATCGACTTGTCGCCGCTCGTCGCGCTTCTCGGCATCTTCTTCCTTCAGCAGGTCATCATCATCTATCTGTATCCTGCCGTTCAGAGCGCCGGCATCTGACATAAAGGCGGGGCATGGCGGAGCCGTTCTTCGAGACGAGCGCAGCCGGGCTCAAGCTGTTCGTCCGTGTGACGCCGAAATCCTCAAAGGACGCTCTCGACGATATTTCAGACGATGGCGCGGGGCGACTGCGCCTCAAGGCGAAGGTTCGCGCGGTTCCCGAAGACGGCAAGGCGAACGCCGCGCTCATCCAGCTGGTCGCGAAACGCTTCGGCGTCCCGAAATCCGCAGCCAGCGTCATCGCCGGGGCAACCAGCCGCTCCAAGACCGTGCTGATCGAAGGCGATATTGAAGCCCTAACTGAGGTTGCCCGCTCGCTCGGGCCATCTTGACAGCTGGTCTACACGGATCGCTTCATCTCCATCCCTTTCAGGTGGAGAGCCGCGTCATGTGTCAGTCGAATAGTCTCGTCCCGAAGAAATCAGTTCGCGCCGTGGCGCCGATCCTGTTCGCTCTTCTCGCCGCAATCGCTCCGCTCGACGGCGCTGCCGCGAACGAGAGCGCCTACACGAAGATCGATTTCAACGCCTGCAAGACGCTTTCGTTCACGGAGGAAGGCGGATCGGTCTCGCTGAGATGCCCAGGATATCAGGGCATTCCGATCTATTACAACGAGGGAGACCTGCGGGTCGACGTCGACTTCGGATCCCCAAACACGCTCTTCGAGACTTTCAGCCCCTTCAATTCGACTGGCGACACAGTCGAATGGCGCCTTTCGGACGGTGAGCCGATCGCCGCGATCCTACGCTTTCACCTGGATCCCGGCGATGGCGGCGAGAAAGGTCAGGTTCTTTCGGTGCACGCGATGGGCACGCTGGAAAAGCCCGGATGCGCGGTCGCCTATGTGGATGCACGTGCAAATCCGATGCCAACCTCCTCGCTCGGAAGGCGGCTGACGAACTCGCAGCCGGTTTCGCCTGCGGAATGAAATCGCCCGCATATGTCGGCAAGGTCAGCCGCTCCGGCATGGGCGCGACGGCTGTGCGTAATTAAAGCAGCGGGCTGATCAGCCGCGTTATGTTTTCAGCAAGCTGCCTGAAGAAGCCACGTTTGCGCCATTCGTCGAGTTCAAGCCGTTTCGACTTCGCCCGATAATCGCCCTCGATCTTTTCCAACTGGGCTGCGAGCTTTCGATCGTAGGCGATAAGCGTCACCTCTGAATTCAGCTCGAAGGACCGTAGATCCATATTGGACGAGCCGATAATCGCGATGTCCTCGTCGATCGACAGATGCTTGGCGTGCAGAAAGCGCTCACGGTACAGATAAACCTCCACGCCTGCGCTCAACAGTTCGTCGAAATAGGACCCTTGGGCGAGGTCGATCAGGAGGCTGTTCGTCGTCGCGGTGATGTAGAGTTCCACCTTCACGCCCTTGCGAACCGCAGTGGCGATCGCGTTCAGGAGCTCGTCGTTCGGCACGAAATATGGTGTCGCGAGCGCGATCCGCCGCCGGGCGTTGTGGATGAGATCGGTGAAGAGGACGCCCACACCTGCCTCGGGAAAATCAGGCCCGGTGGGCATCACCTGAAGCAGCGAGCCCGACCCGACCTCGGCGCGGTCCAGCGCCTCTGGCGGCAGCAGCTTTTCTGTCGCGATGTCCTCTTCTGTTTCAAGATACCAATCGCCGACAAAGATTGTCTGAAGTTCGAGGACAACCGGTCCGGTCACCCGCGCCATCAGCTCGCGATAGAAGGTCTTCGGCTCATACTCGATCCGGTGCATGTTCTGGGAGCCCACCCAACCCACAGTGCCGTCGATGACGACAATCTTGCGGTGGTTCCTGAGATCGAGCCGTGTCGCCTGGCTCCAGAACCGAAGGGGCAGGATCACGTGCATTTCGACGCCGGAGCCTTTGAGGCGCCGCGCGATGCGCCTGCGGTCGGCGGAGGAGCCGACCGCATCGATGAGCAGACGGCAGGTGACGCCTCGCGCAGCCGCCCGTTCGAGCGCACTCAAGACGCGGTTGCCGGCCTCGTCGTCCTGCAAGATGTAGAAGCAGAGATGGGCGTGATGCTGCGCGGCATCGATATCGGCCGCGATTCGGTCCACCACGCGGTTGTAGTCCCCGTCAAAATCGACGTCGTTGCCGTGAACGGGTGGCAGACGGCCGATATGCTCCACCAGCTGCGCAGTGATGCGGTGCCGCGTCTTCAGCGCGTCGATTCCGGTGGGCGAGCGCTCGCCGATGCGCCGGATGATCGGCTCCAGGACGTTCGGGATCTCCGACAGCCGCGCCCGGCGCCATTTCGGATGCAGCGCATTTCCGAGGAAGAAATAGATCGGCAGGGCGACCCAGGGCAGGAAGAAAAAGAGGAGAAGCCATGCCTGCGACGCCGCCGGGGATCGACGGAAGGGGATATAGACGAGCGCCCCGAAAACGATCGTCCAGCCCGCGATCTGCAGGAGCGTCGTCAGAACGTCGATCGTAATCCCTTCGGAGATGGCGTGTCCCTTGAGCTTTGTGCGATGTGACGACAGGTCCAGGAGGATCACCCCGAACCGGTCGTCCGGGAAAGTCTAAGGCAGCACTCGCGATCTGGAAGAGCGCCGACCGATACTCAAAGCTGGCATCGCGGCCCGGAGCGACTATCTGCCAAGGCCGAGACCGCCTGACACCGCCACGAGCCGAGAAGCCATTCGTCTTTGACACGCATCGTCTACGCCAATCTCGGTTACCTTCGCGGTATCGACGGCTCCATCCGCCAGCATGTCGGACGGTTCTGGCGGCACGTCTACACGCCACTCGCCGCCCAGACCGAGAGCATCGCCCAGCTGACCGCGAAGATCAAAGAGTTCTCGCCCGATCTCTGCTGCCTCGTCGAACTCGATCGGGGCTCAATCACCAATCGCTTCTTCGACCAGTTGCCGACGATCGGCGGCGACCTGCTCCCAGTTTATGGCGCGCACGGGAAATATGGGACGCGGCGCACGCTTTCGCCGTTTCATATTTCCTACGGCAAATCGAACGCCTTCCTTGCCAAGCGGCCCGTTACCGCGACGGACCGCTATCTGACCGACGGCAAGAAGAAGCTGGTCTACGACATCCGCCTTCAGACCGAGGCGCTCGCCGTCCGGGTTCTCGTCGTCCACCTGTCTCTCGTCGAAAGCGAGCGAAAACGGCAGATCCGGGAACTCTCGACCTGGGTCGCGGAAGATCACACCTCGACCATCGTCGTCGGCGACTTCAACGCTTTTCGCGGGGAGAGCGAGCTTTGGCCCCTCCTCGCCTCGGGCCATCTCTATCACGCCAACAAGGGCATGGAGCCGACCTTCCGCTTCGGCCCATGGCGCGCAGCTCTCGATACCTGCCTCATCTCGGAGGACCTGCGGGAGACGGCGCGGATCAAGATCGTCGATCAGCCCTATTCAGACCATCAGATGCTGGTGATGGACGTGGAGTCTGGCTGATCACTTCGCCAGCTTCTTCACCATCCACCGCGCCATGCCCGGTGCGACCGCGTTGACGCTACGAAGCACGGCGGCCGGGCCGACCCAGATTTCGTCTTCGGCTTTTTCCAGCCCTTTCACGATGCGCTGCGTCGCCTTTTCGACCGAGACCTTCTGGGTCTTGTACTGCGTGGTCATCGGCGTTTCGACAACGGGAAGCAGGATTTCGACGATCTTGAGGTTGGGGGCGTAGCGTTCGGCCTGATAGCGCATTGACAGCGTAAAGGATCGAAGGCCGGCCTTGGTGGCGCAGTAGATCGGATTGTTCGCCGTCGGCACGACGGCGAGCCCGCTGGTGTTGTTCACGATCATCGCCGAGGGCTGCTCGGAAAGCGGCTTGAACAGCCGGTTGACGATATGGATCGGCGCGGTGAGGTTCACTGCGATCTGCGTGTCGGCGCGGGCGTCGAGCTCCTTCGGGTCGGTCGTCAGGAAGCGGCCCTGCTCCCCGGTGCCGGAATTGTTGATGACGACGGAAAGATCGGGATGGTCTGCGGTCAACCGGTCGAGCGCGGCATCGAGGGCCGCGGTATCCGCGAGATCGACGACCTCGTGCTCGACGAGATCGCTCTCGATCGCGGGCTGCCGGCGGGACCAGACGATGACCCGGCATTTGCGTTCGACAAACGCCTTCAGAAGCTCAGCGCCGACGCCGGACGAGCCCCCTGTGAGGAGGACCGTCCTGTCGACGAGATCGAAGCGGCTCACTGCTCGCCCTGTCTGGCCTCGGTTCCGTCGACATCACTCTCTGTTGCCGGCTGAAGCGGCTCGTCAGTCGGCGTCTGGTCGCCAGGCGAATCGACGAACAGGAAATAGATTGCGATCGCTGCGATCAGCACGATAACGGGCCAGAGGATCGCACGTCCGCGTCCTCTCTCGAAACTCGGTCCCATTCGCGGTGCCATTTCTCGACCTCCAAACCGTTGATCCTGGCCGATGACTTAGCGCTCAGCCCAGCCGATCAAAGCATGGTTCAGCCAAAGCGCTATCCGAACACCCGCTTGAAGATCGTGTCGGCATGCTTGGTGTGATAGCCGAGATCGAAGCGAGAGCGGATTTCCTCTTCCGACAGCGCGGCGCGCACTTCCTCGTCGGCGAGAAGCTGTTCGAGGAAATCGACCTTCGCATCGCCCGAGACGTGATAGCTCTCCCAGACCTTCATCGCGTTGCGCTGAACGAGCCGGTAGGCGTCCTCACGGGAGGTGCCGGCTTGGGTGAGCGCCAGAAGGATGCGCTGGGAGTGCACGAGGCCGCCAAGCCGGTCCATATTGCCCTGCATGCGCTCGGGATAGACGAGCAGGTTCTCCACCACATTGGTGAGGCGATGCAGCGCGAAATCGAGCGTGATCGTCGCGTCAGGACCGATATAGCGCTCGACAGAAGAGTGAGAGATGTCCCGCTCGTGCCAGAGCGCGACGTTTTCCATGGCCGGTATGGCGTAGGAGCGAACCATTCGGGCGAGGCCGGAGAGGTTCTCCGTCAGCACCGGATTGCGCTTGTGGGGCATGGCCGACGATCCCTTCTGGCCCTTGGAGAAGAACTCCTCGGCTTCCAGAACTTCCGTGCGCTGAAGGTGGCGGATTTCGGTTGCGAGCCGCTCCACAGACGAAGCGATGACACCGAGGGTCGCGAAATACATGGCGTGGCGATCGCGCGGGATCACCTGCGTCGAGACCGGCTCGGCCTTCAGCCCCATGGCCTCGGCGACGTGCTCCTCGACGCGCGGGTCAATGTTCGCGAAGGTGCCGACTGCGCCGGAGATGGCGCAGGTCGCGATCTCCTCACGCGCTGCGACGAGGCGATTCCGGCATCGCTGGAATTCCACATAGGCCTGGGCGAGCTTGACGCCGAAGGTGGTCGGTTCGGCATGGATCCCGTGGGAGCGACCGATGGTGATCGTGTCCTTATGCTCGAAAGCCCGCTTCTTCAAAGCGTCGAGCAGCCGGTCGAGATCGGCGAGAAGGATGTCGCTCGCCTTTGTCAGCTGCACGTTGAGGCAGGTGTCGAGAACGTCCGAAGAGGTCATGCCCTGGTGCACGAAGCGCGCATCCGGCCCGACGATTTCACTGAGATGCGTCAGGAAGGCGATGACATCGTGCTTGGTTTCGCGCTCGATCGCGTCGATCCGCTCGATGTCGAACGTTGCGGCGCCGCCCTTGTCCCAGATCGTCTTCGCTGCCTCTTTCGGGATCACGCCAAGTTCGGCGAGCGCGTCGCAGGCATGGGCCTCGATCTCGAACCAGATGCGGAACTTGGTCTCGGGCGACCAGACGGCGACCATATCCGGCCGAGCGTAACGGGGAATCATGGGGCGATGGGCTTTCGATATCGGACAGGCGAAAAGGGGTTTCGATGAGCGCTCTATCAGACGCTTGGAAAAGCCTCAATCAAAGGGCTGGCCTTGTCCTCAGTCCATCGGCACGGGCACGGCGATATGGCGTGTGTCCGGTCCCTCAAAGCCATAGCTCTGGAAAGCGATGATCGCGACGCCCGCATATCCACCCATCGGCTTCATCGCGAGCCGCACTTGGCGGATGGAGTAGTCCATCGGGCAGCCGCGCGAGATTGGAATTCCGGTGTCCTCGTGAAGAGTGAGCGTCTTGTCGCCTTCGGCCAATGCGATCTTGGTCAGCTTGTATCCCGCCGTATCGGTGATTCCTTCGCAAAGTTCGGGCCCCGCCATCGGAAAGGTCGACAGCCGCAGTTCCACTGCTCCATCGATCGGCGGAACGATCATGCGCGGCACGAAGCGCGCGATCTTGCCGTCGGCGGAAAGATCGGTCGGCAGGTTTTCCACGACGGCAAGGCCCGGACGCGGCTCGGGAATGAGCTGCGACATCAGTTCAGAGGCCTCGATGCGCGCCTCGTTCACGGCGTCAGCGATGCTCGCGGTCTCGTCTTTGAGGGTCACGCGAATCGGTGTGGGTCTGATGAAGCGGTCATTGTTCAGGTCGAGGACGAAGATATTGGCATATGGAAAGCCGGACCCGTCCTGAACCCCGCTTTCCTGATAGGCGAAGAACGAACCATCTTCGGAAAACCCGATCGGCTCCAGTTTCGCAAGGTCGCCGGCTCTGGCAGGATCTGGCATCAGATAGGCGACCAGAAAGAGGGCGCTGGCCACGGCCCCGATCCATGCACTACCTTTGACCCGGAACGCCATCCAATATCCTTCGTCTCGCCGATTCGCGGCGAAGTTTAGTCACTGCCTGCTTGCGTGCAAGTCGAAGTGGCGCGGCGAGGCACGCCGAAATATGGAAGAGGTCCCCCTATCCTCCGGCCGGTTTTCTGGCTGGGCGGACGGCGGCAATGGACAAGCTGACTGAAGGAGAGCAATCAATGGCACTCGATGGACGCGTAGCGATCGTCACCGGCGGCGCAAAGGGCATCGGCTATGCCGTCGCGCGCCGTTTCCTGCATGAAGGCGCGAAGGTCGTCATCGCCGATATCAACGAGCGAGCGGGCCATGAGGCCGCACGCGATCTCTCCGAATATGGCGAGGTTCATTTCGTTGCGGCCAATGTCGCCGAGAAGCTCGATGTCCACAACCTGATCGCTTCCGCGCTGGATGCGTTCGCCGATATCGACATCCTCGTGAACAATGCCGGCATGGTCCACAAGGCCGGCTTCCTCGATCTCGACGTCGACGACTTCCAGAAGGTGCTCGACGTCAATCTGAAGGGCGCGTTTCTCTGCGGTCAGGCGATCGCCCAGCACATGGTCGAGAAGATCAAGCAGGGCGGCAGCGCCGGCACGATCATCAACATGTCGTCGATCAATGCCGAATTCGCGCTGGCCGATCAGGTCGGCTATTCGGTCTCCAAGGGCGGTCTCAAGTCGCTGACCAAGGTCATGGCGCTGGCGCTCGCGCCGCACGGCATCCGCGTGAACGCCATCGGTCCCGGATCGATCATGACCGATCTCCTACAAGCCGTCGCCAACGATCCGTCTGCCAAAAAGACGATTCTTTCGCGAACCCCGCTGGGGCGTATCGGCGACCCGAAAGAGATCGCGTCGATCGCGGCCTTCCTCGCCTCCGACGATGCGAGCTACATCACCGGACATACCATTTATGCCGATGGCGGACGTCTCGCATTGAACTATCTCGTTCCCGTCAAGGACGACGAGGACTGACCAGAGACGATGCCGGTCCCCGAAATCTCCGAACAAAAGGGAATTGAAAGCGAATTCATGCTGAAGACCATCTCCGCCTTCGACCGGATCGGCGAGGAAAACGCCTTTGCGGTTCTCGCCCGCGCGAACGCACTCTCCGGCGAAGGTAACGACGTCGTCAATCTCGGCATCGGACAGCCGGACTTCGTGACGCCGCCACATATCGTCGAAGCCGCCGTGAAGGCGCTTCAGGATGGTCACCACGGGTACACACCCGCGAACGGGCTGCCCGCGACCCGCGAGGCGGTGGCGCGACGCACATTCTCGCTCACCGGCGTCGAGATCTCGCCGGACAGCGTGATGATTATGCCAGGCGGCAAGCCGACCATGTTCGCCGCGATCATGATGTTCGGCGAACCGGGTGCAGAAATCCTTTATCCCGATCCCGGCTTCCCGATCTATCGCTCGATGATCGAGTTCACGGGCGCAAAGCCTGTTCCTGTGCCGATCCGTGAGGAGAACGGTTTCGCCTTTTCCGCCGAGGAGACTCTGTCTCTGATCACGGACAAGACCCGGCTCCTGATCCTCAATTCGCCAGCCAATCCTACCGGCGGCGTCACGCCGAAGGAGGAGATCGACAAGCTCGTCGCAGGACTCCAGAACTTTCCCGACGTCGCGATCCTGTCGGACGAGATCTACGATGTGATGACCTATGATGGCGAGGTCCACACCTCACTCCTCACCTATCCGGAAATCCGCGACCGCCTCATCGTCCTCAACGGCTGGTCGAAGACCTGGGCGATGACCGGCTGGCGCATGGGCTGGTCGATCTGGCCGGAAAAGCTCTACGCCATGGTGCGCAAGCTCGCGGTCAACTGCTGGTCATGCGTCAACGCGCCGAGCCAGATCGCCGGCATCGCGGCGATCGACGGTTCCCAGGAAGACGTCATGCGCATGATGGAAGCCTTCGACCGGCGACGGAAGCTCGTGGTCGAGCGCGCCAATGCCCTGCCCGGCGTTACCTGCGCGACCCCGAAGGGCGCCTTCTACGCCTTTCCGAACATTTCCGAGACGGGGTGGAAATCGAAGAAGCTCGCCTCGGCGCTTCTCGAAAAGGCGCATGTGGCGCTGGTTGGCGGGCCTGATTTCGGCACGCTCGGAGAAGGCTATATCCGGATTTCCTACGCCAATTCCGAAATGAACATCTCCCGGGCGATGGATCGCATCGCCCAATTCCTGAGCGAGACGAAGCCGGACGCCTGAAGGGGAGATCGACATAATGGCTGGACCGCTCGCAGGCATTCGCATCGTCGATTTCACGGCGATGATCGCAGGCCCCCTCGCAACAATGATCCTCGCCGATCAGGGTGCGGAGGTGATCAAGATCGAGCGGCCGGACGGCGGGGATCATTCCCGTCAGGTCGCCGACCAGCGGAACGGCTTCTCGGCCTCCTTTCTCCAGAACAATCGCGGCAAGCGCTCGGTCGCTCTCGACCTCAAGACCCCGGCCGGTTTGGAGGCGGCCCTGAAGATCGCGGAGACGGCGGATGTCGTCGTCGAGAATTTCAGGCCGGGTGTCGCCGAGCGGATCGGCATCGGCTACGAGGCGGTGCGCGAGCGCAACCGAAGCGTCATCTACACCTCGATCGCAGGCTTCGGCTTTACCGGCGACTGGGCGAAACGCCCGGTCTACGACCCACTGATCCAGGCGCTTTCGGGGCTCGCCAGCGTTCAGGGCGGAGACGGACCGCGACCGCGCCTCGTGCGCACCATCGTGCCGGACAAGGTCACCGCGATCCAGACAGCCCAGGCGATCACCGCCGCACTCTTTGCCAGAGAGCGCACAGGCAAGGGCAATCATCTGACGATATCGATGCTCGATACGATCGTCGCCTTCCTGTTTTCCTCCGATATGAGCGGCCACACCTTTGTCGGCGCGGAAGCAGAGAAGCATGCGCCCGAGGATCGCGACCCGGACGAGGCCCAGAGTTTCGTGGAGCTCATTTACCAGACCGCCGATGGCTGGATGGCCGTCTCCGCCCACACGGACAAGACCTGGAAGGGACTGTCGGCAGCGGTGGGCCGGCCGGAATGGCTCGAGGACAAGCGCTTCGCGACGGTATCGGCACGCGAAATCAACAAGCGTGCCCGGCTGGAGCTGACACAAACCGCCCTCATCGAGGACACCACCGATAACTGGATGCGACGCCTGACCGAGGAGGACGTTCCCTGTGCACCAGTGCTCAAGCGCGGCGAGATGATCCATCATCCACAGATCGAGGGGAACGGCACCGTCATTGAGATCACGCACCCGCAAGCCGGACCGATCCGGCAAGCCCGCAGCCCGGCGCGCTTTACCGAAACACCACTCGACGCCCCCTCGCCCGCTCGGGCGCTTGGCTCAGATACCGAAGCGGTTCTCGCAGAGGCCGGCTATGACGCCGCCGCGATCACCGAGCTCCTGGCCAAGGGCGCCGCATCCGAACCAGACGGAGACCCCGCATGATCGACTTTTATTACGCGCCGACACCGAACGGCTGGAAGGTCGCCATCATGCTGGAGGAATGCGGCCTCGATTACGAACTAAAGCTTATGGATCTTCATGCCGGCGAACAGTTTGAGCCGGATTTTCTCAAGATCAGCCCTAACGCCAAGATGCCGACGATCGTCGACCACGAGCCGCCGGAGGGGTATGGTTCGGAAGCAGTTTCGGTCTTCGAGTCGGCTGCGATCCTGTTCTATCTGGCCGAGAAGACCGGCCGTTTCGCCCCGGACAAGTCGGACCGGCGCGCCATGAAGGAACTCGACGAGTGGCTGTTCTGGCAGACCGGCAGTCAGGGCCCGATGGCCGGGCAGCTTAGCCACTTCAAGAACTACGCGCCGGAAGACGAGCGCGATTATGGCTTCAAACGCTATCTCGGTGAATACGACCGCAATCTCGGCGTTCTGGAAAACCGGCTCGCGGGCCGTCCCTACATCATGGGCGAAGACTATTCGATCGCCGACATGCAGGCATTCCCCTGGGCCTTCATCGCGAAGCCTCTGGGTGCCTCGCTCGACGAATTTCCGCGCGTCGCCGACTGGCGCGGGCGGATCAAGCAGCGGCCGGCCGTCCAGCGCGCTATCAATCTCGCCAAGGACAAGCAGAACCGCGGCCAGCACCGGGTCGACAACAACGAGATCATGTTCAATCAGAGCTCGAAGTCGCTGAAGGGCAAAAGCGCTTCAAGCTGAACATGTCGATAGGCGGTCAGGCGAGCCAGGTCGCGTAGTCGCTGACTAACAACCGGTGTGGCGGCTCATCCTCCTCGATCGTCGCGAAGCGGCCGATCGGCTCGCGGAAGAGGTTGTCCGTCTCGTCGTCGTTGACCGTCGAGACCTCGCCGATGAGGACGTCGCCGCCCTCGCCCCAGAACGCATGCCAATCGCCGGGCCTGAGAGTCACGCTCTCGCCGGGGGCAAGCGAAAGGTGCTCACCGGGACCGTAGTCGCGCCAGAGCCCGTCGCACATGACGCGGCCACCAGCCGTCTCGCTGAACTTGCCGTCCTCGTCGGAGCCGAAAAGCTCAACGACCAGCGTCGCGCCTCCACGATTGATGATGTCTTCGGCCTTGATGACATGGGTGTGCATCGGGCTCAGCTGTTTCTCCCGCGAAATGAGCAGCTTCTCGGCGTAGCACATGCCTCGTCCCGCCGTGAGGTCGGCGAGTTGACCGTTTCTGAGCGTAAAGAGGAAAAGGCCCATCTCCTCATACCGGCCGCCGCCGTAATCGGTAATGTCCCACCCGCAGCGGCTGTCGATCACATGCCGGGCTTCGTCCTTCCGCGCCTTGAATTCTTCCGGCGTCCAGTTCGCAAAGGGCGGCAGGATGAAGCCATGGCCGGCGATCATCTCGGCGGCATCCGCCATGATGCGATTAATATCGGAACGCTTCATCTAGCGAGGCTTTCGTGATTGAACTTCAGAAGGGAACGTCCAGACCAAGTGGCATTGCGGGACGCGGCAGGATTGGGAGGCTTCTGGATATCCTCTGAACAATCCCTTCCGCAAGATCGAATATCAGAGACATCTAACGGGCCGCCGACGCCGGGCGGGGGCCGAAAAGGCCCTGAAGGCGTTCGAGGAAGGCGAATGGGGCCAGAAATACAAGGCCATCGGCCAGAGCTGGAGCAGGGCCCGGGCCGAGGTCGTCCCGTTCTTCGCCTTCCCCAAGGAAGTGCGCGAATTTGTCTAAACCACGAACCAGATCGAGGCGCTGAACTACAAACTGCGCCGGGCGGTGCGCGCCCGCGGCCACTTCCCGAGCGATGACGCGGCAATGAAACTGTTCCTTCTCGTCTTGAACCGAGCCGAGAAGGAGTGGAAAATGGCACCGCGTGAGTGGGTGATGGCCAAGGCGCAGTTCGCCATCCTTTGCGGCGAGCGCTTCACAAGGGCCATGGCCTGAGAAGGTTCAACCGCCCGCCCACACGCGGAATTCCTGGCATTTCTGGCAGCGGCGAAGCTCGCTGCCGATCGTTGCGGGAGCCCGGCAAAGGGCCCAAGCGATGGTGGCATTGGATTAGCCCGCGGCATGAAAATCGGCGATCTGCTTTCTTTCGAGAGAGGACAGTTGGACGTAGGATACTATCGCAACACTCCATTTGGTCTGGACAACGGAGCTGACTCTGCATCTGCAATGGGTTGTTGCACTTCCCCTTGGAACTCAGATCCGCTAGCCAGTCGCCACGTCAAGGTCATCAAGGCAAATCATGAAGATTGCAGTCGCAGGTCTTGGATATGTCGGTCTCTCGAACGGCGTGCTTCTGGCTCAACACAACGAGGTTGTTGCCCTCGATATCGTCGAGAGCCGTGTCGCGATGGTCAATCGCGGTGTCTCGCCGATCATAGACGACCATCTGCAGGCCTTTCTGAACACCGAGAAACTGTCGCTGACCGCAACGACGGACCCCGCTCACGCTTTCGAAAATGCCGACTTCGTGCTGGTCGCAACCCCGACGAACTATGACCCCGATACTGGTGCCTTCGACACCACCTCGATCGAGGCCGTGATCGAGGATGTCCTGAAGATCAGTCCCGAAACCACCATCATCGTGAAATCGACCGTCCCGGTCGGCTATACGGCGGACATCCGCACGCGGCCGGGATGCGGTAACGTGATCTTCTCGCCCGAGTTCCTGCGAGAGGGAAAGGCACTCTACGACAACCTCTATCCCTCGCGCATCATCGTGGGAGAGCGATCGACGCGTGGACGGCAATTCGCCGATCTCTTGAAGCAGGGCGCACGGAAGGAGGAAATCGAGGTACTGCTGACGGATTCCACCGAGGCAGAAGCGATCAAGCTCTTCGCGAATACGTTTCTTGCCATGCGCGTCGCGTTCTTCAACGAACTCGACACCTATGCCGCCTCGCATCAGCTGAATACGCGGCAAATCATCGAAGGCGTCTGCTTGGATCCCCGCGTTGGCGGTCACTACAACAATCCGTCCTTCGGCTATGGCGGCTACTGCCTTCCGAAGGACACGAAACAGCTCTTGTCAAACTATCAGGACGTTCCTCAGAACCTGATCCGTGCCATCATCGACTCCAACTCGACACGCAAGGATTTCATCGCCAATCAGATCATCGCCATGGCGCCGGAACGCGTCGGTATCTATCGCCTCGTGATGAAGGCGGAATCCGACAATTACCGTGCATCGAGCATTCAAGGCATCATGAAACGGGTCAAGGCAAAGGGTATCGAGGTGATCGTCTACGAACCCATCCTCGAGGATCAGGACGACTTCTTCCACTCGCGGATCGAGCGTGATCTCCAGCGGTTCAAGGCTGAATGCGATGTCATCGTTACGAACCGGATGGTCGACGAATTGGCCGACGTCGCGGAGAAGGTCTTTACGCGCGATCTCTTCGGAAACAACTGACGCCGAAGCCCTTTAGATCGGCACCTCGTAGAAACCGATGGCATCGGCGAGCTCGACTTCTTCGTAGCGAAAGTGGGAGCGCACCAGCGCTTCGAGGGCGCGGAGCGCTTTCCTTGCTTCGGCGAAATTCGCGGCACTCGCCTCGTCGGCAACGGTCTCGGCCTTTTCGGCCAGCGCTTCGATGTGCTCGTGGATGACCACATGCTCCTCCGCAAGGCGGTCGAGAACCTTGAGAAGACCCTCGCCGGCATGCTGGCGCAGGGCCGGAAACACGCCATGCTCCTCGGCATTATGGTGAAACGTCAACTGCCTGCATTCGCGACCACACAAAGTGCCGAAGCCCTTGTAAGCCCGAACCATCGGCAGCACGGCCACCGCTGCAGCGAGATCGGGCGCGGCCCTTTCGCCCATCTCGATCAGTGAAACGAGCTTGTTCAGTTCATCAAGCTCGCGAAGGTGCATTGCGTGGATATGCGACAGCGTCTTGCCGTGCAGTTCCTGGAAAGGCGTCAAACCTTCAATTTTCGGAGCGAGCGGTCTCGTTCGGTCGTCGAGAAGTGTGGTCTTGGTCAAAGTGGATCAGCTTATTATTATAAATACTATTTTACAACCAAAGGTAAATTCGGCATTCTTTGCCGTAAGCTCAAGCGCTTAGATGAATAATAGGTCGCAAAGCGTGCGGAACAAACTAAAAAAGGACTTCCTGCTCAATATTTGGTCAAACCGACCGAAATTTGGCTTCGGTAGCGATGGAAAGAGCCAGCAGCGCCCGCGCCGATGGACGAAGCATCGTTTATTGTAGAGCGGCTATCCAAGATTCCCCAGACAAAATGAGAGATTGGCACGGGCCTTGCTGGCGTTTGGGCAAACGCATCAGCAGGGAGCGGGCCCACCCGTGCCATCCGAAGCCGCCGATCTCGAACTTGCCGCCGTCACCAAGGCATATGGGGACACGCTAGCGGTCGATCATGTCTCGCTGAAGATCCCGGCGGGCACCTATTGCTGCCTTCTCGGGCCGTCAGGCTGCGGCAAGTCCTCGACCCTGCGTATGATCGCCGGCCACGAATTCATCTCCGATGGCGACGTGATGATCGGCAACAACATCGTCAACGATCTGCCGCCCGCGAAGCGCGGCACGGCCATGATGTTTCAGAGCTATGCTCTGTTTCCCCATTTGAGCGTCCGCGAGAACGTCGCCTTCTCGATGAAGATGGCGGGGGTGGACAAGGCCGAGCGCTTGAAGCGCGCCGACGACATGCTGAGTATGGTGGATATGGGCCGCTATGCCGACCGTCTTCCGGCGCAGCTTTCTGGCGGTCAGCAACAGCGCGTTGCGCTTGCCCGCGCCCTCGTCACCAATCCGACGGTCCTTCTCCTAGACGAGCCGCTTTCCGCGCTCGATCCGTTCCTGCGCATCCGCATGCGCGCCGAGTTGAAGCGCTATCAGCGGGAATTCGGCATCTCTTTCGTGCACGTCACCCACAGCCAGGAAGAGGCGATGGCGCTCGCCGACATGGTGGTCGTCATGAACGATGGCCGCATCGAGCAGGTCGGCTCGCCGCGAGAGGTCTTCAATCGCCCGCGCACGAAGTTCGTAGCCCGGTTCATGGGCGGCCATAACGTCGTGTCGGAGGGTTCGACCTCCTACGCAGTGCGGGCCGACAAGATCCGTGTCCTCGTTTCCGGGGCGCCCGCCGAGGGCCGGACCGCGACGGTGAAGGATATCGAATATCAAGGCATGACCGTCCACGTGACACTCACCGACGCGAATGGCGTCGACCTTCTCGTCACGCTGCCCGAGCACGAATACGACCGCAACCCGGTCTCCGAGGACGATACCGTCACCGTTGAATGGAATGCCGACGATCGCCACGAACTCGCGGCCTGACAGGCCGCGCAGAGCTCCTCCCAAGGCGTCCGGATCTTCGCGGGTTCGGGCGTCCCGGGAGCTTCATCGCAACCCCTTGAACGCAGAAAGCTTGGAGAAACCCCATGACTGACAAGAAACTGCCGCTGACACGCCGCTCGCTCCTCAAGGGCGCCTCGGCCATCGCTGGCGTTGCCGCTACGACCAAGCTTTCGGGCTTCCCGACCCCTGCCATCGCGCAGGAGAAAGTCACGCTTCGCTATCTGTCCACGGCGGTGAACCAGTCTCCGGGCATCGCACAGAAGGCCGGCGAGGACCTCGGCATCAACATCGAATACATCGCGGTCACGACCGACGACGTCGCCAAGCGCGTCATTACCCAGCCGAATTCGTTCGATCTCGTCGATACCGAATATTTCTCGCTGCCGAAGCTCCTGCCCTCGGGCAACATCATGGGCCTCGACGCCAACAAGATCAAACTCGCAGATCAGATCGCCTCGGTCATCCGCGAGGGCTCGATCGACGGGAAAGAGGTCGGTCTCGACGGCACGGCGCCGTCGGAAGTGCTGTATCTGCCGTCCGAGCAGGCGACCGAGTTCGCCAGCGAGGCAACCGACTTCCTCACACTCATCCCGACAACCTACAACGCCGATACGCTAGGCATCCGCCCGGACCTCATCGACGGCGAGGTCAATAGCTGGGCTTCGCTCCTCGATCCGAAGTTCGCCGGTAAGGCCGCGATCCTCAATATCCCGTCGATCGGCATCATGGATGCTGCAATGGCGATCGAAGCGCGCGGCGACATGACCTATGGCGACAAGGGCAACATGACCCGCGAGGAGATCGACAAGACGATCGCCGCGCTGATCGAGGCCAAACGCGCCGGCCAGTTCCGCGCCTTCTGGACCGACTTCAACGAGTCCGTGAACCTCATGGCCTCCGGCGAGGTCGTCATCCAGTCCATGTGGTCGCCGGCGATCACCGCTGTCCGCACCCAAGGCATCGAGTGCAAGTATCAACCGCTCAAGGAAGGCTACCGCGCCTGGGCTTCGGGCTTCGGTCTGCCGGTCGCGATCGCCGACCGCGAGAAGGACGCGGCCTACGAGTTCATCAACTGGTTCCTGTCCGGCTGGGCCGGCGCGCATCTCGCCAAGCAGGGCTATTACACGGCGGTCCTGTCGACCACCCAGGAAGCCATGGAGCCCTACGAATGGGCCTACTGGTTCGAGGGCAAGCCGGCCGAACAGGACATCATGAGCCCGGACGGCAAGCTTTTGGAAAAGGCCGGCGCCGTGCGCGACGGCGGCTCCTACGCCGAGCGCATGGGCAAGGTCGCATGCTGGAACGCAGTCATGGATGAGAACATCTACATGATCCGCAAGTGGAACGAGTTCATCGCGGCCTGATCCAGTGACCACGACGAACCATATGACAGCAGAGGAGGCTTCGGGTTCGCCCGAAGCCTCCTCCGAAACCTCCGGCGCGCAGACGACGCGGAAGGTGCCGACCAGCTGGACGCCTGCCTGGGTGGCCTATCTCCAGGCCGCGCCCATGGCGCTCGTCTTCCTGCTGTTCTTCATCCTGCCGCTTCTTGCGACGCTAACCGTCTCGTTCTGGAACTACACCGAATATTCGATCGAGCCGGCCTTCGTCGCGACGAACTATTCGGATGTCTTCTATGGCTGCTTTTCAGGCGGCTCGGCGCTCTGCACCACCTTCGCAACCTATCTGTCGACCTTGAAATTCGTCGCGATTGTGTGGGTGATGACCCTCACGATCGGCTTCACGGTCGCCTACTTCCTTTGTTTTCACGTGAAGACCCTGCCGATGCAGATCGCGCTCTTCATGGTCTGCACGATCCCGTTCTGGACCTCGAACGTCATCCGCATGATTTCGTGGATTCCGCTTCTCGGTCGCAACGGCCTCGTCAACGACACGCTGCAATCCCTCGGGATCATCGATGCGCCGCTCGAATGGCTGCTCTATTCCGATTTCGCGGTCGCGCTGGCGCTCATCCACCTCTATACGCTCTTCATGGTGGTCCCGATCTTCAATTCGATGATGCGGATCGACAAGGCGCTGATCGAGGCTGCCTACGATGCAGGGGCATCGAGCTGGCAGACCCTCACGAACATCATCATTCCGCTGGTCAAGCCCGGCATTCTCATCGGCTCGATCTTCGTCGTCACCATCGTCACCGGCGACTATCTGACGATCGGCATCATGGGCGGCCAGCAGATCGCCTCCGTGGGTAAGGTTATCCAGACCCAGATAAACTTCCTCCAGTTCCCGATCGCCGCCGCCAATGCGATCGTGCTCCTGGCGGTCGTCCTTCTCACGATTTGGGGCATGCTGCGCCTCGTCGACATTCGCAAGGAGCTTTGAGGCCATGGCCGTCAAAACCGTTCCGCGCGAGGAGAAGCGCCCACGCAGCTTCTATCTGCTGGCGCTGTTCTTCGCGCTCTTCGTGGTCTTTCTCTACGGGCCCGTTATCACCATCCTGACGCTCTCGTTCCAAGGGCCGTCGGGCGGGCTGACCTTCCCGATGAACGGTTTTTCCTTCTACTGGTTCGAGAGGCTCTGGGGCGGAGGCGGAACGGTGGACATCGGCTCGGCCTTCCGCCGGTCGATGGTGCTGGGGCTGACAGTGATGGTGCTGACGGTCGTGATCTCGGTGCTGGCGGGACTTGCCTTCCGCAAGAAGTTCCGCGGTTCGACCGCGCTTTTCTACATCGCGATCGCCAGCCTGATCGTCCCTTCGATCGTCGTTTCGCTCGGCATCGCGCTGGAATTCCGCATCATCGACGACATCCTCAGGCCCTATCTCGCCGCGATCGGCCTTGTCTCGCCACGCGGCAATTCGCTGGGGCTCTTCACCTCCGGCCTCGGGGCGCATCTTTCATGGACGCTGCCCTTCGGACTTCTCATCATGTTCGCGGTCTTCAACCGGTTGGACAAGAGCTACGAGGAAGCGGCCCGTGACCTCGGCGCAACCAACTGGCAGAGCTTTCGCTACGTGATTCTGCCGATGATCGCGCCTTTTCTGATCGGCATCGCGCTCTTCGGCTTCACGCTGTCATGGGACGAGATCGCCCGTTCCAGCCAGACCATGGCCTCGACGAACACCCTGCCGCTCGAACTTGCCGCGCTGACGACCACCGTTACGACGCCCGAAATCTACGCGCTCGGCACGTCGGTCACCGCGGTTTCGTTCACGGTCATCTTCGGGACACTTGCCGCCTTCATTCTTTTGCAGAAGCGTCGTCAAAGGCGCGGAATGAAGGACAGCTAAGGCAGGTCAATGCGGCTCTCGATCGTCAATCCGAATTCCACCCGTTCGATGACTGAAACCATCGCAGGGGCGGCAAGGCGCGCGGCCGCGCGGGGAACCGAAATCCTCGCCTATCAGAACGATGCCGGGCCAGTCTCGATCGAGGGGCATGTGGACGGCGCCCTCGCCGTGCCAGGCCTCCTGCGAGCGCTTCAGATCGCCGAAGCAGACGGCGCGGAAGGCCACATCATCGCCTGTTTCGACGACACCGGCCTTGATGCCGCCCGCTCGGTGCTGACGGGCCCCGTCATCGGCATCGGCGAAGCGGGAGCCCGCATGGCGAGCCTCGTCGCCCGGCGCTTTTCCGTCGTGACGACGCTGTCAGTCTCCGTACCGATCCTCGAAGACAATCTTCTGAAGGCCGGCCTCGCCACCTCCTGTGCCAGCGTCCTCGCCAGCGAAGTTCCGGTTCTAGCTCTCGAGGAAGACCCCGAAGCCGCAAACCGCAAGATCGCGGAAACGGTGGAAAAAGCGATCGAGCGCGACGGTGCCGAAGCCATTGTCCTCGGCTGCGCCGGCATGGCCGATTTCGCCGCGAAACTCTCCGAGCGATACGGCGTCCCCGTCGTCGACGGCGTCGTCTCCGCGGTCAAGCTGATCGAGGGCGCGGTCGCCATAGGCCTCACCACCTCAAAACGCGGCGGTTACGTCCTACCCCGCGCCAAGGAATGCGGCTTCTAGGAGGGTGAATCATAAGCGCCCGAACTGATCCGCCTATCTTCGTTAAATCGCCGGACGCTTGAGGTTCCAGGCAGTTTCAAAGTGTTGGCCTCAACCGCCACGTCCCAATGTCTTTCCGTTGATCTCAAAGAGAACCACGGCGGGCGAAGCTCGCGCTGGGAGGCGGTTGTGTCGTTGCGGCGAAGATCGGCTGCCCAGCGATGTGGCCGAATGGATGAAGGCCCTCGAACGCGAGAACCGAGAGTTTCGCCAGCCGACCGAGATTCTGCGCAAGGCGTCGGCGTCTCACCCGCCACTCGAACCAGCGGCGTGACGGGTTCGACTTTACCCAGGTAGAGCTCGACCGCTTGTTCAGGAAATGATCGCCTTCATCGACAAGCACCGCGAGGAGTATGAGGTCGAGCCGATATGCCGTTCGCCATTCTCGCTCGGACCAATGGCGCGACAAGGCTCACTCTGCCCATCGCCCTATCCACCGCCCACGAGCATATCGCGCAGCGGCGCGATCCGTCGCGGATATCCTCCTCTGCGCATCGCGATGTAGCCCTGAAGCCGGAAGGGCTGGGTGTGGTCGCCGAGAACTATGGCGTCTATGGCATGCGCAAGATCTGGCGTCATATGAACCGCGAAGGATTCGATGTTGCCCGCTGTACGGTGAGGCGTTCGATGCGCGAACGCGGCCTGCAAGGAGTGATCTGTTGGCAAGCCGGTGAAGACGACAATCAGCGACAAGGTGGCGCCCTGTCCGCTCGATGATGAACATATGTTGGATTTTTTCGGCCACAGTGTTTCTCTTACGTTCTCAAAACCAATGTGCCGGATAAGAGCGATTCGCGCAGCGCCGGGAAACATGCGACGGTCGGTTTCGTTCTTTCTTTGCGCTTTAAAAACAGGCGCGCGGAAAGCGAGGCGAATGTGAAGCCGGAAGAGCGCTACCCACGAAGGCGGAAATCCAAGGCTGAACGCCTCTACCTGATCGCGGCTATCGCGGCCGCGGTGGTAGCCATTGTGTTTATCGCGATCGAATCGCGAGAGATTGAGCCACCTGGGCCACCACAGATCGGGACCGACGCGACAAAAGTCCCTTCGCCGGAATGATTCAGCGAACTCCCTTAAGTCTCATGCTTGTAAAATTGAGCCTATCAGCGAATAAAACGCCAAAACCGTTTGTAGGTAAGAACGTTCAACGTCGCAGATATCGCTACAAATGTCTTAAAAATCGAAGGTTTAAACTGATAAATGGTGGTGAGAAAGGGGTTCCGCCGAATTTTCACTTTAGCCGTTAATTAGGCTGGCTTTATCGCTCGCCTTTAACGAGTGCCTCGTGTGCCACCGTGGCGTGCTCCGAAGCAAGTTGTAAATCGTCACCGGCAATCTTGATTGCCAAGGAAATCATACGCCTCGAAAGCTCAATTACCTAACCGGATTATAAACAGTCCTGCAGCCAGAAATAGTCGTCTCCGAACGGCATAAACCCCATTTGGGAATGAGTGTCGTAAAACACCGTTCTGCTATCTCGCTCGTAATACTTCGAACAATCTACGACGTTCCATCGCGTATTTTCGTGAGGTAATCGGCAGCGCCCATCTGGCCACCTTTCAGCGCGATTTCGAAATCACCCGAGGCGCTATGAGAACCATATGCTTTACAAAGGGGAGCCCCCGGAGCGGCGGGTGCGAGGGCCGATAGCGCTTCGATCCCGAGTTCCTTCGCCGCAAAACTCGAAGTGTCGCCACCACAGATGACGGCCCGGCCAATCCCAGCCTCATCCAAAAGCCGCTTCAGCACCTGTCCGAGCCCCTTCGACAGGCGCCGTTGCGCGGCGCCCTTCGCCTTTGGCGATCCTTCGACCATCGCCTCCAGTCGCGCGACAGCCGGATCGTCCGGACCTCGGGCCGAGGCGATCAACGGGCTCTTGCCCTTTGCGAGAACGGCGAGACCCAGCTGGGCCAAGCGTTCGACTTCAGCCTGCCACGTCGTATCGGTTTCAAGCGCACCGAGATCGGCCGCAATGAGTTCGAAGCCGTTCGTCGCGGCATGTTCGATCTGACCAGCCGTGGTCGGCGACACAGAGCCTGAAACGACCGCGATCCTGTCCACGGGTGCGATCGTCGGACGGGGCGGATCGGCCGCGAGAATGCCTGCGCGACGCCAGTGAGCGATCAGCGCATATTCGAGCCCCTGGCTCCCCGCAGCGAAGATCGGTCCCGTTTCGCGCTCCTGCCAGATCAGTGCGCCGACGCCTGCGAGGGTCTCCTCGTCGAGAACGTCGAAGGAGACGATCTCGCAGCCCCGATTCAGTTCGGCTTCGAGCGCGTTCCGGCCCTCGCCCGTTTTGAGCGCCGCGAGATCGACGAGACCGATTTCCCGATCCGTTTGCCGGGACAAATGCCGTGCAAGATCGGCCTCGTCCATCGGCGTTGCCGGATGCCGGCTCATGGAGGGATGCCGGTCGAGCCGATAGTTTTGCCCGGCGTGGGCCGCGAAGAGGTGCCCGAACGCCTGGTAGCGTCGGATCGCGGGCGCGCCGGTCACCAACGGCACGAAACGAGGCGAAAAGACGCTCGCGCCGAGGTCTATCGCACGGCCGATGGAGCCAATCTCGGGCGAGGAGTCGAAGGTCGAACAGATCTTGTAATGGTTGATCGGGGCGTTCAGGCTTTTCAGCGCAGCGAACGCGCCGGGAAGCGTCTCGTCCATCCATTGCGGTGTCTCGGCACGTGCCGTGCTCGCGATGCCGATCACCCGGTGGTCCGCAAACCGGGCGAGCTGCGTTTCGCCCGGCGCCTCCAGAAACATCACCGTCGGCAGGCCGGCAAAGGTCATAACTTCCATGACGGCCGACGAGCCGGTGAAGTCGTCGCCATAGAAGGCGACGAGTGGACCGTCGGGAAGTCCGCCGTCGAGACGCGGTCCGGAACTCACGCGCCGATCTCCATCGCCTGGCGGAGTTCGGCATCGCCCTTCGCCGCATCTTCGAGAGGAACGCCCTCGGACGCCGCCTCCCAGGCGCGCCGCAGCGCGCCGACGCCGGCTGCCGGTCCGGCGGGATGGGCGAGGATGCCGCCGCCGGCGGTATGGATGAGATCCGCTCTTCCGAGGAACGCGAAGGTGCCATGCGCCTGACGCACTGTCTGTCCGGAGGAGAAGACCGGCATCACCGTCATCGGATCGTCGGGGAACAGAGGGTCGAAGCAGGACCGGGCGGAGATCATCACCGACGGATCGGTCTCGGCAAACTTGTTGGCAAGGCCGTTGACATGACAGTGGTCGACGCCGGCAAGCCGCCAGATCGTGTTCCAGGCCGGGAAGGACCAGCCAAGCGAGGGATGGCGCGTCAGATAGCCCCAGCCGTTGCGGTGGGCATGGATCGGCAGCTGAGCATGCTTCCGCAGCGCCAGCATGCCTGCCAGACCGACGGAGTTGAGGCTTGCCATCACGCATGTCCCCCCCGCAGCGAGGACGAGGTCGTGGCGCCTCCGCATCTCGTCGAGATCGCCGGTGAGATTGAAGGCGATCATCACCTTCTTGCCCGTCCGGTCCGCATGGCGATCAACGACCGCCATCACGGCTGCGACGCGCTCATCGAACGGGCAGTGCGGGCCGTCCGCCTGGAGCTCGTCGTCCTTGACGAAGTCGATGCCGGCTTCGCAAAGAGTCGCGATGAGGCCGGCGGTCTCGTCCGGCCCAAGCCCGACGGACGGCTTCACGATGGTGCCGATGAGGGGGCCGGCTGAAACGCCCGAAAGCCGGCGGGTTCCGGTGACCGAAAAGGCCGGCCCGGGATAGGCGCGGGCGAAGGCGTCAGGCAGACGGATCGCCTCGATCCTGAGACCCGACACCTGCCGCAGTTCGAACAGATTGCCCGCGACGGTCGCCATCAGGTTCGGCAGGGAGGCCCCTAGGTTTTCCAGCGGCCAGGACAGCGTCACCGATGCCCGCCTTGCCCTACGAGAGGGGTCGACGGCGCTGGAGGACAGCGCCTGGGGAAGGTCTTCCGCAACGATCTCGCAGCGCTCGACCCTGGCCGCAGACCGGGCCTTCAGCGCTTCGTCCTCGCCGGGCACGGACACGAAAGTCCCGCTGGACTGTTCGCCCGCCATCACGGCGGCGACATCGGCAGGATCGGCCGTTGTCTCGAGAATATAGTCGGCCTCTATGCGCGCGCCATCGTTCATGATCTCGGGCCCATCCTTCATCCGCCTCTACCGCCTCACGTGATCCGGCGAATGCTCTCGGCGATTTCGTCCGGTTCGAAGACGCGCAGCCAATCCTCCTTCATGAGCATCGGCATGCCGTTCTCGATCGCCTTGTTGCAAGCATCGGAAAAGACGCCGTCGACTTCCTCGAAGATGACTGCACCGAGGATGTTGAGGTGACCCACCAGGAAATCCCGGGCGGCCGTCTTGTCGACGCCGCGGCGCACCACCTCGTCCATCGCCTGACGCATGGCAAGGAGCAGGGTGGCGCAGACGGTTTCCGACAGCCCCGGCTCAAGCAAGGCCATCTGGTCAACGGTCACGCGATGGGAGCGCAGGATCGGCGCCCAGATCGTCCTGGCGATCTCCTCGCCGGTCGCGTAATGCTCCTCCGGACCCTGCATCAGAGCGCTGACGATCGATTGCTTGGCCGCGATTCCGCCGAACCGGTCGGCAAGGGCGGCGTCGTGGGGTTCGGTCGAGAAGATCGGCGGATGACAGGGATGGGTGACGAAATAGGTGATGTCGTCCCGCTTCGGCAGGTGACCCGCATAAGGTGCCGCCGCATCGAGAATCACCACGATGGTTCCGGGATCGAGCCGATCGACGAGACCGGACGCCACTGTCCCGATCGCAGTGTCGGGAACGGCCAGGACCACCGCGCCGGCCCCGTCGAGCGCTTCGTCCAAAGGCACGCATTCGGTACCGAACGCCGCCTTCAAACGGTCCCGTCCGGCATCCGATACTTCGACATGTGCCGTCTCGTAGGCCGAGTTTTGGAGATTGCGAGCGAGCCGCATCCCCATCTTCCCGCCGGCTCCGATGAGAGCTAATTTCATGACGTTCCTCCTGATGGTTCTAAAATTCGTCGCGGACAGGTGCGGGCTCGCGCGGCAACGCCGCCGCCATTCCTGCGTGTCCGCCGGTTTCTGCGTCAGCCGTGCTTGATCGACACCGTCTTCAGTCGGGAGAAGCCGTACAACGCTTCAAAACCCTTTTCTCGGCCGTGACCTGACTTGCCGACGCCGCCGAAGGGCAGTTCGACCCCACCGCCGGCGCCATAATTGTTGATGAAGACCTGGCCGCAGTGCAGCGCACGCGCGAGCCGCATCTGACGGCCTCCGTTCTCGGTCCAGACGCCGGCGACAAGCCCGTATTCGGTGCCGTTCGCAATGCGAATGGCATCCGCTTCGTCTTCGAATGGGATCAGGACCTGGACCGGACCGAAGATCTCGTCCTGAGCGAGACGATGATCCGGCGCAACGTCCGCAAAAAGGATCGGCGCAACGTAGTGGCCGCCGGAGGGTGCGTCGGCAGCAATCGTTCCCTCTGCGGCAACGACAAGGTCCTTCCGTCCCTCCTCGATGAACGCCGTCACGAGCTTTTTCTGCTTGGCCGAAACCAGTGGACCGAGCGCGTAGGAGTCCTTGGCCGGCCCGACGACGAGGCCGCGATAGACCTCCGCCATGCGGTGCTTGACCTCATCGTAGACGCTGCGCTGAACGAGAACCCGCGAAGCCGCCGAACACGTCTGCCCAGCGGCCTGGATGCAGGCTCCGACGAGGGTCGGGAGCGCCGCGTCGAGATCGCAGTCGTCGAACACGATATGCGGAGACTTTCCGCCAAGCTCGAGCGTAACCGGGACGACGTTCGCGGACGCCGCCTCCTGAATGCGCTGGCCCGTCCCGACGGACCCGGTGAACGAGACGTGGTGGACGCGGGCGTGGCCGGACAGGGCCGAACCGACATCGTGACCATAACCGGTGACGATATTGAGCGCGCCTGCCGGCAGCCCCGCTTCGAGGCTCAGCTCCGCGACCGCGAGAGCCGACAAAGACGCATCCTCGGCCGGTTTCAGGACGCAGGCATTGCCCATGGCGAGTGCCGCGCCGACCGAGCGCCCGAGGATCTGCATCGGATAGTTCCATGGGATGATGTGCGCCGTGACGCCGTGCGGCTCGCGCAGCGTCAGCACGGTCGTTCCCGCCTGGTAGGGAATGGTCTCTCCCGTCACCTTGTCGGCCGATGCGCCGTAGAATTCCAAATAGCGGGCAAGGGCCTTCGCATCGTTCCGCGCCTGGTCGAGCGGCTTGCCGACATCCCGCGATTCCAGCTCGGCGAGTCGTTCGGCGTTCTCCTCCACCAGTCTGCCGAGACTGGCGAGGATTCGCCCGCGTTCGGCGGCCGTCGTCCGCCCCCAGTCGCCGGAGAGCGCGTCTTCCGCCGCGCAGACAGCCTTATCGACGTCCGCCGTCGTTCCCCTTGCGATCCGGCCGATCCGCTCGCCGGTGGAGGGATCTTCCACATCGATCGTGTCGCCGGCGGAGCCATCCTGCCAGCGCCCGCCGATGAACAGCTTCGTTCGCTCGAAACCGAAATGTATCGTCATACTCGTCCTCCCGAACGACGCACATTCAGGAAGCGCGCCGTTTCTCTACTATCCGTCTGCACGACCGCGTCACTGCCGACGTTTATCTCTCGAATTCTCCCCCCTCACAGCGCACGGCGCACATAGGGTTCGATCCTGTCATGCGCGGCATCGATGTGCTTCTTCATCATCGATGCGGCTCGGCCTTCGTCCTTCGCCGCGATCGCCTCGAGGATCGTCACATGCTCCGCAATGACATCTTCCACGACACCGGAGTGAATGCGGACCCTGAAGATGTGCAGCTGAGTGAAGAGCTTGGTGAGCGTGTCCAGCAACAGTTCATTGCCGCAGGCCGAGGCGATCACGGCATGGAAACGGCTGTCGAGCATGACGAGTGCGGTCGAATTGCGCTCGCTCGTTTCGCCGAGAAGATCCTGCATCTCCTGTGCGATCGCCCGGAGATCGGACAGATCGGCCGAGGAGGCTTTACGCGCGGCCTTCTGCGCGGCGGCGGGCTCAATAAGCGCACGCATCTCGAAAATCTGTTCGAGCCGCTCGAGAGTCGGCAGCGGCGCAACGAAGAAGCCTGAATTGTGCCTTTTGACGACGAGCCCTTCGCTCTCGAGCCTGATCAGCGCCCCGCGGATAGGTGTCTGCGAGACACCGAACCTGCGAGCGAGGCCGTCGACCGAAAGGCGTTCTCCTGGCGGCAACCTCAAAGAGACCAAGTCGTCGACCAGACGCTCGTGGACTTCCTCCCCGAGGCCCGGGCGCTGCTCGATGCGATCACTGATGCGCGCATCGTTCCAATCATCAGCCTGGTATCGAGACATACTCTGATCGATCGCTCCGCAAACCGTTGACCGCTTGTCAATTTCATATTACGAATATCGTATCGGATATCGGATGTAAATGCATCAGCACTATTCGAGTTGACTTCGAGCGATCGGGGAGAGGTCGCCGAGCAATCGCCATTTCGGCGTCGACAGCTAAGAATTTCTGGGAGGAAACCATATGACATTGAAGAGCCTCATCGCCGGCGTCCTGTTCGCGACGACTGCCCTTTCTGCATCGGCGCTCTCCGCCAAGGAGATGAATTTCGCGATCGTAACGCCGCCGGAAGGCCATTACGGCCAAGGCGCTAAGGCCTTCGCCGAGAAGATGAACGAGCTCTCGGACGGCGAGTTCACGATCAACGTGATGGCCGGCGGCTCGCTCGGCGGCGAGCGCGAACTTCTCGAAGGCGAGCAGATCGGGACGATCGATCTCGCGATGACGTCGACAGGGCCGGTCGGCTCTTTCGTTCCGGAAATCTATGCTCTCGACTTTCCCTTCCTCTTCAATGACTACGAGAGCGCTCGGCAGATTCTCGACGGAGAGATCGGTCAGGAACTCCTCGCTAAGTTCGAGGACAAGGGAATCATCGGTCTCGGCTGGTCGGAGAACGGCTTCCGCCATATCACGAACTCGGTGAAGCCGATCAGGACGCCCGAGGACGTGCAGGGTCTCAAGCTGCGGACGATGGAGAACCAGGTTCACATCGACGCCTTCCAGGAGCTTGGGGCTTCGCCAACCCCGATGAGCTGGACGGAAGTTCTGACCTCGCTTCAACAGGGCACGATCGACGGACAGGAAAACCCGGTTCCGATCATCACGTCCAACAACATGTGGGACATGCAGAAATACGTGACGCTGACGGGTCACGTCTATTCGCCAGCCGTTATCACCATGTCCAAGATTCAGTGGGACCAGCTCTCCGATGAGGAAAAGGGCTGGATCGAAGAGGCCTCGAAGGCCGCCATCTCCGCAACCCGCGCCAAGGTCGACGAGGACGAAGCCAACGGTGTCGCGCTCATGAAGGAGAACGGCATGGAGGTGATCGAGGACGTCGACAAGCAGGCTTTCCAGGATGCGGTTCAGCCGACTTACGAGCGCTATGGTGCCGAGTACGGCGAAGAGATGATCCAGCGCATCCGCGACGCGCAGCAGTAATCCTCCCAAGGAGCGGCTCCGATTGTTTGCAATCGGAGCCGCTTTTCCCGAACGCTTCACTTCGACAGCGATCGATTTCGGCTGTTGGCGGTGCGCGCATGATTCTCGTGATTGAACGTGTTCGGTCCGTCCTGCTCCGACATTTTACCTTTTTGCTTTGACCATAAGGTGCCGCCAATGCGGAACGGCTTCCTCAATGTCGCCGAGCGGATGATCTCGGTGACCCACAACCTCGCAGCCTTGCTTCTCGCCACGGCTGCAGTGCTGGTGTTCTGGCAGGTGGTAACGCGTTTCGTTCTTGGTGACGCATCCGCTTGGTCTGAGGTTCTGGCTCGCGGTGTCGTCATCTGGATGGTCTTTCTCGGTGCCGGAGCCGGGTTTCGCCTGAGCGCGATGATTCCACTCGAATTCGTGCGCAGCGTGCTGCCTCAGAACTTTCAGCGCGTCGTCATTTTCATCGTCATGCTGCTCAATCTGATTTTCCTCGGCGTTCTCATCTGGTTCGGAACCGCAATGGCTATCCGCGTGTCGTCGCAGCAGGTCGCGATGCTGGGTGTTCCAATTTCGTGGTTCTATGCCGCGTTGCCGGTCGGCGCGGTCCTCGCGCTGCCGGGTGTCGTTCTCGAATATCTGAAGCCGATGGAAGACGTCCGTGACGAAGCCGAAACTAGCGCGGAGCAGATTCAATGAATGCTGCCCTCGTCACCGCGCTGATCGTCTTCTTCGTTCTCTCCGTTCCGGTCGGGGTTGCGATCGGCCTTGCGGCGATTGTCGGTGTCAGCTTCTTCTCACCGCTGCCGCTCCTCGTCGTTCCGCAAAAGATCTTCACGTCGCTCGACAGCTTCCCGCTGCTGGCGGTGCCGTTCTTCATCCTGGCCGGCAACCTGATGACGTCGGGCGGTGTCTCACGCAGGCTCGTCAACTTCGCGAAGTCGCTTGTCGGCGGCATCCAAGGCGGCCTTGGAGCGACCTGCGTGGTCACCTGCATGATCTTCGCCTCGATCTCCGGCTCGTCGGTCGCGACCACCTTCGCCATCGGCGCAATCCTCGTTCCGGCGATGGCGCGACACAAATATCCCGTACCGATGGCCGCAACGATCCAGGCGAGTTCCGCCGAACTCGGCGTCATCATCCCACCTTCCGTGCCGCTCATCATCTACGGGGTGGCGACCGAAACGTCGATCACCCAGCTCTTCATGGCCGGCATCGGCCCCGGCCTGCTGATTGCGACCGCGCTCATCATCATGACGCAGATTTGGTGCCGTCTCAAAGGCATCGGCATGTCCGACGGTGACGACAGCGAGCCGATCCTGGAAAGCTTCCTCGACGCGTTCTGGGCGCTCATGCTTCCGGTCATCATCCTTGGCGGTATTTACGGCGGCATCTTCACACCAACCGAGGCAGCCGCAGTTTCGGTGATCTACGCGCTTGTCGTCGGTCTTTTCATCTACCGCGAGATGTCCATCACCGATCTGCCCCAAATCTTCCGTGCGGCGACGATCTCAACCGTTGCCATCATGCTGATCATCGCTACGGCGGGTCTGTTCTCCTTCCTGGTCTCGCTGTCCGGCCTCCCGAGCGTGGTCGGTGCATGGGCCGAGGGCTTCTTCGAATCGCCGATCAGTTTCCTTCTGTTCGTGAACATCCTTCTTCTTCTCGTTGGAATGTTCGTCGAAACCTCGGCAGCGATCCTCGTCCTCGCGCCAATTCTCGCTCCGATCGCCATCGGCTATGGCATCGATCCTGTTCATTTCGGGATGATTATCGTCATCAATCTCGCGCTCGGCATGATCACGCCGCCGCTTGGCGTCAATCTTTTCGCCGCAGCGCAGGTCGCACGAATACCGGTGCAGCGCATGTTCCTGCCGCTCGCCGTGCCTTTCACCGTCGTCCTCTCGATGCTTCTCATGATCACCTACGTTCCGGAGATCTCGCTCTTCTTCCGCGACCTCTTCACCTGATACCCACCGCACGAAAACCCGGATGAATTCGATGAGTGACACCAAACCCGAAACCTACCGGATCGCGACGATCGAAGGCGACGGCATCGGTCCCGAAGTCGCCAGATCGGCAACCGAGATCATCGCAGAAGCCTGCGGAAAGGCGAAATTCGATTTCATCATGGCCGATGGCGGCGCGGCGCATTATCAAAAAACCGGCGACGTCCTTCCCCAGGAGACGGCAAAACTCTGCCGCGAGTCCCACGCGATCCTACACGGCGCCGCGGGGCTGCCCGGCGTCGTCTATCCGGACGGCACCGAGGTCGGCAACGAACTGCATTTGAAGTTGCGGTTCGATCTCGACCTTTATGCAAATGTCCGCCCAATCAAGCTTCTGAAAGGCGTGACCTCGCCGCTGCGGGCGTTCGACGGTGGCGGCATCGACTACGTCATCGTGCGGGAAAACACCGAGGGGCTCTACGCAAGTCGCGGGGCTGGTGTCGTCCTTCGCGGCGAATTCGCGTCGGACAGCCTCGTCGTCACGCGCAAGGGTACGGAACGGGTCGCGCGCTTCGCCTTCGATCTCGCGAAGAAGCGCAATGGTGCGCTGCGCGATAAAAAGCACCGCGTCACTGTCTGCGACAAGGCCAACATCTTGCGCAGCTACGCCTTCTTTCGTTCGATCTGCGACGAAGTGAAGTCCGAATTCGCCGATGTCGACATCGATTACGCCTATGCCGACGCGATGACCGTTCATCTCCTGAAGAAGCCGGACTTCTACGATGTGATCGTCGCGGAGAACATGTTCGGCGACATCATCTCCGATCTCGGCGCAGCGACCGTCGGCGGCATGGGCATCTCGCCGTCGGGCGAGATCGGCGATCATCACGGCCTTTTCCAAGGCGCGCACGGGTCTGCTCCGGATATCGCCGGGCAGGATGCGGCGAGCCCCGTTGCAGCCGTGCTCTCTGCGGTCATGATGTTGCGCTGGCTCTCGGACCGCTACGACGACGAGAGCCTTGCGGCCGACGCTGCTCGCATAGAGCATGCGGTGGAGAGCGTTCTCAGCGCTGGCGACCACGTCCCGGCCGATCTCGGGGGCTCGGCGCGATGCAGCGAGATGACCAAGGCGATCCACAAGGCACTGAACTGACAAGCTTGCGCGGAAAAGGAACCCTATGACGAAGCGAACCGTCGGAATGATCGGCGTCGGAATGATGGGGCACGGCATAGCCGCCAACATCGTCTCGGCAGGCTGGCCGCTGCATTATCTCGATCATCCTGGAAACCAGCCTACCGAAGATCTCGATGCCTCGGGGGCCTGCCGTGAGAGCGATGCCGCGAGCCTCGTTGCAAAGATCGACGTCCTCATTCTGTGCGTAACAGGTAGCCGGGAGATCAAGACGATTCTAACCGGCGACGACAATCTTGCTGGCCATTTGAAACGCGGGACCATCGTCGTCGATTGCTCGACCGGAATTCCGAGCGAGACCCGGACCGTGGCCGAACGGGTCGAGGCCTCCGGCTGTCGCTTCGTCGATGCCGCGATGACCCGCACACCGGCAGAGGCGAAAGCAGGACGGCTCAATCTCCTGATCGGAGGGGACGCGGACGTCGTGAAGGAACTGACGCCACTTCTGGAGGCGTTCTCGGAAAACCGGTTCCATGCCGGCCCGATCGGGGCGGGACAGACCCTGAAGCTGCTCCACAACTACGTATCGCTTGGAACGGCCGTCGTCGTTTCGGAAGCGGCAGCCTGCGCGGCGGAGACAGGGATCGCCCCGGACGTTTTCGTGGACTGCCTGAAACGGGGGGGCGGCTACGGCGCGGCGCTCGACAGGATAGGTCCCTACATCCTATCGCAAGACGTCTCCGCCATGCGGTTCTCGAATGCCAATGCGCGCAAGGATATCGCCTATTACCAGAGCCTTGTCGCCGAGACCGGCGCAAGTCACGAAGCGGCAAATGGAATTCTCAACGCGCTCGATTGGCTCACCGAAAACGGGCATGGCGGTGCCATGATGCCGGAAGCCTGCGACGCCTTCCGTACCAAGAAGAGGGAATCCTCATAAGCGGTTCGGGACATCCGGCGTTTCAGTCCGCCCCGCCGTTCTGGGTTCCGGTACCGACGCATTTTCGCTCAGACGGTAAGACGCTTCCGGTCGATCCCAAGGCGCATGCTCGCCCAGTTGGAGACGATCTATCCATCATGTTTCGCAAGTCATGCTGGCGAGCTCGACAGGCGACTATTGGTAACTGGACGATGAAGGCTTTGACGCGCTGATCGATCTTGCATCTTCGGATGCCAGCGACGCGCTTGATCTTTCGCTGCTGTTCGGCGCCCTTCGCCCGACGCCATCTACTTCACCCAGTCGCTGCTCGCTGCGGCCCAAAACCCGCAGGCGATTCATCGATCAGAATCGGCGAGACGGTTCAGACAACCGGGACCACCTCTGTCTCTCAGGGGCAGGTCCGAGCATATCTGCCTTTGGGTCGCACGCGCAGCCCGTCGTTCCGACCGAGCACCCGTTGGGGGAAAACACAGATACTCATTATACCTGTTGACAAGACGATGGTCGTTTCGCAAGCTCACGTTCGATCGACATGAAACGCGTCCGGGAGGGATGCGGGCTGATCGGGAGGAACTTATTTATGACATTCAACCGCCGTTCCGTGCTTTTCGCACTCGTGGCGTCTGCCTGCTTTTTCGCAACGCCCGTCTTTGCGCAGGATGCCGGCCTGATCGCCATCATCACGCCAAGCCATGATAACCCCTTCTTCAAGGCCGAAGCCGTCGGCGCGGAAAGCCGTGCGAAAGAACTCGGTTACGACACACTCGTGCTCGTCCATGACGACGATCCGAACAAGCAGTCGGAAATGTTCGATACGGCGATCGCCCGCGGCGCCAAGGCCATCATCCTCGACAATGCCGGTGCCGATGCTTCGGTCGCGCCCGTCCAGCGCGCCAAGGATGCCGGCATCCCGTCCTTCCTGATCGATCGCGAGATCAAGGTCAGCGACATCGCCGTCAGCCAGATCGTGTCGAACAACTACCAGGGCGCTCAGCTCGGCGCGGAGAAGTTCGTCGAGCTGATGGGCGAGGAAGGCCCTTATGTGGAGCTTCTCGGACGCGAGGCCGATACCAATGCCGGCATCCGATCCTCCGGCTATCACGATATCATCGACCAGTATCCGGATCTGGAAATGGTGGCGCAGCAGTCGGCGAACTGGTCGCAGACCGAGGCCTATTCGAAGATGGAGAGCATTCTTCAGGCCAATCCCGAGATCAAGGGCGTGATTTCAGGCAACGATACCATGGCGATGGGAGCCTGGGCGGCGCTTGAAGCGGCCGGGCGCACCGATGTCATCGTCGTCGGCTTCGACGGCTCGAACGACGTCCGCGACTCCATCATGAACGGCGGGATCAAGGCGACCGTTCTGCAGCCGGCCTACCGTCAGGCCCAACTCGCCGTCGAGCAGGCCGATCAATACCTGAAGACCGGTGAGACCGGCCAGCCCGAAAAGCAGCTCATGGACTGCGTCCTCATCGATGCGGACAATGCGGAGAAGCTGGAAACCTTCGCACTCGCCGAGTAAGCGTCAGGCCGACGTGATCGAGAACGCCCGGTGCTCCAACGCACCGGGCGGATGTCGATAGAGGGAGTGATCGACATGGGACGGGCATTTCTGCGGATCGTCTGCGTCATAGCAGCGCTCACGCCACTTTCGGGCTTCACGATCGTCTGGGACGAGCCGCAACCCGCCGATGGCGCGGCGCCTGTCGCAACGACGGACGAAGAGCGGATGAACGCCTACGCCGCCGAAGTGTGGGACGCACAAGTGCTTCCCGTTGTTTCGGAGCATGTGGTGCCGCTCACCAAGCTGAGAAGCGCGCTCGCATCGAATACCGACGAGACAGGCAAAGAGTTCGGGCTTCGTCCGAAAGGCGAGGCCAACCCCTGGAATTTCGTCGTGTCCGGCGAGGGACAAGTCTTGAAATCCAAGCTAGACAGCCGCGCGGCCAAGCTTGAGGTCGATACCGATGGCGACGGCAAGGGCGACGTGACGCTGCAACTCGGACCGATCATCCGGGGAACTGCGATCCGCGATGCGATGCCATTCATCAGCTTCACCGACTTTCGCGACCAGATCGAATTCGCCAAGCTCGCGAACGGGCTGAACGGCGAGGCTCACGCGCATATCCAGATGCCGCAGGAAGACCCGATCGGCAAGTCGGTCTCCTTCGTAGGCGTCTTTACCCTGCGGGGCAGCGCCGAGTCCGTCGAACTCGTTCCGATCGAGTTCGAGATCGGAGCCTGAAAATGGCGCAGCACCAACACACGATCGGGCTGACGATCCGCGGTGGCACCAAGATCTATCCCGGCACAGTCGCGCTCGACAACGTGGACTTCGACCTCCGGATGGGCGCCGTCAACGTGCTAGTCGGAGAGAACGGGGCCGGCAAATCGACGATGATGAAAGTCATCGCGGGGGTCGAACGGCTGACCAAGGGTACGATCGCCATGGATGGGCGGGAGGTCGAGTTCCGCTCGACCGACGACGCGGCGAAGCACGGCATCGGCATCGTCTTCCAGGAGCTCAATCTCTTTCCCAACCTGTCTGTCTCGGACAACATCTTCATGGCGCGCGAGAAGACACGCGCCGGCATCGATATCGACGCGAAAGCCCAGCGCGAGGCCACACGCGCGCTGATGCGGCGGCTCGAACATGACATCGATCCCGACGCGCTGGTCGGCGAACTCAAGGTCGGTCAGCAGCAGATCGTCGAAATCGCCAAGAGCCTTGCCCAGGACGCCAACATCCTGATCCTGGACGAGCCGACCTCCGCGCTGTCGTCGAGCGAGGTGGAGATCCTTTTCCGGGTGATCGACGATCTGCGTGAGAGCGGAGTCGGTATCGTCTACATCTCCCACCGTCTTGAGGAGCTGATCCGCATCGGGGACTACATCACTGTCTTGCGAGACGGCGTCATCACCGGCGCGCAGTCGATGGACGGGGTAGATATCGCCTGGATCGTCAGGAACATGATCGGCGACGCCTCGAAAGACTACGCGAAGAACGACGAGCACGCGTTCGGTCCGGAAATCTTTCGGGCCGAGAACATTACCATGCCTCGGGCAAGCGGCGGCTACGCGGTCCGCGACGTGAGCTTTTCCCTCAGGGCGGGCGAGATCCTGGGCATCTACGGCCTGATGGGCGCCGGACGCTCAGAACTTCTCGAATGCATCATCGGCGGCGCGACGCATTATACCGGCACGATTCACGTCGAGGGCAAACTGCTGAAGACGCGCAGCGTCTCCGGGAGGATCGATCGCGGCATCGCGTTGATCCCGGAAGACCGCAAGGCGGACGGTCTCGTCCAGATCCTCTCGATCCGCGAGAACATGACACTTTCGAGCCTCGGCGCGTTCACGCGCGGCATCCACATGTCGCTCAAGAGCGAGGCCCGGAACGTCGCGGATTACATCCGCCGCATGACCGTAAAGGTCGCATCGCCCGAACACGAGGTCTCTTCGCTGTCTGGAGGCAACCAGCAGAAGGTCGTCATCTCCAAGGCGCTGATGACGAACCCGAAGATCCTTCTGATGGACGAACCTTCGCGCGGCATCGACATCGGCGCCAAGGCAGAGGTCTTTCGCGTGATGCGCAAGCTCGCCGCCGAAGGCCTCGGCATTGTATTCGTGACCTCCGACCTCGACGAGGTGATGGCCCTGTCCGACCGCATCATCGTGATGTCGAACGGCCGGGTCGTCTCAGAATTCGATCGCGAGGATGCGACGGAAACCGCCCTGATCCAAGCCTCCGCACTCGGCCATGAACCCGATCCCAAGACTGCGACCGAAACGACGATGAGGAAAGCCTCCTGATGACCGACCAGAGCATCGCTTCGCCGTCCTCGCAGGGTTTCGACACGAGTTCGGCGCTCCTGATCCTTCTGAAGGCGCGGACCTTCATCGCCCTCATCCTGGTCTTCGCCTTCTTCGCGTTCGCCGCGCCGAATTTCCTGTCGACGGCGAACATGATCATCATGTCGAAGCACGTGGCGCTGAATGCGTTTCTCGCCATCGGCATGACCTTCGTCATCGTCTCGGGAGGCATCGACCTGTCCGTCGGCTCGATCGTCGGGCTCTGCGGCATGGTCGCCGGCTGGCTAATTTTGAATGGCGTCGATCTCGGGCTCGGCTTCACCATCCAGTTCAACACCTTGGAAATCTGCTTTCTCGTCGCGCTGGTCGGCATCACGGTCGGGGCGATCAACGCTTTCCTGATCACCAAGCTCAACGTCGCGCCGTTCATCGCGACGCTCGGCACGCTTTACGTCGCGCGCGGGGCGGCGATGCTCTCGTCCGACGGGCGCACCTTTCCGAACCTCACCGGCGATCCGGCCTATGGCTCCGACACGTTCCGATGGATCGGCGCGGGCGACATCCTCGGCATCCCCGTCTCGATCCTGATGCTGATCGTCGTGGGCTTCGGTGCTGCCTACATCGCCAAACGCACGCCGCTCGGACGCTACATCTACGCCGTCGGCGGAAATGAGAAGGCCGCCGCGCTCTCCGGCGTGAAGGTCAACCGGGTCAAGTATTTCGTCTATATGTTTTCGGGCTTCTGCGCAGCTCTCGTCGGCATCATCGTCGCCTCGCAGCTGGTCGCGTCCCATCCGGCGACCGGCGAAACCTTCGAGCTGAACGCCATTGCCGCAGCCGTCCTCGGCGGTACGTCGATGTCAGGTGGCCGGGGCCGGATCGCCGGCACGATCGTCGGGGCGTTCGTCATCGGCGTCTTGTCCGACGGCCTCGTCATGATGGGCGTCTCGGCCTTCTGGCAGACCGTGATCAAGGGCCTGGTGATCATCGCGGCGGTGGTGATCGATCAGGCACAGCAGCGCTTCGAGAGCCGCGTTGCCCTCAAGGCGCAGGCGGCGCTCGGCAAATGAGGATGCGGCGGCACTGAAGGAGACGACCATGAAGGGCGCGTTGATCGGGTGCGGGTTCTTCGCCCAGAACCAGCTTCACGCATGGGGCGAAATCGAGGGCGCGGAGATCGTTGCCATCTGCGACAGCGATCCGGCTCGGCTCGAAGAGACGGCGCAACGCTTCGGGATATCGCGCACCTATGCGGATGCTGCCGAACTGCTCAGGGCCGAGGCGCTCGATTTCGTCGATATCGCGACGACGGTGCCGAGCCATCGCCCGCTGGTAGAACTCGCGGCCGAGCACGGCGTCAATGTCATCTGTCAAAAGCCATTCGCCGAGACCATGACTGACGCCCGCGCCATGGTGGATGCGGTGGCCGAGGCAGGCCGCGTGCTTATGGTGCACGAGAACTTCCGCTGGCAGTCGGCGGTCCGGCGAGTGATCGAAACCGTTCGAAGCGGGGCGATCGGCGAGCCGTTCTTCGGGCGGGTGACGTTTCGCTCCGGATACGACGTCTATAGCGGACAGCCCTATCTCGCCGAGGGCGAGCGATTCATCATCGAGGATCTCGGCATCCATATTCTCGATATCGCCCGCGCGCTTTTCGGCGATGTCGAGCGGATCACGGCGACGACGCGGCGCGTCAATCCGGCGATCAAGGGCGAGGACGTCGCCACCATGCTGCTCGCCCATGAAGGTGGCGTCACCAGCGTGGTCGATTGCTCCTATGCGACAAGGCGCGAACCGGAGACCTTTCCGGAAAGCCTGATCGAAATCGACGGCACGAAAGGCACGCTGCGGCTTGACGCGGGCTACGAGCTCGTCGTGCAGGCCGGCGACGCAAACGTGTTCGACGTAAGCCCGCCCTTGCTTCCTTGGGCCGAGCGACCCTGGCACAACATCCAGGAGAGCGTGAAGATCATCCAGCAGCACTTCGTCGATTGCGTGCGGTCCGGGTCCGAACCGGAGACGTCCGGGTCCGACAATCTCAAGACCCTCGCTCTGGTCGAAGCGGCCTATCGTTCGGCGGAGCGCGGAGAAACCGTCAGGCTCTTGGAGATATGACGACCGATCTCGACCTCTACGGCACGAGCGAGCCTGTCGCACCCGTCGAGATCGTTCGGATCGGTTCGGTTGCGTTCGAGCTTCAGGACGGGGCTGTCTCCTACCTTAGTGTCGATGGACACGAACTGATCCGCCGAATCGGATTTCTGGCGCGCGACCGCGACTGGGGAACCCTGTTTCCCGCCGTGGAGACGGTCGAGCGGATCGAGAACGGGAACAATTTTCGGCTTCACACAAAGCTGATTTTCGAGAACGACGGTGCGTGCCTGCGGGTCGATCTGCGCTTGAGCGTCGATGCCAGCGGCGCGGTGTTTGAGGCGACGGGACACGCCAGGGGAGCGTTCGAAACCAATCGCACCGGTTTTACGGTGCTTCATCCGATCGCCGGACAGCAAGGCGCGCCGATCGAGGTCGTCCACAGCGATGGGCGAACCGAAAACAGCGAGTTCCCCGAGAGGATCGCGCCCTGGCAGCCCTTCATGGACATTGCCGCAATCACCCACCAGGTCGGCGATATCACGTGTACCTGCCGTTTCGAGGGCGATGTCTTCGAGATGGAGGATCACCGCCAATGGGGCGATGCGTCCTTCAAAACCTATAATCGTCCTCTCGCACGACCCTGGCCCTACCAGATCGCCGACGGAGAGACGGTCAGGCAGACCCTGCGTTTGCACTGGAAGAGGACGAACGAGACGGCCCAGCGGGAACCGGCATCCAATCCGGCGACGCCGAAATTTCCCCAGACCGCGGTCCTTCTCACCGCCGACCATGCAAGGCGGGCAGTCGGGCATCTGGCGCACCTCGAATTCGTCTTGCCGCAACGCCTCTTGTGCCATGTGGATGCGACGCTCGGAGATGTGGCCGGGCAGTTCGCGGCATTTGCCGAATTGCAAAAGGCGGCGGGAGTGTTCGTCTACGATCTCGAACTGATCGGTGATTTCGGCTCCGATCCGACCATCGATCCGGCCGCGCCTCTTCAGCACTATGCCGATGCGATGCGTTGGGCCGGATTCGTCGCCGACAGCGTCATGTTATGCCCCGCGGTTGACCGCCAGTCGACGCCGCCGGGCTCGGAATGGCCACCCTGTCCGCCGCTCGATGCGATCCACGACGCAGCCCGAAAGGCTTTCGCTTGTCCAATCATGGGCGGCGGAATGGCGAGCTTTTTCCCTGAACTCAATCGCAAGCGTCCGCCGATCGGTATGCTCGATTTCGTGAGCCATTCGCTTTGCCCGATCATCCATGATGCCAGCGACCGATCCATCATGGAGATGTTCGAGGCGATCCCGCATATCGCGACCTCGGCGCGCGCGTTTCTGGGTGGCGCGGATTATCGGATCGGCCCGTCGACCATCGCCATGCGCCAGAACCCCTATGGCAGTCGGACAATTTCGAATCCCGATGGCCGCCGGATCGCGATGGCGCACGACGATCCCCGTCATCGGGCACGGTATGGCGCGGCTTACACGCTCGGACTGGCGGCCGCTCTCGCTCCCGCCGGCGTCACGGTCTGGACGCCGGCCGAACTCTACGGACCGCGCGGGCTCTTCGGCGATGACGGCCACCCGCATCCGCTGACCGAGGTCGTCGCAAGGCTGGCCCGCCAAGCCGGCAAGACCGTGCTTTCCTCTTCGACAACGAGTGGCGAGGCGGAGTTGCGGTTTGCTGACTTGCGCTTTCAAGCGAACCTCACGCACAGGCGCCAGAATGGACTAAACCCCTATGAATGGTTGTGCGAGGAGCGCGAAACCGACTAACCTTCGGCCTGATCACACGGGATATTTTGCGGATGAACGAAAGGCCTGGCGTGGCGCTGACACTGGAGACGAACATTGCCGACGACAAGATCGTGCGCCGCAAACTGTCGGAACAGGTGCTGGACAAGCTCCGGGCGATGATCCGCACCGGGGACCTCAAAGCCGGAGACGCCATGCCGTCGGAACGCGCCCTCATGGAGCGGTTCGGTGTCGGACGCCCCGCCGTTCGCGAAGCGCTTCAGTCACTGCACAATTCCGGGCTGATCACGATCCAGCACGGAGAAAGAAGCCGCGTCAACGAGATCAATGCCAGCACCGTACTGGACCAGAGCGACGAGATCGCGCGCTTTCTCCTCAATTCCGTACCTTCCAATCTGGAGCATCTGAAGCAGGCGCGCCGCATGTTCGAACTCGGCATCGTCAGAGTGGCCGCTGAAAAAGCGACCGAAGAGGACGTTGGCGCGCTTCGCAAGCTTGTCACCGACCAACGCTTGTTGTTCGGGACCGATCCGCTCCCGTTCATTACAGCCGACATGGCTTTCCACGCGCGGATTGCCGAGATCGTCGGCAATCCGATCATTTCCGCCGTATCGGTCGCAATGCTGCGCTGGCTTTTCGAATATCACACCACGCTTCTGCATTGGTCGGGCAATGAGGACGTGACGCTGGCCGAGCACGACCGAATCGTCGATTGCATTGCCGCCCACGACGTGGAGGGCGCAGTCGCCAATATGCGCGACCACCTCGACCGCTCTCTAAGCCTCTACGCGCAGAACGAACTGCCGTAGAACTTGCGTCGGCCGCCTTCTCCAGAAGCTGGGCGCGCCATTGGCCGATCTGGTTCTGACGGGCGTCATGCTGCTGCGAAAGTTCGGCGAGCGTTCATCGCGCTTGCGCGGGCCACGTATTCCGCTACCGCTCTTCACTCTCGCCCCGTAAGGCGGCAAGCGCCACCTTCGCCTTGAACGCCGGGCTGTGATTGCGGCGGGATCTCTTCGTCATCGTCTCTCCTCGTCGCGGCCATCCTGGCTGACGTCAGGCAGACAATCCACTTATCCCGCTGTTCAAAAATCCGAGGCAACCTCTACCCGGTCGAGGCACGCCGCATCGCGCCCGAAGCTGGTCAGCATCGACCTGACCGTCTCACGCGCGGGGGTTTCAAGCACCTGAGCCAGCCCGGTCTGCGAGCGCGCTGTCGCCTCGAACGCGCGCAACTGGTCCAGAAAGGAAATCAGAATGAGATGGGGAGGGCGACCGGTGAAGCGGCTGCTCTTTAAGCTTTCGAGCATCGTGTTCGCAGCGGCGATGACCTCGTCGACGACGGCGCGCTTCTCGACGGACAAGTGGGCGTAGGTCGACCCGCAAAGGCTGCTGCTTCCCACTTCGTGTCCTATGTCCATCGCCGCCAACTTCCTCGAGCCCTCAGCGCAGATCACCCGGAACTGCGCGACCGCCTGCTCGCCGATCAGGCAGGCATCGCGAACCGTCATCGGTCCGAAGCTTGCGCGAACGAAGTCAGGGCAAGATCGGGCCGTCGAATCATGGCTGAGAATACCGTGAAACTGCCGTGGCAAGCGTATCGAGAAGCGCCACCCGGAACCCGAGCGCGTCATGTGACGCGGACGTCGCACTCTCGGCTTCGGTTGCGATCCGCCTGGAACATGGGTTGGAACATTGACCACGACTCGATCCCTCGCAATGGGATCGGAGAAATTTCTCTATTAGCATCAATGATTTAGAAGCAGGCCTTTCGGAGGCTTGTCGTGGCGGAGAGGAAGGGACTCTCCCCCACAATAGCCGAAATCCCGCAAATCCAGCGATCGCCCGGAACGACCACAAAAACCTGCGATACACCGCACGATACACGACGCGATACACAGAGCCCAGCGCTATCGATTGAGCTTTGAAGATCGCGTGCGCCTCGGACGGCGCACGCCCCGGAAATCATTTCCGGACATGGTGCGGTCCGGAAAGCTTAAGAGAATCGCAGTGAGACCAGAAAACGCCGGCGCTCGTCCGCAAAGCCGGCACTCGGGACAGACGGGCCAATTGTCTGACTGGCAATAATCAATATCGGCAAGAAATTTGGCGCATCCCTCTACAATCTGCCTAATATTGAGGCGATCGATTGGCGTGCTCAAAAACCGATTGACAGCGATGCGCCGTTCGCTAAGCTGAGATCGACATACGGCATCTGCGCCGAACGGCATTCGAGCCCCGATCTTTCTACCGCGTACGCGATAGAAAGATCGGGGCTTTTTTATTTGAAAACGCTACGGATGAAGACCAGAATCGATATCGGCATCCTCTTCTCGCGGTCCGGACCATATCGGCTCCTCGCCGAGGCGTCCTACCGCGGGGCTATGGATGCGATCGCCGCGGTCAACGCCGATCCGGAACGGACGATCGAGATCATCGGTATCGTGCGCGACCCTGCTGGCAACACCGACCGCTACGCGCCGCTCTGCGCGGACATCCTTGCGACCTCGTCGGCCCGTCACATCGTCGGTTGCACCACATCGTGGAGCCGCAAGGAGGTGATTCCGAGCCTCGAAAAGGCCGGCGGGACACTCTGGTATGCCTGTCCCTATGAGGGGTTCGAGGCGAGCGAGCACGTGGTCTATCTCCATGCGTGCCCGAACCAGCATCTCGTGCCGCTTCTCGCCCATGTGCTGCCCCGCTTCGGAAGCCGCGCATTCTTCGTCGGCTCGAACTATATCTGGGGTTGGGAAACCAACCGGGTCGCCCGCGACGTGGTCGGCGATGTTGGCGGCACGGTGCTCGGCGAGCGCTATCTGCCACTCGGCGACACGGACGTCGCCCGGCTCATCGAGGAGATTCGCGCCACGCGGCCGAACTTCATTCTCAACAACCTGATCGGTCCCTCCTCCTACGCGCTCTTCCGGGCCTATGGGGATCTCTGTCGAAGCGACCCGACCTTCTCACCACGGACCTGCCCGATACTGTCCTGCAATCTGACGGAAATCGAGCTTCCGGAGATTGGGCCGACCGCAAACGGTCACCTATCTGTCGGGCCTTGGTTCGCCGCCTCGGCCACCGACGCGGCGCCGACGCCGTCCGACTCCTCGTTCTATGCCGCAGCCCACAGCGCCGTGAGCGTTCTCGCCGACCGGCTGACCGACGAGCTCCGCGGCGGCGCGGGTGCGACGGCCTTCTCGGACCGGGCATTCGAGACTTGGCTCGGTCCGATCCGGATCGATCCGAATACCCATCACACCAGCCTGCCTGTTCGCATCGCCCGAGCGCAGGACGGTCGGTTCGAGGTGATCGAGGCGGAAGACAAGCTCGTCGCGCCCGATCCGTATCTGTCGCGCTACGATCCGGCACGGCTGATGGCCCGCCGAACCTTGAGGGTCGTCTCGTGAGCGCGCGGGCCCGCATCCCCAATCTCGGAGGCGCCAAGGCGTTCATTCTCCATCGCCCGCACGCGACGACACTTGCCTTGTCGCGAAGCCTGTCGGCGATCGGTCTCGTACCGGTCGAAGCCTGGCCTGAGCTTCCAGCCGGAGGTCTTGCCGCCGACTTCGTGTTCTTCGACGCCGATCTCGGCTTCGACGAACAGTTCCCTTGGCGCGCCGGCGATGCGCCGATGCCGCAGATCGCCCTCATCGGCTCGGAGGCACCCGGCCGGATCGAATGGGCCCTAGGACAGAGCGCCGACAGCCATCTCGTAAAGCCGGTCGGCGGATCGGGTGTCTATTCGGCGCTTCTGATCGCTCGGCGCAGCTTCGATGCCCGCCGCAATCTCGCGCGGGAGGTGGAAAGCCTCAAGGCGCGGGCGAGTGAGCGCCAGACCATCGTGCGGGCGGTCGTCGCCCTCTCGGAGAGCGGTGTCGGCGAGGAGCAGGCCTACGCCCAGTTGCGCACGCTCGCCATGAGCTGGCGCGTGACTATCGAGGAAGCGGCTCGCCGGATCGTCGAGCTCAAGACGGGAGGAGCCGATGAGCGTTCCCGTTGCCTCTGAACCGGCAGCGCGCAAGGCGGCGAAGCGCCGGGGCGTCGGCGGCCAGCTTCTGCGCCGTCCGCTCGCTCTCGTCGGCCTCTTCATCATTGCCGTCACCGTCGGAGGCGCGGTATTCGCGCCCTACATCGCCGGCTACGACCCGAACGAGCAATTGTTCGACGGCCTCTCCCTTCTCGGCGAACCGATGGCGCCGGGCGGTGCCTTCCCGCTCGGCACCGATCTTCTGGGACGCGATCTCCTAACGCGTATCCTCTACGGGGCCCGAACCTCGCTCATCATCGGCATCGCCGCCAACGGCGTTGCCCTCGTCATCGGAACGCTGGTGGGCGTCACGGCTGGCTTTTATCGCGGCTGGATCGGCACGATCCTGATGCGCTTCACCGACCTGATGATGGCGTTTCCGGCTCTCCTTCTGGCGATCTGCCTCGCGGCCGTCCTCTCACCGAGCCTGTGGATCGTCGCGCTGGTGATCGCGTTGGTGAACTGGGTACAGACGGCCCGCGTCATCTTCACTGAGACGAGTTCCCTGTCGCGCCGAGAGTTCATTGAAGCCGAACGGGCGATGGGAGCCTCTACGGGTCGCATCCTGTTCAGACATATCCTGCCCCATCTGCTGCCGACGATCATCGTCTGGGGCACTCTCGGCATCTCGACGACGGTTCTGCTCGAGGCGACGCTCTCCTATCTCGGCGTCGGCGTGCAGCCCCCTACCCCCTCCTGGGGCAACATCATTTTCGAGAACCAGACCTACTTTCAAGCAGCGCCCTGGCTGGTGTTCTTCCCCGGCATAGCGATCCTTACGCTGGCGCTTGCCTTTAACCTCGTCGGTGACGCCCTGCGCGACATTCTCGACCCGACCCAGCGGGGACGCTTCTGATGGTCGCCTACATTGCCCGGCGGCTGGTTCAGTCCGCCCTCATCCTTCTCGGCGTCTCGGTCATCACCTTTGCGCTTCTCTACATGCTGCCCGCCGACCCCGTGCGGCAGATCGCGGGACGCAGCGCGACGGCGCAGACCGTTGAGAACATCCGGCGCGAACTCGGCCTGGATCAGCCCTTCATCGTCCAGTACGGCCGCTACCTCCTCGGAATCCTACAAGGCGACCTCGGACGGTCTTACCTGCAACGGACCGAGGTTTCGTCGCTGATCGCCGCGCGGCTTCCCGCAAGCCTGCTCCTTATGGCGGGCGCGATCGTCTGCGAACTGATCCTTGGTTTGACCATGGGTCTCTTCGCGGCCCTCAAGCGCGGCACCGCCACCGACCAGGCTCTCATGGTCGGCTCCTTCATCGGCGTCTCGGCGCCGCAGTTCGTGGTCGGTCTTCTGCTCCTCTATCTGTTCGCGGTCCGGCTCGGCTGGTTTCCGATCGGCGGCTACGGCACTTTCGCCCATCTGGTCCTCCCCTCGATCACGCTCGGCATCCTCGGGGCCGGCTGGTATTCGCGCATGATGCGCTCCTCAATGGTGGATGTGCTGCGGCAGGACTTCATCCGTACGGCACGCGCCAAGGGGCTCGCCCGCTCCACCATTCTCTTACGGCATGCCCTGCCCAACGCGATCCTGCCCGTCATCGCGATGATCGGCATCGATATCGGCCTCTTCATGAGCGGCATCGTGGTCGTGGAGAGCGTATTCGGCTGGCCAGGCATTGGCCAGCTCGCATGGCAGGCGATCCAGCGTGTCGACATTCCGATCATTATGGGCGTCACGCTGGTCTCGGCCTGCGCCATCGTCCTCGGAAACCTTCTGGCGGACCTCGTCTCACCGCTCATCGATCCCCGCATCAAGCTTCAATGATCCGCGAAGAAACCACCGAAAGGAAAGTGACCATGAAAGCTCTTCTCGCCTCGACAGTCGCCGGCATGGCGCTTGGTCTGTCGCTCGCAGCCATGCCGGCTCACGCGCAGGACGCCGCCGTTTCGGGCGCGGGCACGGCCCAGACGAACAATTACGAACGCGACCCGAACGCCAAACAGGGCGGCTCAATCGTCATCACCTACAAGGACGACGTCGCAACGCTCGATCCCGCGATCGGCTACGACTGGCAGAACTGGTCGATGATCAAGTCGCTCTTCGATGGGTTGATGGATTACGAGCCGGGCACCACGAACCTGCGTCCGGGCCTTGCCGAGTCCTACGAAATCTCGGACGACGGACAGACCTTCACCTTCAAGCTGAGGCCTGGCGTCAAATTCCACAACGGCCGCGAGATGACGGCAGAAGACGTCAAGTTCTCGCTCGACCGGGTGACCAATCCCTCAACTCAGTCGCCGGGTGCTGGCTTCTTCTCGATGATCGAAGGCTACGACGCCGTCGCATCCGGGGAAGCCGAAAACCTTTCGGGCGTCACGGTCATCGATCCGCAGACGGTCGAGTTTAAGCTTTCGCGACCCGATGCGACCTTCCTTCATGTGATGGCGCTGAACTTCGCCTCTGTGGTGCCCTCCGAAGCGGTCGAAGCATCTGGCGCAGATTTCGGCAAGAACCCCGTTGGCACCGGTGCCTTCAAGCTTGCCAACTGGACAATCGGACAGAGCCTAACCTTCGAGCGCAACAGCGACTATTGGCGTGATGGGCTTCCCTATCTCGACCAGATCACCTTCGAGATCGGCATGGAGCCGATCGTCGCTTTGCTCCGCCTCCAAAACGGTGAAGTCGACATCCCAGGCGACGGCATTCCGCCGGCGAAGTTCCAGGAAGTGATGAACGATCCGGACCAGAAGGCTCGCGTTGTCGAAGGCGGCCAACTCCAGACCGGCTACATCACCATGAACACCGAGATGGAACCCTTCGACAACAAAGCGGTGCGCGAAGCGGTCAACATGGCGATCAACAAGGACCGGATCGTCCAGATGATCAACAACCGTGCGCTGCCGGCGAACCAGCCGCTACCCCCTTCGATGCCTGGTTACGACGAAAGCTACTCCGGCTACGACTACGATCCTGAAAAGGCCAGGCAGATGCTTGCCGATGCCGGCTTTGGGGATGGGTTCTCGACCGAACTCTTCGTCATGAACACCGATCCGAACCCGCGCATAGCTCAGGCGATCCAGCAGGACCTTTCACAGATCGGCATTGATGTGTCGATCCAGGCTCTCGCACAGGCCAACGTCATCGCGGCCGGTGGTGCCAAGGATCAGGCGCCGATGATCTGGTCGGGCGGCATGGCTTGGATCGCCGACTTTCCCGATCCGTCGAACTTCTACGGGCCGATCCTCGGCTGTGCTGGGGCAGTTCCGGGAGGCTGGAACTGGGCCTGGTACTGCAATCCGGACATGGACAAGCGGGCGGCCGAAGCCGACTCGATCACCGATCCCGCGAGGCAGGACGAGCGCGACCAGATGTGGTCGAAGATCTATACCGACATCATGGCCGATGCGCCCTGGGTTCCGGTCTTCAATGAACAGCGCTTCACGATGAAGTCCGAACGGATGGGCGGCGCGGACGCGCTCTACACCGATCCTGTCAACATTCCGATCAACTACGACTATGTGTACGTGACCGATGTGCAGTAACTGCGACTATACCATCCACAGCCGCCATCATCATTTCGGCTGGAACAACGGCTTCGAGCCGGTGCAGCATGTTGCGCCGGGCTCCACCATCGAGTTCGAATGCCTCGATTCCTCCGGCGGTCAGTTCACCAAGGATTCGACCGTCGAGGACGTGAGAACGATGGACTTCGGCAAGATCAACCCGGTCACCGGGCCGATCTTCGTCGAGGGTGCGCAGCCGGGCGACGCGCTCAGGGTGACGATCGAGAGCTTCAAACCGTCCGGCTTCGGCTGGACGGCGAACATTCCGGGCTTCGGTCTTCTCGCCGATCAGTTCGAGGACCCCGCGTTGACCATCTGGTCCTACGACCCGGACAGCCTTGAGCCTGCGCTCTTCGGCAAGGAGGGGCGGGTGCCGCTGAAGCCCTTCGCCGGGACGATCGGCTGCGCGCTCGCCGAGCCCGGTCTTCATTCGATCGTGCCGCCGCGTCGGGTCGGCGGCAATCTCGACATTCGCGATCTTGCCGCGGGAACGGTGCTCTACCTGCCGGTGGAGGTTGCCGGCGCCCTCTTCTCCGTTGGCGATACCCATGCGGCGCAGGGTGATGGCGAAGTCTGCGGCACGGCGATCGAGAGCCCGATGAACACGGTGCTGACGCTCGACCTCGTCAAGGACGCGAACCTGCGCATGCCCCGCTTCACGACGCCGGGACCGGTGACACGCCATCTCGACGCGAAGGGTTATGAGGTGACGACGGGAGTGGGGCCGGACCTGATGAGCGGAGCAAAGGAGGCCGTCGCCCAGATGGTCGATCTTCTGGCTGGGCGCTACGCCATGGACCCGGTGGATGCCTACATGCTGGTTTCCACCTGCGGGGACCTGCGCATCTCGGAGATCGTCGACATGCCCAACTGGGTCGTTTCGTTTTACTTCCCGAGGTGCGTCTTCGAATGAGCGAGGTGAAGGACGGTGAGCCGGCTCTCGCGAACGGACCGCGAGCCTCCGCAAACGGACGGCGGGATGGCCAGGATCGGGTGCTGGTGGTTTCGAGCCTCACCGTTCTCGTTCGTGGCGAGGACGGGCCCCGCGCCGTCGTAGAGGATCTGTCCTTCTCGCTTTCTCGGGGCGAAACGCTGGCGATCGCGGGAGAATCCGGCTCGGGCAAGTCGATGACCTCGCTCGCGATCATGGGGCTTCTGCCCAAGCCGGGCGCCCGGATCGGCGGCGGATCGATCCGGCTCGGCGACCATGAGATCGCCGGCCTTTCCGAAGGCCGGATGAAGGCGGTGCGCGGAAGGCGGATCGCCATGATCTTCCAAGAACCGATGACCTCGCTCAATCCGGTTCTCTCCATCGGGCGGCAACTGACCGAGGCGATCCTCGCCCACGAGGCTATCGGGCGGTCCGAGGCGAGAAAACGGGCGATCGCGGCGCTTCGTGCCGTTCGAATACCCGACGCGGAAGGACGGCTGAAGCAATATCCTCACGAACTGTCCGGCGGCATGCGCCAGCGCGTGATGATCGCAATGGCAATCGCTCTAAAACCAGACGTGCTGATCGCCGATGAGCCGACGACGGCGCTCGACGTGACCGTGCAGGGCGAGGTGCTGGAGCTCCTGCGCGATCTTCAACGCGATCTCGGCACCGCCGTCATCCTCATCACCCACGACATGGGCGTCGTCGCGGAGATGGCCGACCGGGTCGTGGTGATGAAGGAGGGCCGCGCCGTCGAAACGGGCGAGGTCGGTCACCTCTTCGATGCTCCGAAGGCGGCTTACACGCGCGATCTTTTGGCGGCTGTTCCGCGCATCGGCGAAGGCCGGGGACGGATGGAGACGCGCGCGCTGGAAAGTCGCGCGGCGCAGCCGCTCGTCCGGATCGACGATCTATGCGTCCGTTTCCCGATCCGCAGCGGATTCCTTTCGCGCGTTCGGGCCAATGTCCACGCCGTCGAGGGCGTATCCTTCGAGATCGCGGCAGGTGAGACCCTGTCGCTCGTCGGCGAATCCGGATGCGGCAAGTCGACGACCGCAAAGGCGCTGGCCGGTCTCGTCGACTATTCGGGCGACATCATCCTCGAAGGCCGCAACATGGCCGGTCGCACGAGCGCCGAGACGAAGGCGCAGCGCCGAAAGGTGCAGATGATCTTCCAGGACCCGTTTGCCTCGCTCGATCCGCGCATGACGGTCGGCGATCTCGTTGCCGAGCCGATGGTAATCCATGGCACAGCGCCGCGAGAGGAACGGTTGGCGCGCGTTGCCGGCCTCTTCGACCGGGTGGGTCTTTCGGCGGACCAGATGGCGCGCTATCCGCATGAATTTTCCGGCGGCCAACGCCAGCGGATCTGCATCGCGCGGGCCCTCGCGTTGCGCCCACAGCTGATCATCGCCGACGAAAGCGTCTCGGCTCTCGACGTTTCGGTGCAGGCCCGTGTGCTCGAGCTCCTGCGCGAGCTTCAGGGGGAATTCGGAATCGCCTATTTGTTCATTTCCCATGATATGGCGGTGGTAGAGAATGTGTCCGACCGCATCGCAGTCATGTATCTCGGACAGATCGTGGAGATGGGAACGCGAGACCAGATATTCGGCGACCCGCAGCACCCTTATACGAAGCGGCTGATCGCGGCCGTTCCGCGTCCGGACCCGCATGCGCGGCGCCGCGCCTTCGAACGCGCGGCAAGCGAGATCCCGAGCCCCGTGCGCATGATCGGCGACCCGCCGAACCGGCTGACGCTTAACGATCTCGGCGACGGGCATTTGGTCGCGTCCAGAGCCTGATGCCGAGACGTCGCAATGAGTTCAACGGAAGTCGACACACGCTGCTGCGCGTTGCGGAGCGATGTCGGACCTCGTGTTCAGCAACCATTTTCTGAAAGATCGAAAAGACGAAGCGTGAAACCCGACCAATATCGGGTCTCATGCCTCGTCGTACGTCAGGTGTCGCGCGGGTCGAGCGCGTCGCGCAGACCATCTCCCGGAAGGCCGAAACCGAGCACCAGAATGAAGATTGTGACGCCCGGCAAGAGTGAAACCCTCCTCGACAGGAAGGCGTCTGGTCGTTCCCGCGTCCGGCCATCGCGACGTCGACCGCGGGCCACAAGGTCATCGAGCATGGCGGTCGTCGGATCGCAGACAGCCACAGGACGGTCCGCACCTTCGAGACCATCCAGCCACCTAGCTACTACATTCCGGGAGACGACATCGAACCCGGCATCCTCGCCCGCGTGAAGGGAAGTTCCTTCTGCGAATGGAAAGGCGGGGCCGTCTACTGGAACGTGGTCATCGGCGACACCCGCTTCGAGCGCGTCGGCTGGAGCTACCCCTTTGCTGACGGGGTCCTTCGCCTGCCTGAAGGACCATGTCGCCTTCTACGCACGCGTGTTCGACGCCTATGTCGTCGACAGTCAGAAGGTGACGCCGCAGGTGGGGCCGTTCTACGGCGGTTGAATCACCGATGGCTTCGCGGGCCCCTTCAAGGGCGGACCCGGAATGAATTGTTGGTAGTCTGAACGGCGCGATGGACGATCGCGCGGGGCTGCGACCTTTCGAGCGGTCGTGAGATGTACGAACGCATGTAGCGGAACAGAACAAGGTGAGTCGTGAGCTGGTCCCATGGCCGCCCGTCGATAGATCGCATGCATCGTTCCCGATTACCTTCGGATCCTTTGTATGCTCTACGGAGAGAGACGATCGCAATCGCCCGGAACGATCCATCCGGCCGGGCAGTCTCTTTCCTTCTTCGCCAGCCCTTCTCAAAACGACGATCGGCAAGCGAGACGCCAAACGTGGTCCGGAAATCATTTCCGACGCTTCCGATCCGCTTCCCCGCACAACCAACGAATATCCTCAAATTATCGATTCTCATGCGAACGGCGTTTCTCGAACTTTCGATTCTGAAGTCAGGAGTAATGGGGGCGACCGTCAATGAAGGGCAAACGTCGTTTGATCGGACGACGCTGGATCGATTGGTTTCCAGCGGCCCGGGCAACGGCGGACCGAACACGGCTGACGACCCACCCGGAAGCAGGGTCGCTGGAGCTTGGGAGCGAACGGACTGACGTTGATGCACTGAGGGTCCCGACCGTCGGCCATGGCGATGGAGGCAAAGAACGAGTTCCGGATCAGCTCATCCCGACAGAGGCGAGGTCTGCCAGGACGGCAGCGTTCCATGGTCGGTCGTCACCTTGGTCGCCATCGGGTGACGTTCCCGATGGTGAACGCCGTGCTCATCGGTCGTCGCCGAACATCTCGTCGAAGTCGGGCTTGTCCCGCAAGTGCCCCTTGCCCCGGAAAGTCCATCCCGCTTCGTACCTGTCGTAGATCTCCTCAATCCGTTCGCCCGCCTTCGCCTTGTCGAATCCTTGCTCGACGAGGCGGGGCAGGACGGCGTTATACACCTGGCCGAAGGCGGCGGCCTTGTTGTCGGCGGTCAGGCCGCTGAAGATCCAGTGCAGAAGAACCCTGGCGACGTCGTCCCGGGACGGCTTTCGTTCGATCCGGTGACGTTCCCGTAGAGCCTGCTGGCGGGCACGCTGATCGGCGAGGCGCTTCTCTCGCGCAGCTCGCCTGATCTCGTTTTCGCGAGTGGATGATGATCGGGCCATACTGATGTTCTCGTTGGGTCCCGCCTGCGGCAGCCACGATCGAGGCGACGCTGACGGAAGGCGGTTGTTCGAAAGGGGGGAGGTCGCTAGGCGGACCGAGCATCGAGCTGGACGTCGGCTGCGGCACCACGGCATCAGGCCCCGGTCCCATCGCTCCTGCGATAGGACCGGGGCCCGTTCTCTCTTCGATCAGACGGAGGCCTGCGGCCCCGAGGCGCCGTTCCCGGATCCCGTCCTGCTCCGCGCCACGAACGGGGTCACGTTCCCCATCTCGCGCCGGGGCGTTGCGTCGTCCACATCGTCGTCGTCTTCCTCCGTCTCGCGGCGGCTGAGCTCGAGCCCGTCCTCCTCGTCCACGTCCTGGTTCTCGTTCATGGCCGCGTTCCGGGCGTCGACCTCGTCCGGCCTCGCGGCGGGGTCCGCACCGCCGTCTAGGACGAAGCCGAGCGTCGGCAAAACGTCGTCGGCGACGTAGGCCTTCAGAACGGTTGCCTCCGCCCAGTCGCCGTAGCCGAGGTGGTCTAGGAGTTTAAGCGCGGCCGCCCAGCGCTCGTCGGCGGGCGGCAGGTGGCGTAGCGCCTGGCTGCCCGAGAGCGAAGCCGGGTCGATCTCGCAGACGAGTTCGGTCAGATCGCGGTAGACGATCCGCGCGATCGGGGCGAGGCTTTCAACCAGCTTCCCCTTCTTCAGCCGCCTGGTGCCCGCCGCCTCAAGCGCCTCGATGAGCGGCTTCCGGATCGCCTTGACGTTGGCCGCGACCGCTTTGGTCTGGCGGGTTGCCTTCGCTCGCGCGAGCGCTTTCAGCTCTGCGAGACCGCCACCCGCCGCGCCGTCAACGTTCGCGTCCGGGGCATTGCCCTTCACGAGGTCCTCGACCTCCCGGACCTTCATCGGCGTTCCCGCCTCAAAGGCGCCGATGACCTGATCGACCTGCTCAGGCGTTCCCCGGGTCAGGGCGATGAGCACGGTCGGCGTCACCCTGTGCCGGATCAGGTCCTCGCGGCGGCCGCCGAGGACTCGATGCACTTTGATCCAGTTGTCGGCGCTCTTGTAGGACAGCCCACAGAGCTTCGGCACCGCCTCTTTCCAGTCCATCTCGTCCGGAATGTCTTTCTTGATGACCTCGAACTCTCGGCCGAGATCGAACGTGTTCGCGGCGGTCTTCCGTCCGATCGCGTCGATCTGGGCGACGCTCGTCAACACCCGTTCCTTCGCCTCCGCCTCGAGGCGGTCGACGTCGAAGCTCTCGCGCTTGACCTTCTTCACCTTCGTCTTCCGGGCGGGTTTCCCGTTCGCCTCCTCCTCTTCGCTCTCGCGCGTGCCACGCGCGCGGTCCTTCTTCGCCTTCCGGGCGTCGATGTTCTTGCGAACCCGAGAGGGTTTCGCCTTGCCGTCGGCCTTCCCTTTCGCTTTCGCGGGGGCGCGTGTCTTCCCCTTCCTCGCGGAGACCTCTTCCTCCGCGTTCGTCTTCGCTGCCGCGTCTTCGTCTTCGGTGTTCGCCGACACTGCGGCGTCAGCCTCCGCCTCGTCTTGGTTCTCGTCTTCTCCCTTGCCGCCGACAGTCGCCTCCCCACTGTCGGCCTCAACCACGGCCTTCGTCTCGACCACCTCGCGGGCGGTGTCGTCGCTGGCCTTGTTTGCGTTCGTGTCCGCCTCCCGGGCGCTCTCCCCGCCGTTTGCCACGCCGTCCGTCTGCGCGCTCACGCCCTCGGCTGCGTTCACGTTCATGCCCTCGCTCTCTTCCATGTCCTCTCCCATGTCCTCCGCGGCGATCGGCGTCGCGGCGGCTGCCGCGTCGTCGGTCGCCTGCGCCCCGGCCTCACCCGGAGCGCTCAGGTTCTGCTCGTCCTTCATCAAGTCACCTCCTAGTCGTCGCATGCAATTTCCCGCGACGTCTTAAAGGGTGACATGGCTTTTCAGGCAAGTCCAATCGGATTCGAAATCGAATACCCGGCCGATCGCGGCGAATACATGAAGTAATATTTCGAAACGAGTATCGTCCTCCGCTTCGGTTGCATTAAAGCGCCCGAAAATTTGAGTGACACACTGTTCACGGCTCGCGCTATTCGGAGGCTTCGCAGTACCGAAAGTATTGCTTAACCCCGCAGTTCTAGGATTTTGGGCATGTCAAGTGGCAGGATTCGACGCAAAATACGGGGATGGCGAATCCTCGTGCGGTCCTGCGCCCGGCGACGCAACGGCAGCCAAAACGGCGTTCAATCTGCACTGTTCGTCGATCTGCGACTGGGCGGCGGTATCGTCCTCAGTTTTGTCCATCCGGGAGTGGTCTGCGCGAGTGGCGCATACAAGGGCGATGTTGTCCCCGAACGAGGAGAGCGGCGGCGTTCCGGATCGGAACGTCCCGCCGCTGCCGTGCTGCCTCTCGTATGTCTATCTGTTGCCGTCACGCTCTGGCGCTCTGGGCTTTGGCGCCGTTCGAACGCTCATGGAGCGCAAGCGAACCGATCCTTGACGCAAACGGCGTGAGCGGTCGAATCGTAAATTCCGAGGTCTGCAACGTTTGTATCGAGTCCTGAATCGAAAATTCGAACCTATGAGTCGGAAATTCCGACATCTGCAACGCAGATGCGTAACTCATTTCAATTGATCTCAAAGTGTCCGCGACCTGAGACGGGTTGCCAGAGACCTACCTTACGATCGAAATATCCCGACGATATGGGCGCCGCAGGTCACGGCGAAGGCTGCCGTCCCGCGACGCGGTGCGGGTACAGAACGTTCGGTCCTGCGGCGGCAGGAATCGCTTCTACCAAGGACTGAATCGCAAACTCCGAGGTCTGCAACGTTTGTATCGAGTCCTGAATCGAACATTCGAACTAAGGAATCGCATGTTCGGACGTCTGCAACGCAAATGCGTAACGTGTCTCGATTGATCTCAAAGTGTCCACGAACTGAGACAGGGTGCGGAAACGTCGGGGATCGTGTCCCACCATGCCGTGTTGCGCTCGTAGCCTCGGTGGTCCGCGGTGCCGCCGTCATCTCATCGTCTGCGTCCGGTTTCCCCATTGCCAGTCGTCCGGATGCTCATGAGGACGGATGGGAGGATCGGAACGCGCGGAAGCCGGCCCACGACGTTCGGGCCGCCTTCGTATGTTTGGAACCGTCGGCTTGCTGTCAGTTCATCTCGCCCTGCTCACCGAGCCGATAAAGACGACTGAGCGTACGGGCGTAGCCGAACTCGGGCGAGATCGCCCAAACCTCGGAGGTTCGGATCAGTCTGTGATCCGCAAGGGTCGGATGGCCAAGAACCTGACCGACCAGTGAGGGCACGGTACGGTACCCGATCCCCCAATCTTCGAGAACGGGCGCCTGCCAGAGATCGGCGGGCGAGGGTCGCCAGCCTGCCTGGATCGCCCCGAGATCGCGGAGAAGCTCACGGAGCTGGCGGACGGTCGTATCGAGTTCGTCGGACGCCCCGAATGGCGGAAGATGGACGACCATCAGGCTTCTCCGCTTTCGTCTGTCTGGTCGCCGATCGAGACCTGACTCGGCGCCGCGATCGCTTGAGTCGTTCCGTTCTCTCCACTTGTCTCCCGTTTAGGGTCTGTGTCTTCGGGCGGCGCACCGAGGATCGCCGCGATCTCGTCCGCATCGAGCGTTCCGGCTGCGAGAAGCGCGTCGGCAAGGCGGGTCAAGAGAGGCTGGTTTGCCTCAAGCGTCGTTCGGGCGAGTTCTTCGCCCGTACGCAGCCGCTCCTCGACCCGCTCGGCCAGCGGGCCGCCGCGCAGGAGAAGCCCCTGCGCCCATTCGGTGCTGCGCCAGGTCAGCGGGCGATCGGATCCGAAGCCATAGGCCGTCTCGAGCAAGACGGCGATACGCGTTGCCTGTGCGAGATCGCTCGTCTCGACGCCGCCGCTTCCCGTCGCGATACTGCCGAGAACGAGCTTTTCGGCGACACGGCCACCGAGAAGCTCTGCGATCCGTCCCATGAGCCAGCCTTCGTCCGCATCGTCATCGCCCTCATGGAGCGAGGCCGTAAAGCCGCCGCTCTCGTCTTCGATCGACAGGGCGATGACGCGGCCGAGCCTCAGGACATGACCGACGATCGCATGGCCCGCCTCATGGATCGCCATGCGGCGGCGAAGCTCCATGGGCAGCTCCTTCCGATCGCTGCCGACGACGACTTCGAGATCGGCAAGAGTGAGAGAACGTCGTGCCCTGCGCGCTCGTCCCCGTGCTTCGCGCACCACCCGTTCGACATCGGCGCCCATCAGACCGACCATGCGCCGCGACAGACGGTCAAGCGGACTGGCCGAGGTAACGTCCGGCCCGTCTTGCTCGCCAGAATGTAGACTCGTCTGTAACCGGGCGTGTTCGGCCTCATCGTCATTGCCCGCGTCGGCACCGATCTGATCGTCGCCATCATGGCTGCCTGCGTCGCTACCTGCTCCATCGCTGCCAGGACAAACCACAGCGTTTTTGTCGCCCTCGACGACGACCGAGGCACTATCGCCCGCGATCCTATGTTGATCGTCGCCGAGATGATGGGCAAGGATTGTCATCAGTTCCGTCCGATCCGGCCTGCCGAGCGCGATCTGGCGCTCCCAGCGTCCCGACCGCATCAGGGCGGGATCGATGACCTCCGGCCTGTTCGTCGCGCCGATGATGATGACGCCCGAGGTTTTGACCGCGCCGTCCATCAGCTCCAGCATGCGATTGACGATCGCGTTCCAGTAGTCCGAGAAGTCGCGCGAGGCAGGTCCGCGTGTTCCGATGGCGTCGGTCTCGTCGATGAAGAAAATGACGGGCGCTGCGGCCTCCGCCGCCTGGAATGCTGCCGACATCCGCTTCAGCACGCTGCCGAGGTAGCTTGGCTCGAGCCATGTCTGAACAGAGGCGACGTGCAGGGGCAGTTGCAACGTGTTGCAGAGCGCCCGTGCGAAGCTCGTCTTGCCCGTGCCGGGCGGGCCGGACAGGAGCAGACGCGTGCTCATCTCCTCCCATGCGATCTCACCTGCCCGATAGGCTTGGAGATCGGTCTTCAGATCGAGGGCCCAGTCCCGCGCCGTACCGAGCCCCGCCATGGTCTCGATGGTCAGGGGACCGCGTCGTAATGGTGTGCGTGTCGGCGTCTGCTGGGATCCAACCCTGTCGTCGCCAACGCTGTCGCCCTCGCCATCGTCGCCCTTGCTGTCGCCGTCTCCGACATTGTCACTGCCGCTGACGGGATCACTGGACGCTTTTGGTTTATTGGAGACGCCGCTGGTCAGATCAGCGTCGGAGCCGACTTTGTGTTCGCGATCCGTGGCGTCTTTCCGATCGCTGTCCCGCAGCGGTTCGGGGTGAATGACGATCGAGCCAGCATCCGCTTTGTTCGATCGGGTCTCGTCCTTCGGCTTCGCGGCGTTCGTCTCGGGTCGCGCCAAGGGTCTGCCTGCCCTGCCCTCGTTGCCGGGCAGATCGCTGGCCGTCCTCTCCGCCCAACTGCGCAGGGCCCGATTGGAATTGCGGTCGCCGTAGTCTGTGCCACTGCCTTTGCCGCCGCCCTCATCGTCATCGTCGTCGTCGTCAGCCTCCTTCGCAGCGGCGGCCTCTTCATCGGCAACCCTCGCGGCGTAGCGAGCCGACCGCTCGAGAAGCGTCAGAATGGTGTCGATCGTCAGACCGGGACGGATGGCGAAGGTCACGTCCTCGAGCGGCAGGGTATCGGGGCGCACGCCATCGGACGCGAGACGCGCCAGACCCTCGTCCGCCGCCGAGCGATCGATGCCCGTCACGACCTCGATCGTCCGGCTGATGATCCCAGCATCGATCGCTCCCCCATCGAGCCTGCACGTTGCCGAAAGCCGCGCGATCGGCGGCATCCGCTTCGTCTTGCCGAGAACAAAGATCGGATGACCCGAGCGCATGGCCGAGGCATATCGCTCGATCATCCGGCGCTCGGCGTCCTTGCCTCTGAAGTCCCGCGGCAGCGATCCCCAGGTCGCACCGAGAGGATCATCGAGCGACTGGACGAGGAGGCTCCAGTCACGCTCCCTGTCGGCAGGGAACGCGAACTGGATTGCCGCGCGCACATTCGTCAGGTCAAGCATGTCGACTCGGCCAGGAAGGATCGCACCGAGCGACAGGAGCTGGCGGCAAGTCTCTCCGAACCCGGTCGCATCTGCGTTGATCGCCAGCACGGTGCCGTGTCGCCGACAGAGACGCGTCAGGTCGTCGGCCGACATCGCCGCGTCTGCCATCGCTCGATCGATAAGAAGCAGCGCCGCGAGAAGGCCGCCATCGAAGCGGACCTTGTCCGGCAGGACGCCGAAGCGCGTTACGGGTCCGGCGCTCTGGACCGTTTGTCCAGTCTGCGAGCGATCGGTGTCGGCACTGGCGTTGGCAGCCGCGCTGGCCATAGTAGCCGCCCCGTTCGATGTCTCGGAAGGTTTGCGGGTCATCGGGCGCTCCTTCCAATCGTGCTCTGCCGTGAGACGCGCTTGCCAACCCATGCCTGGATCACACGGGCGGTCGGATCGCCGCGCGCGGCAAGGTCGTCGAGGGCGGTCCGCACGGGGAGCGGAAGATGGCCGATCTGACGGATGCTCATCATCGCAGCGGCGATGACGATCGCTGGATCGGTGAGCGGTCGCAATAGCGGGTGTTCCGGCTGCATCGAGCCGAAGCGCCGCGCGCCAGCGGCCTCGGCAAGTTCGGTGAGCTGGGGGTCGAAGGGAACAGGAACGAGCGTCAGGGACCGCTCACTACTGCGCTCGGACGGATGGTTCTGTTCGCGGTGGTGTTTGTCCGAGGGGTCGTCTCCTCGCTTGTTCAGGCGGTCGTCGTTGTGGTCGTCGTCATGTCCGAAGGTCATGGGGGATCCTTCGCGCGTCCGGCATCCGATCCGAAGATCGGCGGGACTGCGCGTTCGATTGAGTGAACAGGTTCTATGGATTGGTGACGGGCGCGCCGACGCGCGGCCGATCGTCAGGTTCTCAAGCGTGAAGTTGCTTCAGCGTCCGAACACGCCCGCGCTCAGGCGTGAAGACGCTCGCGCGCAAAGCCGAAGCGTATTCGTCGCCCGGCTCCGTCGAAGGCGGCGTGCGAAGCGCTCTGGAAATGATTTCCAGAACGGGGCGCTCGATCGCCTGCATCGTCAGTTTGAGCTTCTGCGAAGTCGTCTGCGGCTCGCGCGGCGGCGCAGGCCGTGCACTCGCTAGAGGATGCTGCTGAAGGCGACGGCGCGAGCCGCAGGATCTCGTCCTCGATCAGGGCCTGCACCCGGTCCGCGAACCGCGCGCGCATGGCGATGATCGCGGCAGCCGCCCCCTCGATCTCCAGAAGATCGTCGATCTCGCTGAGGCTCCAGAGACCCGAGCCATGATCGCTCGTTCCGCTCGAGCCGTCGACGATGGCGATCCCGACGCTGTCGACGGCAAGCCGCTTGCGCTCCTTGTAAAGCCAGTCCGGCAGGATCAGAGAGGCCGCCAGCATTCGCGTTCGGAGCTCACTCAGACGATGGGTGTCGATATAGGAGGCGAGCGAGCGCTTCACGTCGATGACGAGGGCCGAGCGATAGCGGCGGCTCACGGTGACGAGGTCCGGCGTATAGGTCGACTTCGCCTTCGCGTCGGCATCGAACGTTAGGCCGACGAGCGCGCCCGATCGGTTATGCGCGACCGCCTCGAGGGCTGCCGCCGTCACTGGAAGCCGGACGCCGTTGCCGAGGACGACGAGATCGGGGTTCGCTGCTCCGATCGCGATCATCGCGTCCTCGAGGAGCTTGCCCTCGTGGAACGAGACAGAGCGGATGAGAGCCGCGACAGCGATGTAGCGGCCGAGGATCGCGTCCGGGCTCGGCACGGCAGCCGCGACTTGCGCCACCGCTTTGTCGACGAACGGGTCGAGGTCGGCCGCGATGGCGTCGGGATCGAGGCGGCAGGGATAGGAGTCAGGCAGGTCTGCAGGTGCCGACGTCCTGTGCGAACGGTGTAAACCGGATGTGCCTCCCGCAGCCGCGGCGACACCGTTGAGATCGACGGCGTCCTGGCGCTCGGACCGATCGAAACGCGGTTCGACCTCGCTAACGTCGGCGTTTGCGGTGCGGTCGCTGCCGATATCGGCAGACGAAGCGGAAGAGGTTCGCGTTTGGCGATGCCGCGAGGCGTGGTGAATGGAATGGTTGTTCATGGGGATAGCCCTTCGATGAGGGACGAATGACGTCATGCATCATGGCCTCGCCGACATTCGAACGGCGGACCGTTCCGAAAGCAGGCAGGACAGCATGGGCGTCACGCACGATCGAGCCGATGAGATCTCGCGTCTCGCGAGTCTCGCCGTCAGCGATTGGTGCTGGTCGTCTCAGTGAAAGCTGGAAAGTCGAACGAGGCGGAGCGCGCCGGATAAGGCTGTCTCCGCCGGGCAGTCGTTCGGGCCGATCGGATCGATCAGGCGAACGAAACGGCGCGAGCGCGAGCTATTCGGCCTTGGCCGACGCGCGGATTCGTTAAAACTTTCCACGAAGGGACGAAGCGGATATGGCTCGTCATAGCCTGGGACCTCTTGATCAGGTTCTGGGTCAGGCCCTCGTCCGGTGTTACCAGCACCGCCGGGGGCCGTTTGCTTCAGGGGCCGCGGTTGACCCGATGGTCCGCTGCCTGCCCGATAACTTGACGCCCTCAACCACCGATCGCAAGGCGTCGATATGAGCAAACTTTGAAACGTGGTTAACGGCGAGCTCGCTCCGGGCAGCGCAGTTTCCCGCTCAACCTATCGGTCATCCGAAAGCTATGCAGTCTTTCCACTCAGGTAGCAGTTATCGAAGCGGACACGGAGTGCGTCGGACATGCTCGTACTCCTGTCGTTCCTGGCGGGCATCTGGACGGATTGGTGGTGGGTTCCGGCAAGCGCTGGCCTCGTCGGCCAGATCGCGCACTATGTCGGCTCACCGGGCTATCGTTATACCCTTCGCACGGTCGACGGCGCGCTTCTGACGGCCCTCGTATCGATGCTCGCCCTCACGGGGATCGCCTTCGCAGCGTTCGCCGCAGGTGGATGGCTCGCAGATCTTCTTTGAGATCTCGCGTCTCGCCGGAAGCCAGCCTGCCGCTTCCGCCTTGGCCGCCGAGCAGAACCAGCGTTCGCCTTGGCTCTCGTCGATCTTCGTTCGGCCGTAGTTCTGCTGGCCCGGCGAATGGTAGATGCGACCGTTCGATGAGATGTTGCCCTTGATCGGACATCCTTCGGGCTGGCCGACGGCGATGCGTTCGCTCTTCAATCGATCGCCGCGGCGCCACTCTGACGGCTCGACGAACTTGCCCTGCCAGATGCCGCGTCGAGCGGAGCGCGCTTCGGCCTCTTCCTCCGAATATCGTCCATCGCTGTATTGATCGTATTCGACGGCTCATCCCTGCCGGACGAGCTCGGCGTTGATGACGACGTTGTTCGGCGTCACGCACTCGGCAACGATACGTCCGTAGCGATCGCGATCCTCTTCGAAACACTGGACACGGCCGTTCCGCCCGATGATAGCGACAAGCGCGTCCGCGGACCGCGTTCCACACAGGTATCGCCGGCCGTTGGTATCATCGCAGGTCTGACCGCTTTCCGGCGCATCAATACCGTATAGCCTGATCCGAGCCTCAGTTCCGGAAACCCCGATCGTATCGCCGTCGATGACCGTCTCGGGTCCCGATATCTGCGCGACTGCGGGATCGGACGCGAAGGCTAAGAAGGCTGCGAAGGCGGCGCGGAGAGCGGAATGTCCAGCGAGCATGTCCGGGGGCGTAACGTGGCTACGCAGTTTCCACAAGAAGCTGACCGTCTGCTGCGGGGTGAATCGGATGAGAAGCCGCTAGTCTGGATACTTGAAGAGTTTCGGGCGCCGCGAGGCGTACGAAAGTCCGCGAAGAACGAACCTGCGGGATGCTGGAACGGGACTATGGGGTTTTCGGCTGAGAGCTGATCCTGTGTGATCGATTTCCAGGCC
>NZ_JBEHWS010000020.1:0-38061 GCF_040239565.1 Fulvimarina thalattae
TTCGAACCTCATCGTTCGGCCATTCGCTCGGACCGATGGCGCTCCGGCCTCAACCCGTCCTTGGCGAAAAAAGTCGTCGCCCGCTTCAGGATCTCGCGTTCCTGGCGCAGGATCTCGTTCTCGATGTTTGGTCAGCCAGTTTCGCAGTGTCGACCGGCCTATCCCGAGGTCGTCGGCGATCTGCTTCTGAGAACGTCCACTCGTCTCGACCAGACGAACAGCCTCTGCCGCAAATTCCTTGCCGAACCGGCGATGCGATCTGCCCATGAAATGCTCCTCTTTCTTTCAGAAGAGCTCTCCACTTTGGTGAAGCAAGTCCACGACGAAGATGGCTTGAAAACCGGATACCGGATGCGACGGGCCTTGCGAACGGGCGGCGTCATGCTCGGTGATCGCTGGAAGGTTCGGTCCGCCGTGAGACGGGTCACGAAGAGACGCGAGAAGACAGACGTCTGAGCGCCGCCGGAACTCTGGACGTGAGATCCCTCATGGCATCATCGAGATGCTTTGTTACGGGGCTGTCTGAGGACTGAGAGAGCCGAGATGGCCGTTAGTCGGGCGGCCTCGGCGTCACCTTCCTTATATCTTCCGCGCCATGTGAACCTTGAGAAGAATGATTTTTTGGGATTTGGTTTCTGGATGACAGAAGTGTCACCCCTTGTTCTCTGGGGCCCAAGACGCCCTTGAACGGCTCGAACATGGCCGCCGGCGTTTCGGCGAGCCACCGGGCAAGCCCCCTCGCCTCTTCATAGAACGGCATGACCTTTTCGGTGAGCTTCACGATGAGGCCGAGGTGAAGGCCGCGATGATTGCGTGAGATCGAAAGCTCCACATAGCCGAAGCGAACGAGATCGATAAGATAGCGCCGGATCGTGCGCGTCGAGCGGGCCATGATATTGCCAGCCGTTCCCTTGGTGATGGTTGTCTCCCGTCCCTTGCCGCAGCGTGCGCGAAGCACCTGGAGGAACGCCTTGGCGTTCGGCGTGAGGCGATCGTCTCGGGCGGCCGTCGTCGCCATCGGTTGGGCGTACTGACGGCTTTCGTTCGGAGAAGGCCGCTGATGGCGCGGCCGCGCGACGGGCGGACGGGCGAGGCCTTTAGCGCCGTTGCCGCCATCTCCTGATCGCACCAGCGAGGCCCCGACAGCCGCCGATCGGCGTTGCGCTTCCGCAAACGAGATCAGTCCGGCCTGCTGGTCGCGCCAGATCGCCGCCTTCGCCTCGAAGGATGGAGCGGGCACAGCTCCCCCTTCGCCTGACCCGAACAGGTCGGCCGTCATCGTTCGCGCGCTCACAGGCGCACGGCATTGCTCTTCCGTCATCGGGTCTTCCTTGCGCGAGGCAAAGCAAGTCCGTGGCGGGAAACCGCGTTTTCTGTTGACGATGTCGGTGAAAGGGCCTAATCAGAAAACAACCACGATTTCTGGATCAGGTCCCAAGCGGCTCCCGCTTCGGGGCCTTTTCTTTTGCCGTTTGCATCTCCTCGTGTGGCGCCTCCCGAAGGAAGCCGTTCATATTCGCTTAAGCCGCGCTTTCGCCGCCAGTTCACACCATCCGCACCGAGGCGGGGATAGATTGTTTTCCCGCCCCCGCGAATACCGCCGGCTGCAGCTTGGTGCGCAAGCAGATATCCCCTGCCCTTTCGGGCCGGACAACATGCTACTCATTCGCTCACATCGCCCGGCGGGCCGGATCAATTATCCTGCCCGAAGCTGGACGCGACTCAGCGAGTCTGTGCTAAACCCTAGCGGTAACTCGAAGCTGACGCTATAGAGCCGCAAAGCAAAGTTTTTCCGTCAGGAGATACCGTGACCGCGGACGTCGAAAAACCCGCAAGCCTCAACGATGCCGCCGCCATCATCGCGCGCCACTCCGATACGCTCTCGCGCCAGCTCCACGCCATGCGCCAGAGCCTCTATCCGCCCGAGGCGCGCAAATCGCTGCGGACTTTTACGAGCCGCGAGGTCGCCGACCTCGTCGGCATCGGGGAGTCCACGGTCCGCCAGATGGCGATCGACGGCGAGGCGGTTACGCCCACCCAACTCGACAACGGCCGCAAGCTCTACACGCTGGAACAGATCAACGCGATCCGTCGGCATCTCGCCGAGAAGCGTCCCAGCCAGGCGCTGAAATTCTTGCCGGGCCGCCGCGAGGGCGACCATATGCAGGTGCTGGCGGTGGCGAACTTCAAGGGCGGCTCGGCCAAGACGACGACCTCCATCCACCTCGCCCACTATCTCGCCTTCCAGGGCTTGCGCGTCCTCGTCGTGGATCTCGATCCCCAAGCCTCCCTCACCTCCATGTTCGGCGTCCAGCCGGAATTCGACGTTCCAGCGGACAAGACGCTCTATCCCGTCATCCGCTACGACGACACGGTGGATATCCGCGAGGTCATCGTCCAGAGCTATTTCCCAGGCCTCGATCTCGTGCCCGGCAATCTTGAACTGATGGAGTTCGAGCACGACACACCCCGCGCCATCGTGGAAGGCCGCTCGCGCGGCGACCAGATGTTCTTTCGCCGGCTTCAGGCCGCGCTCCGTTCCGTCGACGACGAATACGACGTCGTTCTGATCGACGCCCCGCCCCAGCTCGGCTATCTTACGCTTTCGGCGCTCTACGCCTCCACCTCGATCGTCGTCACCATCCATCCGGCGATGCTCGACGTCGCCTCCATGAACCAGTTTCTCGCCATGACGAGCGACCTCCTGAGCGTCATCGAGCGGGCAGGCGGCAAGATGCGGCAGGATTTCTTCCGCTATCTCCTGACGAGGCATAATCCGCACGACCTGCCTCAGGTGAATGTCGCGACGCTTCTGCGCACGCTTTTCGGCGAGCATGTCTGCGTCACGCCGGTTCTGGAAACGACGGCGATCGCCAATGCGGGCCTTGAAAAGAAATCCCTCTACGAGATCGAGCGTGGTACCATGAACCGTGACACGCTGCGCCGCGCGCTCGATGCGGTGGACGCGGCGAATGCGGAAATCTTCGGGCTCATCAAACAGGCATGGGGGCGCTCATGAGCAAGGCCAGCGACAGGGCACGCCGAATGAAGGCGATGTTCAGCGAAGCGCCCCAGGAAACGCCCGATAAACCGGCTGCACCGGAGCGGCTCGTATCGCGCGGAGCCCCCGCCGGCGCCGTCCGTTCGCTGGAAAGCTCCCTTTCGCGCATTGAGGAAGAGAACGAAAGCTTACGCAAGCGCATCGCAGACGAAATGCATGTCGTCGAGCTCGATCCCCATACGATCGAGCCTTCCTTCGTCCAGGATCGCCTTCTACCGATCGAGATCGACGAGGGCTTCCGCGAATTGATGGACAGCTTGCGGGAGAATGGCCAGCAGGTGCCGATCCTCGTGCGAGCCCATCCGCGCGACAGCACGCGCTACCAGATCGCCTACGGCCATCGCCGCTGGAAGGCCTGCCGCGAGCTCGGCCAGCCGGTCAAAGCAATCGTCGCCGATCTCAACGACGAGCAGATGGTCGTCGCCCTCGGCAAGGAGAACACCGAGCGCAAGGACCTTACCTTCATCGAGCAAGCGCTCTTTGCGCAGTCCCTGAAAGCAGGCAGATACAAGCGCGAGACCATCGCAGCCGCTCTCTCGATCCCGCCCACCAATGTCTCGAAGCTGACCACCCTCGCCCAGTCGATCCCCCGCGCCATCGTCGACGCGATCGGCCCGGCCCCGAAGATCGGCCGTCCACGCTGGGAGGCGCTGGCGAAAGTCATCGACGAGACCGGCGACAAGGCAGCACTCGCCTCAATGAATTCGCTGGTCCAGGCCTCTGACTGGATCGACCTTTCCAGCGATCAGCGCTTCGCCCGATTCATGAAGAACTTCGCGACACCGCCTCGCGATCCGGGAACATCGCTTTATGCAGGGCAGGGGGTTCGGCTCTCACTAAGCGGCTCGGGTAAGTCCGTGACCTTCCAGGTCACGGACCGGGACGGCATCGGCATCGCCGCCTATCTAAAGGATCAACTGCCAGATCTCGTCGCCGTTTATCTCAGGCAACATGCAAATCGCCGTACCGAGTAATCGCCCTTAGTGGCCAGCTTCACTCCCTCGCTTCATCAAAGGTGGCAGCTGCCACCTTTTTGCGAAGGTGGCAGCTGCCACCTTCCGCATAGGGCCGAGAAGGCTGACATTTTGGTCCCGACCATCGATACCGTCGCGACAATCCATCTTTCTGCTTATCTTCACGGCCATTGGCTCGAAACGGGGTAGGCGGCATATCATCCGATACCGTTCTCCCAGGCCCTGTCGCAAACTTTTCGGTTTAACTCTCTGGTGACCGTGTTCGTTGTTTTTCGCTCTCTCATTGACAGAGAGCCTTGCGATGATCCTGGACACGATCGTCGAAAAGCTGAAGCGGCAGTCGAAGGACGACGTCAAAGGCCGGCAGTTCGAGGCGTGGCTGATCGTTCAGGCGGTAACTTCGTATCTGCGCTATCCGCTCAGCTACCGGGATCTCGAGGAGATGTTCGCCGAGCGCGGCTCTGCAGTCGATCACTCGACGATCAATCGCTGTTCTAGCCTACGCGCCGCTGATCGAAAAGCGGTTGCGCCGGTTCCGTAAGCCCCATTGTGGCTCCATTCGGATCGACGGAAGGTATGTGAAGATCCGCAGCCAGTGGCGATATCTGTACCGCGGGATCGAAAAGCACGGCAACGCGGTCGATTTCCTGCTCACAGCCAAACGCGATGCCCATGCAGCGAAGCGTTTCTTCCGCAAGATGCTGAAGGACGAGCAGGTTCTGTCGCCGACGTCGATCGGCACGGACGGCGCAGGACCGTTCCCGGTTGCCATCCGTTCTGCTGTCGAAGACCAGATTCTGCCACCTGATCCGGTGCATCATATCATGAAGCATCTCCAGCAAGGCATCGAGAGCGACCACTTCCGGATCAAGAAGGCCATGCCGAGGATCGGCGGCATTCGCCCGTTCAACACCGCCGGGAGAACGATCAAGGGGTTCGGGGCCATGCTCTGGTTGAGGAAGGGCTTCGGCTTCGCCGGCGATTGGACCGTTCATCGGCAGAACGAGCTCGTCTCGCAGATCTTCGGGCTGCAAAACGCTAACAAAGCCTGAGAATCTCGGGCGAGATGGGCTTTCGCGCTTCAGGCGCAAACTTGCGACAGGCCCAACGCGCCTGGCTTCGGTCCGGGGAAAGTAAGAGAGCCCCCCCTCTGTGTCACGTATTATTCCTGAAAAGAAAATATTTGCGGCGCTACTTCAAGATGTACTTCGGCATGGCAACGCACCCGGCGACGATGCGCCGGGTGCTTCGGAAGTTTCAGCCTGCGAAAAACTTACGTTCAGCTTGTGTGCTTCTTGAAGTCTCTGCTTTCGTGCCGCGTGCCGTACCAGATCGAGAAGGCGACGATCGCGGCCGAGGCTGCGAGGCAGACCGCAATACCGAGGCTGCTGTCGGCGAAGGTGAAGTAGGCGCCCGCACCTTCCCAGTCCGTGATGGGAGACGTGTTCATGAGCTGCTCGTCCTTTCTAGAATTGTCTCGGGATCATTCGGCCGGGACGGCGCCGGAGAGGCCGCCCGTATCGGAGGCTTCCTTGCGGGCCGGCTGGGTCATGCCCTCCGGATAGGCTTCGATCGGAACCTCCACCACGTCGAGACCCATGACTTCCACCTCGTGCGGGACGCGCAGATAGCCGGTGACCTTCATCGCGAGCGAAATCAGGTAGCCCGGCGCAAATCCCAGAACGCCGAGGACGACGAGGCTGATGATCTGGCCGTAGAGCGTGACCGGCGGCATCTCGCCCATGTTGGGGTAACCGGCGGCGAAGATGCCCATGGCGAGAACACCCCAGGCACCGCCAAAGCCGTGCACCGCGACGGCGCCGACGGCATCGTCGACCTTTGCGCGTTCAAGCATGGCGGCGACGATCGGAGCGGCATAGCCACCGACGAAGCCGATCGCGAAGGCCAGCGGCGGATAGTAGACATCGAGACCGGATGCGGCCGAGATGATGCCGACGAGGCCGCAGGACATCATCCAGAACGGATCGCGGGTTTTGCTCCAACCGCCGATGATACCGCCGGAGAAGCCCATCAGCGTATTGAAGGCGAAGGCCGACAGCGTCGCGGGCTGGCCGTAGATATTGGTCCACTGAGCGCCGCCCATATAGATGATGCAGCCGCCGAGGAAGCCGAAGAAGCCGACGATGATCAGCATCAGGCCGACTACTGTGAGCGGAACGGAGTGCGCCTTGATCGGCTTAGGCTGGCCGTTCTCGTCATACTTGCCGATGCGGGGGCCGAGATTGAGGAGGACGCCGAGCGTGAACGCGCCGGCGATGAGATGGACGACGCCGGCGGCGCCCACATCGTGATAGCCGAGCTCGGTGGTGAGCCAGCCGGAAGGGTGCCATCCCCAGGCACCGCCGAGGATCCAGACGACCGAGCCAAGGATGATCGCGAGGATCAGGAAGGCCGTCAGGCGGATGCGCTCGATGACCGCGCCCGACATGATCGAGGCGGTGGTAGCGGCGAACAGCGCAAAGGCCGCCCAGAAGATGCCGGTCGCGTTATCGGTGAGGTTCGGGCCCATCGCCGCCGACCAGGGCGCTGCGACGGACGAGCCTTCCGCGATCGTCAGACCGCCCGGGAAGGCGTTGTAGATCCACCAGCCGAAGAAGAAGAAGGTCGGAACCACGAAGGCGAAGGCGAGGAGGTTCTTGGTGCCGGAAGCCAGAACGTTCTTGGCGCGCGAGGCGCCCATTTCATACGCTAGGAAGCCGGCGTGGATGGTGATCATGAAAGCGGTACACCACCAGTAGAAGATCTCCATGTTGATGGTGTTGGACATTCCGGTTCCGGCCTCCAGCGCCGCAACCTTCTCGCCCAGTTCCATGAGTTGTTGTTCCATGCGGTTCTCCTATGGTTCGGACCTTCATGGTCCCCGCTGTCATTCCACGATTACGAATATCCAGAAGAAACAAAATTTACTGATGCGAGAAGTGTGCCAGATTCTCATGCGGCGGCCGGGCGGGTCGATTTTTCTCCGAAGCGACGCTCAACGCCGCGTTTGCGCAAGGTGAATCCCGGGTTACGAAGCGCGCCGAACGTTTCGTTCTTCCCGCATGCGCCGTGCCCGGCAGATCACCGCGGACTGACCGGAATTTCGGCAGGTCGCGTCCGCTGCCTGCCGCTTTATTCAGCGAAAGAGCCATCGGCATCCTCACGCCACCCGCTCGCTCTTCGGGTGGGTCCGGAAGCGCAATGGATCGTAGAAGGGCGTGCGGACGATATGGGCGGGCAGCATCCCGTCCGGCGTCTTCACCTCGACACTGGTGCCGAGGGCGGAAAGGCCCGGCTTGACATGGGCAAGGCCGAGGGATTTCATGAGGTAGCGGCTGTAGGCCGTGCTGTTGACGGTGCCGATGGTGCGCCCGTCCTTGACGATCTCCGCCCCCGGCTCCACGACGCCGAGGGTATCGATCTCGACGCCCACCTGAGCAACGCGGATTTCGTCCTTGCGGCGCACGAGCGCGGCCTTGCCGTGGAAATCAGGCTTGTCGAGATCGACGGTCCAGTCGGCCCCGACCTCCCAGGGCGTCGTGTCGCCCTCCGGCATGTCGTAGGGAAAGAAGAGCAGCGCGCCCTCGACGCGCACGATGTCGAGGCAGGCCCAGGAGACCGGGATCGCCCCATGCGGCGCGCCGGCTTTCAGGATCTCGTCCCACAGGAAGACGGCATCGGCCGCCGAGCAGAAGACCTCGTAGCCGAGTTCGGCCGAATAGCCGCCGCGGCCGATCGAGACCGGTTTGCCGAAGAGTTCGGTCGGGGCGTGCTTGAAATAGGCGAGGGCCTTGAGGTCGTAGGGCGTGTGCGGATTGAGGATGTCGAGGGAGAGCGGGCCCTGAAGGGAGAGGATGTGGACGTCGTCGTCCTTCTCCCATTTTGCGTCCTTGCCCTTGAAGAAGCCATCGATCACCTCCTCCAGTGCGCCGCCGCCGTGGGAGACGCGGAAGGTTTCCGGGCCGTCGCAATAGATGAGGACGTCGTCGATCAGCGAGCCGTTCTCGTCGACGATGTTGGAGATCGCCGACTGACCGGCGGACATCGCCGCAATGTTGGAAGTGAGCATCTGATCGAGCGCCGCTGCCGCATCCGGGCCCGTGACGTTCAGCATGTTGAGCGCCGAGACGTCGAAGAGGCCGGCCTTGGTGCGCACCGCGACGACCTCGTCGTCGGGATCGGTGTCGTAGGTCTGGGGCAGCGGCATGCCGTTCCACTCGGCGTCCAGCTTGGAGCCGAGCGCTTTATGGCGGTCGTTGAGGATCGAATTTCGGGTTATCTCGGCCATGAGGGGCTGGCTCCTCCGCGTTTCTCGTTTCGGGCATAGCGAGGCCGTCGATGCGGGATCGTCCGATCGCGCTTCGCTTGATGTCTTCAGGGTCTGTCGTCGTCGCGCGGTGTCGCGCGACGCTGGCTAGTCGGGGTAGAAACCCGGCGAGGTCGGCGCGCCGTCGTCATGCCTGGAAAGCCAGTCGACCACCATCTTCCGGTAGTTCGTCAGGCCCTTGTAGTCGGCGAGGTCCTCGGGAAGGTCGCGCAGGACCCGGTGGAAGCGCCGGGCCCATTTTGCCTGGGTCACGAGCTCTTCCAACTTGATGAGATAGCAGCGGATCGAAAAGACGATCGCGTTGGAGCGCGGCAGCCGCCACAGGGCCTGAAGCTCGACGCGGAGATGCACCTTGTCGCCGACGTTCTCGGGCGTCACCGTGGTGCGGTCGATGCCCCAGCGGTGATAGTTCTCCGGGCTCGTATCGAGGCGCGGATTGATGGTCATCGTCCAGTTGAGCCGGCGAATCGGGCGGCCGATCTGGAGGTTGAGGAGGAATTTCAGCGCCCGCTCGAAGACGCCCATGCCGTGCGCGCGAGGCACCGGCCCGTGCCATTCGATGAAGTTCATGCCGAGATCGAAGTCGAGCGACCAGTCGGCCTGGCTGGTGACGATGCCTGCATCGAGCCAGAGATTGTCCTCGCGCTGGTCCATCAGGCAGAAGTCGCCCTGGCACTGGCGGGTGATGTATTCCATCGGGCCGAAGGGCAGCGTCGCTGTATCGCCGAAGGTGAAGCGGTGATCGATGCCGAGCGGGCGGTTGATCCAGTGCCAGTTCGCGCCCTCGCGCGTCAGGCTGAACCATTCCGGATAGTCCCGCGCCATGGAGGTCATCAGGAGTTCCAGAAGATCCCATTCGGCCGTAATCATGTGCGGCAGGGACTGGCAGCGCAGGGGATCGGCCTCCAGCACCTTCGCCCGGTCGGCCATCTCGGCGACGTAGTGCTCGTCGATGTCGATCGGGAACTCGGTCGCCGATTTCGGCGGTCCCGGCATGTGCTGCTCGATATTGACCGCGTACATGTATTCGTCGCGGTCGAAGGGGAACGGAAAGCGCCGGATCGCCTCGGCACTGTTGGCATAGGTGAAGTCGTCGCGAAACGTCTCTTCGTTGAAGAAGGACGGGTAGGACTGGTCGATCGCGAGGGACATGGAGGCTACTTTCGTCTTGTCTCTTTAGAGATCGAGCACGAGCTCGCGCCCCTTCAGGCGCGAGACGCAGATCAGGATCTTTTCGGCCGACCGGCGTTCGTCCTCGGTGAGGATGTGGTCGCGGTGATCGAGCTCGCCGTCGGCCTCGATCACGTCGCACATGCACTCGCCGCAGGCTCCGCCCCGGCAGAGGAAGGGCGCGTCGATGCCGACCCGCTCGATCGCCTCGAGGAGGCTCTCTTCCTCGCCGACGGTGAGCGACTTTTCCGATTTCGCGAGCGTCACCGCGAATGGATCCCCGCCGCCGGCGCTGACGAAGCGCTCGGCGTGGAGATTGGCGTCGGGCCAACCCTCGGCCCGCGCATCGGCGAGGACACCCTCGATCATGCGTTCGGGCCCGCAGACATAGAGATGCGATCCGAGCGGCTGGTTCGGCAGGATCTCCGCCACTTTCAGCCGCTCGTCCCGCTCGCTGAAATAGAGGTGAACCCGATCGCCGTAGCGCTCGCGGAGCGTGGTCCAGAACGCGCCGTTCGCATCGTCGCGCATGGCGTAGTGGAGCTCGAAGGACTGGTTGGTGCGAGCGAGCTCCTCGGCCATCGCCATGATCGGCGTGATGCCGATGCCGCCGGCGACGAGCACGTGATGGCGCGCGAGGCGGTTGACCGGAAAGAGATTGACCGGGGCCGACAGCGCAAGCTCGTGACCCTCGCGGACCTTCTCGTGGATGTAGCGCGAGCCACCGCGGGAATCTTCGGTGCGCAGGACCGCGACGTCGTAGGCCTCGCCCGAATGGCTAGAGGCCAGAAGCGAATAGGCATTGCGCAGAACCCGCTCGCCGGTCTGAAGCGTCAGAACGGTATGCGCGCCCGCCGAGGCGGGTGGAAGCGGTCTCCCGTCAACGGGCGTCAGGCGAAGCCGCTTGACCTTCGGCGTAAGACTCTCGACCTCGGCGACCCTGACGGTGAACTGCTCGGCGGCCATCGCTCAGAACCTCGTCGTCTCGGGAAGAACACCGGGCGCTTCGGCATCGACGCAGACGCCCATGAAGGCACCGAGCCGCCGCGAATAGTGGTCGCGCACCATCAGGTTGACGCCGCAATGGGCGCAGACGATCGGGCTTTCCTCGATCTCGTCCATCATGCCCTTGCAGTGGACGCACTGGACCCGGCGCGCGGGCTTGCCGCGCAGCTCCGTCTGAAGCCCGCTGCCGATCACCCCGTGGGCCGAGGCAACCGCGCTCGCCTCGTTGAGAAAGGCCTCGCCTCCGGCGAGATGGAGGCAGGTGCCCATGGAGGCCTTTTCCAGATGGGCCTTCAGCGCACTGATAAGCGTCTTGCGGCTCGGATAGGTGTGGAAGGTGCAGGTCTCGCCGAGGATCTTCCGGCCGGAAGCCGGTTTGCGCTCGTCGGCTTCCCTGAAGAGCACCGTGACGGAGGCCGGGGCCGGGCGGCTGCCGAAGAGATCGACGACCGCTTCGAGGCCTTCGCCCTCGACGCAGACGAGATGGGCCCGCGCCGCATCATTGCGTTTCAGCCTGCCCCAGATCGGTCGGCTTTTCACCTCTGACAACGATCTTTACCTTCACTATGAAGAAATAACATTTCTTGATGATACATTCATCCGCGGCATGATGTCAAAACGAATTTGCATTTAATGAGCAGTTTTCTGGGTGCTTATTTTTTTGGCAGAATGGTGCAAGGCAGCCCGCAGATCGGCCGCCGGACTGCACTCTTTCGCGCCGCGGTCTCCGCCGCTCATCCCTCGGACAGAAAGCGAAGTCCGACGATGCCGAGGACGATCATCGCAATGCAGAGAAGCCGGCTGGGACTTGCGGATTCGGCAAAGAGGAAGATACCCATCACGGCGGTGCCGACCGTGCCGATCCCGGCCCAGACCGCATAGGCCGTGCCGACCGGCAGGTCTTTCAGGGAGAGATTGAGAAGGAACAGGCTGAGGAGGATCAGAAGCCCGGTCACCACGCTCGGCACCGGGCGTGTGAACCCTTCGGAATACTTCATTCCGAGCGCCCAGCCAATCTCGAGCGTGCCCGCGAAGATGAGAAGGAGCCATGACATCGCGAGGAAACGCTCCGCTGAATTTCCGGATCATGCGAAAGGCCTGCCGGCCTCTTAGGCTCAGATGTCGAGCGTCGTCTGGCGCTCCCAGTCGGTCAGGTGGCCGCAATAGCTGGTCCACTCGTCGCGCTTGAGCTTGGCGTAGGCCTTGGAGAACGCCGCGCCGAGAGCGTCTGTGAGATCGCCGTCGCCTTCGAAGGCGCGCAGCGCGTCGAGAAGGTTCAGCGGCAGCTCGGGCGCATCCGTTACCTTGTGGCCCTCGGCATACATGTCGAGATCGCTGTGCGGGCCGGAATCGGCGTTCGTCTTCAGCCCGTCGAGCCCGGCGGCGATGATCACGGCCTGGAGGAGATAGGGGTTCGCCGCACCATCCGGCAGGCGCAGTTCGAAACGGCCGGGGCCGGGCACGCGAACCATGTGGGTACGGTTGTTGCCGGTCCAGGTGATCGCATTCGGGGCCCAGGTCGCGCCGGAGGTCGTGCGCGGGGCGTTGATGCGCTTGTAGGAGTTCACCGTCGGATTTGTGATCGCCGCGAGCGCCGGCCCGTGCTTCATGATGCCGCCGAGAAAGCTGTGACCCTTGGCGGACAGGCCGAACGGCGCATCGTCGTCGGCAAAGGCGTTGGTTCCGCCATCAGTCTTCCAGACCGAGACATGGCAGTGGCAGCCATTGCCGGTGAGCTTTTCGAAGGGCTTGGGCATGAAGGTCGCCCGAAGCCCGTGCTTCTCGGCGACCGAGCGCACCATGAACTTGAAGAAGGAGTGCTTGTCGGCCGTCGCGAGGGCGTCGTCGAACTCCCAGTTCATCTCGAACTGGCCGTTCGCGTCCTCATGGTCGTTCTGGTAGGGCTTCCAGCCGAGGGCGAGCATATGATCGCAGATCTCGGCGACGACATCGTAGCGCCGCATCACCGCCTGCTGGTCGTAGCAGGGCTTCACCGCCGTATCGAAGCCGTCGGAGATCGAAGAGCCTTCGGGCGAGAGGAGGAAGAACTCCGCCTCGACGCCGGTCTTCACCTTAAGGCCCATCCCGGCCGCCTCGTCGACGAGGGTTTTCAGGACGACGCGCGGAGCCTGATCGAGAAATTCGCCCTCCATCGCGAGATCGGCCGCCACCCAGGCGACCTCCGGCTTCCAGGGCAGCTGGATCACCGAGGCCGGATCGGGCATTGCGAAGAGATCGGGATGCGCCGGCGTCAGGTCGAGCCAGGTGGCAAAGCCCGCAAAGCCCGCCCCGTCCTTCTGCATCTCGCCGATCGCCTGCGCCGGGACGAGCTTGGCCCGCTGCGCGCCGAAGAGATCGGTGTAGGAGATCATGAAATATTTGACGCCGCGCTCGGAGGCGAATGCGGATAGATCGGTCGTCATGGGGCTCTCTCTCGATGCGAAACAGGTGGGTGTCCGGAGCGCCGGGGCCGGCGTCGCTCCGGCCCGAGGCGCTCGGCGGAGAAGGGTTAAAGGCCGGTCTTGCCGGGGATCCAGTCGGTGCCGGCGAGCGGCACCTGCGCCATCGCGGCGGCCTCGATCGTCAGGGCGCAGAGGTCTTCGGGTTCGAGATTGCGCACATTGTTGTGGCCGCATGCCCGCGCGATCGTTTGGGTCTCCAGCGCGACGACCTTGAGATAGTTCGCGAGCCGCTTGCCGGCGGCGACGGGATCGAGCCGCGTCGCGAGCTGCGGGTCCTGGGTGGTGATTCCGGCGGGATCGTTCCCCTCATGCCAGTCGTCATAGGCCCCGGCGGTCGTGCCGAGTTTGTTGTATTCGCCCTCCCAGCGGGGATCGTTGTCGCCGATCGCGATCAGCGCCGCCGTGCCGATCGAGACCGCATCGGCCCCGAGCGCCAGCGCCTTGGCGACGTCTGCCCCCGAACGGATGCCGCCCGAGACGACGAGCTGCACCTTGCGGTGCATGCCGAGGTCCTGCAACGCCTTCACGGCAGGCCTTATGCACGCGAGGATCGGCTGGCCGACATGCTCGATGAAGACGTCCTGCGTCGCCGCCGTGCCGCCCTGCATGCCGTCGAGGACGACGACGTCGGCCCCGGCCTTCACGGCCAACGCGGTGTCGTAATAGGCGCGCGAGCCGCCGATCTTGATGTAGATCGGCTTTTCCCAGTCGGTGATCTCGCGCAGTTCCTGGATCTTGATCTCCAGATCGTCCGGCCCGGTCCAGTCAGGATGACGGCAGGCCGAGCGCTGGTCGATGCCTTTGGGGAGCGTGCGCATCTCGGCGACGCGATCGGAAATCTTCTGGCCGAGCAGCATGCCTCCGCCGCCGGGCTTGGCACCCTGGCCGATCACGATCTCGATCGCATCGGCCCGGCGCAGGTCCCTCGGGTTCATGCCGTAGCGCGAGGGCAGGTACTGGTAGACGAGCTGGTCGGAATGGCCGCGCTCCTCGTCCGTCATGCCGCCGTCGCCGGTGGTCGTCGAGGTGCCGGCGGCGCTCGCCCCGCGCCCCAGCGCCTCCTTCGCCTGACCGGACAGCGACCCGAAGCTCATGCCGGCGATGGTCACCGGGATCTTCAACTGGATCGGCTTCTTCGCAAAGCGCGTGCCAAGCGTCACCGCCGTGTCGCAGCGCTCCCGGTAGCCCTCCAGCGGATAGCGCGACATGGACGCGCCGAGGAAGAGGAGATCGTCGAAATGGGGAACCTTGCGCTTCGCGCCCGCGCCCCGGATATCGTAGATGCCGGTCGCGGCCGCGCGGCGGATTTCGGCCATCGCGGCATCGTCGAAGGTGGCGGATTTGCGCGGCGGGGTCGGCGGATTGTGATAGGTCATGACGTATAGAAGTCCCCCGCTCAGTAGGCGTCGGCGTTGTCGACGGAGAAGTTGTAGAGCTGGCGCGCCGAGCCGTAGCGCTTGAAGGACTTCGGATCGACGTCCTCCATGCCCGCGCGCTTCAGAAGATCGGCGAGGAGTTCGAGATGTTCGGGGCGCATCTCCTTCTCGATGCAGTCGGCCCCGAGGCTCTTGACGCTGCCCCGCACGAAGAGCTTCGCCTCGTAGATCGAGTCCCCAAGCGCGTCACCCGCATCCCCGCAGACGACCAGCGTCCCGGCCTGTCCCATGAAGGCAGACATGTGGCCGACATTGCCGCCGACGACGATGTCGATCCCCTTCATGGAGATGCCGCAGCGCGAGGCGGCATTGCCCTTGATCACGAGAAGTCCGCCGCGGCCGGTGGCCCCGGCATATTGCGAGGCGTCGCCCTCGATGACGACGGTGCCGGACATCATGTTCTCGGCGACCCCCGGTCCGGCCGAGCCGTGCACGGTAATCGCGGCTTCCGAATTCATGCCGGCGCAGTAGTAGCCGACCGGCCCGCGCACCGCGACGCTGACCGGCGCATCGCAGCCGACGGCGACGGCATGGCTGCCGCGCGGGTTGAGCACTTCGAAATCCATGTGGTTTGCGCCGGGCGCGATCGAATGAAGCGCCTGATTGAGGTCGCGCAGCGGTGTTTCGGCAAGGTCGTAGGCCGGCATGATCGTCTCAGATTCCCTTGAATAACCGTCTCAGGCGGCGAGCTTCTTGGCGGAGGCGGTTTCCTTGCGGTCCCAGAAGTAGACTTCCGCGGGCTCGGGCTCCCAGACCTTCGCATCGTCGATGCCCGGAAGGCCGACGAGGGCGCGGAACTCCGAGCCGAACGCGACGTAGCGGTCGGTCTCGGCCATCACCGCCGGCTTGCAGGCGATCGGATCGCGCAACACGCCGAAGCCGGTCTTGGTGCCGACGACGAAGGTGAAGAAGCCGTCGAGGTCGTCGAGCGCTTCCCTCAGCGCCTCGCCGAGATCGAGGCCCTCGTTCATGCGGCTGGTGAGATAGGCCGCCGCGACCTCGGAATCGTTCTCGGTCTCGAAGGTTATGCCTGCCCGCTTCAGCTCGCGGCGCAGATTGTTGTGGTTGGACAGCGAGCCGTTATGGACGAGGCACTGGTCCATGCCCGTCGAGAAGGGATGCGCGCCGAGCGTCGTGACGGCCGATTCCGTCGCCATGCGGGTGTGCCCGATGCCGTGTGTGCCGCGCATCGCCGCGATGTCGAAGCGCTTCACGACGTCCTTCGGAAGCCCGACCTCCTTGTAGATCTCCATCGTGTCGCCGACGCTCATGAAGCGGATGGTCGAGAGCCTGTCGGAAATCGCCTTGCGCACGATCGGAAGCGTATCGGAGGGCACGTCGAGCACGGCGTGGCTGCTCTTGATGGTGAAACCCGCCTTGCCGCCCGCCGCCGTCTTCGCGATCGCCTCGATATCGCTGAAGTCGCTCGCAGGATCGTCGGACTGGATCGTCAGCTTGGAGCGGCCCGGAACCGGTTCGCCATAAATCGCGATCCCGGCCGAATCCGGCCCACGATCGGTCATCGTAATCAGCATTTCGGAAAGCAGCGCACCGAGTTCGCCCTCGAGCGACCGGTCCTTCAGGAAGAGCCCTACAATTCCGCACATGGTCCGATGTCTCCAAAAGATGGCCTGGCTCCATCTTATGGCAGAAGACCCGAGACCAATCAACTCTCAAGAAAAATTTTTTCTTATGAAGATCGGTTTTACCGGCTCAGGCGCGGTCGGGGCCGCGCAGCCTCAGCCACGGCCCTGCTGCGGATAACAGATGATCGAGAGATAGCGGGCGGGCAGTTCGACGAGCTCTTCCGGCCCGTGCGGCGCGTCGGCATCGAAATAGAAGCTGTCGCCCGGCTGCATCCGGTAGCGCTTGGAGGCGTGGCGATAGATCACCTCGCCCTCCAGCATGTAGAGGAACTCCATCCCCTCGTGCTGGAAGGTCGGGAAGACGTCGCTCTCCGTCGTCAGCGTGATCAGATAGGGCTCCACCGTCACGCCGCTGGTGTTGTTCCCGATATGGCCGAGAAGGTTGTATTGGTGGCCCGCGCGTGTGCCGCGCCGTTCTAGCTCGACACCCTCGCCGGCCTTTACGAAGACCGCGTTGCGCTCCTCCTCGAAGCGGCGGAAGAACGAGGTCAGCGGCACGCCCAGCGCCCGCGACAGCGCCTGCAGCGTCGTCAGCGACGGCGAGATATTGCCATTCTCGATCTTCGACAGCATGCCGAGCGAGACGCCGGTCGCCGAGGCGAGATCGCTCACCGTAATGCCAAGGCTCTTGCGATAGGCACGCACCTCATGGCCGATCGCGGATTCGAGATTGTTCTCCTTGGGCTCGCGCAGCGCGTGAGGGTCCTGCGTCAGCGGCGCTGTCTTGCCGCCGACCTCCCCGTCCTCGTTCTCCACGCCGACCTTCAGGATGCTCTTAGCCATGGGAATTCCTGCGATTGAGTGCTGGCGGGCCGGCAGCCCCTACTCTTTCCGAAAATCAACTGTGAAGAAACTCTTTTCACTTTTAATATTCACAGCCCGCGCGACAGATGGTAGTGACTGGACATATCGCATGTTTGAAGACGGACCCAAATCCCGCCCGAGGCGATACAGCGTCCCGACCGTCCCGGGGCTCCGGTCGAAGGCCGGCGCGCAAGCCGGGTGCGATGCCACGATACCCTTCTCGAACCCCATGGAGACGTCATGCCCGGCCCGACCGTCGAACCCGTCGAAAGCGACGCCGCCCTTCCCGAGAAGGCCGATATCGTCGTCATAGGCGGCGGCATCGTCGGCACGTCGACGGCGCTGGAACTCGCGGAGCGGGGCCATTCGGTCGTCCTTCTGGAAAAGGGTATCATCGCCGGCGAACAGTCGAGCCGCAACTGGGGCTGGGTGCGCATGTCGCGGCGCGATCCCCGCGAGATCCCGTTGATGGCGGAATCAATCCGCATCTGGGAGACACTCGGCGAGCGCGTCGGCGCCGATCTCGGCTACCGGCAATGCGGCATCGTCGTTCCGTTCCACAACCCCGCCTTCAAGCGCGCGAACACCGAATGGCTCGAATATCTGCAAGGAACGCAGATCCGCGTCGGCGCGGTCGAAAGCGACGACATCCGGGCGATGCTGCCGGAGATGAACCTCGACTATGACGGCGGGCTGTTCTCGCCGACCGATGGGCGTGCCGAGCCCCAGCGCGCGGCGCCCGCCATCGCACGGGCGGTCCGCGCCAAGGGCGGCATGATCGTCACCAACTGCGCGGTGCGCCGGATCGATGTTCAGGTGGGCCGCATCGCCGGCGTCGTCACGGAAAAGGGGCGCATCGCAGCGGAGCGCGTCGTCGTCGCGGGCGGGGCCTGGTCGCGGCTTATCCTCCGAGACATCGGCATCACCCTGCCGCAGCTGAAGGTGCTCAACTCCGTCTGCCGCACCGAGCCGGTTCCGGACGGGCCTGAGATCACCGTCAGGGGCCCGGACTTTTCGATGCGCAAGCGCGCGGACGGCGGCTACACGGTCTCGACGCTCGCCTCCAACGTCTTCGACCTGACACCGGACAGCTTCCGCTTCCTGCGCGAGTTCATCCCGGCCGTGAAGATGGAATGGTCGGCCCTCCGCCCGCGCGTCGGCAAGCGCTTCCTCCAGGAATGGCGCGACATGAAGAAGCGCGGCGAGGGCGAGATCTCGCCCTATGAGGAGACGCGCATTCTCGACCCCGAACCCGATATTCGCATGACAGACGCCGCCATCGAGAGGCTGTCGGCCGCCTTCTCCGCCTTCAAGGGCGTAAAGATCGCCCAGCGCTGGGCCGGCCTCATCGATGTGACGCCGGATGCGGTTCCGGTGATCTCGCAGGTCGAGACCATGCCCGGCCTCACCATCGCCACTGGCTTCTCTGGCCACGGCTTCGGCCTCGGCCCCGGCGCAGGCCGCCTCACCGCCGATCTCGCCACAGAAGCAAGGCCGCTCGTCGACCCCCACGCCTTCCGCCTCTCGCGCTTCTCCGACGGCTCGAAGATCATTCCCCTGACGGGCGTCTGACCGCCATGCCGGGCCGCGACGACGATCATGTCCTCCTCGCCGGCCTCGATTTCGGCTCGACGACGAGCTGCATGCTGGTCGCGCGGGCGCGCTGGCATCGCAGCGAGGCGACCGGCCGCATCGCCCTGACCGACCCCGTTACGATCTTTGCCTGCGAGCCGGTGCTGACGCCGTTCGCGGAGGACGGCCAGACGATCGACGAGTGCGCCGCCCGGCGCCTCGTGGACGGCTGGATCGGGCAGTCGGGGATCGATCTCGACGCCATCTTTTCCGGCGGCGTCATCATCACCGGCCTTGCCGCCGAAAAGCGCAATGCCCGCACCCTCGCGGACCTGATCGGCAGGCGCTTCTCCGATATGGTCGTCGCGACGGCCGACGACCCGGAACTGGAATCCTGGCTCGCCTTCATGGGCAGCTGCTCGGACCTCAGCATCAAGGCACTTGGGGAAACCGTCCTCAATCGGCCCTGTCGCAAACTTTCTCCGTTTAACGATTTGATGACCATCATCACCGATTTTCGGGCTCTCACTGACGGGGAGCCTTGCCATGATCCTGAACACGATCGCCGAGAAACTGAAGCGGCGGTCGAAGGTCGACTTCAAGGGGCGGCAGTTCGAGGCCTGGCTGATTATTCAGGCAGTCTCGTGGTATTTGCGCTATCCGCTGAGCTACCGGGATCTGGAGGAAATGTTCGCCGAGCGGGGCTTCGCGGTCGATCACTCCACGATCAATCGTTGGGTCCTGACCTACGCGCCCTTGATCGAGAAGCGGCTGCGCCAGTTCCGCGAACCCCATTGTGGCTCGATCCGGATCGATGAGACCTACGTGAAGGTCCGCGGCCAATGGCGGTATCTGTATCGCGCCATCGACAAGCACGGGAACGCGGTTGATTTCCTGTTGACCGCGAAACGTGATGCCGACGCCGCCAAGCGTTTCTTTCGCAAGATTCTGAAGGACGAACCACTTCTGTCGCCGAAGACGATCGGCACCGATGGCGCCGGCACATTCCCCGGCGCGATCCGGTCTGCCGTCGAGGATCGGCTCCTGACGCCGGATCCGGTTCACCACGTCACGAAACATCTCCAGCAAGGCATCGAGAGCGACCATTTCCGGGTGAAGAAGGCCATGCCGAGGATCGGCGGCTTTCGCTCGTTCAACACGGCCCGGCGAACCATCAAGGGGTTCGAGGCGATGCTTTGGCTGCGAAAAGGCTTTGGCTTCGCCGGCGAGTGGACCGTTCATAGCCAGAACGATCTCGTCGCGCACATCTTCGGGCTTCAAAAAGTTAGCAAAGTCTGAAAGTTTCGGGCCATACTGGGCTTTTGCGACCCGCGCCCAAAGTTGCGACAAGCCCTCCCCTAACGTGCAAGGACCAGCTGGCGTTCGCCGTCCTCGCCATTTCTGACGATCGGAGCGGACATGTCCGGAAACACCGCAGGCATCGACGGGAGATTACCCGTCGAGTCGGTCACCGTCTTGGTGAACTCGCGAATGGCCTCCTGTCCCTTGGTGATCGAATAAAGATTGCACATGGTCCCGCTTCGCGTTCAGCCATCGCTCATATGGCGCGTCAGGACCACGTTTCTAAAAGCGCCTCTTCGTGGGTCTCCATTGGCTCAAGCTTTCCCGATCCATACCATCGAGCGCCGTATAGCGAACATAGCTGGGCTGAGCACCGCACCAAGAGCATCGAAACGGAAGCGTTTCCACGTTAGCGCCCGGCTGGATCACACCGCGAAAGTCCGAGCATCGATACACCACGCGCTTACCGCATCCGCAATGGATGCGGATGCCACGACCGCGCCGAAGTCCTTCGCCAAAATCTCGAATCGTCTGAACCATGACGGCATTCTGCACGAGAACGGATGAGGAACAAATCGCTTTCGTTTCCGGTGTCGCACTGGCATCATTCGGGAAGCCGAATCGATCGCCGGGAGTTCTGATGGGACAGCAGATGCAGGAAAGCGATACCATCGCTGACCCGATCGAGGACGAAGTCGACGAAGCTTTTCGCATGACTGGTGGTGACGCCCGCGCGGCCGTTCGTGGGTTGATCCTCGGTCAAAGACATCTGCAGGAAGAAATCGCTGCGAATGTTTCAGCCGGCTATGTACGACGGAAGCCTCGAAAGCGAAATATTTGATCCACTTTCGGTGGGAGTTCAGCGTTCCCATAAACTACCGCCGAGCGCACAGATTTGTCATCTATGCACATTTCGCTTACGCTCAGCAGCGGACGTTCAGTGATGGCCCGGATCAATGGATCGAGCTACATGCGAATTCAACCACGGGTCGAAGCGATCAGACGGCATATGGTTGATTGCTTTGTTGCCAACAATCGATTTTGCCTCGACGCCGATTGTCGCGATAGGCCGAGAGAAATGGCAGGGTGCTCTTCGCCGAGGGAGTTGTTCTAGCCCCGCTCAGCGTAACGCGGGACGCCTGCCAATCCATCTTTTCATGTTTAGGCGGCGGCCTGTGCCACTTTCCCACTACTTGACCACTGGCCGTACCAGGTTTTGAAAAGCTGAAACTGTGTTTCAACGAATCCGCGCTGAGCCGGCGAAAGCTCATCGGTCTCGTTGAAATGATAGGCGTACTCTTTCTGGCCGTTCAAGACCATGAGATGCTTGTAGTATAAGACAAGATCCGGTCCCTCGTCGAAGGAGGCAAGAACTTGCAGAGCTTCGTCGAGTTCCTTTGCCCGACTGCGTGCCGCCGGGTCGCCGGCTGCAGCCTTTTTGCAAAGATCGACGAGATGCAACACTTCCGTCGGCAACGCATTGCCGAGACCGGTGATCGTTCCCGTAGCGCCGCAATTGACGTAGCCATGGAAGACATTCGTATCGACACCGGCCATCAGCACGATCGTCTCATCGGCCGAAGTGATATGCTCGGCCGCGTAGCGCAAATCTGAAGCACCGCCAAACTCCTTGAAACCAACTAGATTGGAATGCTCGCGCCGAAGTGCAAAAAAGAGGTCGGCCCGCGTCGCAAAGCCATAATAAGGGCTGTTGTAAATCACCGCAGGTAAATCGGGAGCCGCCGAGAGGACAGCTTTGAAGTGATTTTTCTGCGCGGCCTGCGAGACGCCGCGTGACAAGACCCGAGGAATGACCATCAGACCTCTAGCTCCGACCTTCGCCGCATGCTCGGCATGCAAAACGGCTGCCCGGCTGTTCACCGCGCCGGTCCCGACGACGACCGGCACACCGGCTTCGACGAGGGCTTCGACGCCATGCTGGCGATCGGCATCGGTAAGCAATGGCCAGTCACCCATGGAGCCGCAATAGACAACGGCCGACATTCCTTTCGCGACAAGGTTACGCCCGGTCGCGACGAGCGCATTGAAGTCCGGCGTCCGATCCGGCTTGCAAGGGGTCATCAGCGCCGGAATGCATCCGGTGAAAATCGAATTGTTCATGCTTAAAGTCCTCCAGAGATAGAGACAGTCGATGCGGGACCGCAGAGCGGCGGTCTTTGTTCGGAACAGATTTCGCGGCAGCGCCTCTTAGAAGCCCACGATCTGCGATGGCAGCCAAGTGACGAGCGAAGGTATGAGCGCGACGATCAGAAGTGTTGCGACCTGCAGGAGGATGAAAGGAACAACGCCTCGGCACATTTGGCCATAGGTCATGTCGTTCGGCGCGATCGACTTCAGGTAGAAAATGGAGGACGCCATGGGGGGCGTCAGGTAGCTCGTCTGAATCACGATGATGACCATCGTGCCGAACCAGATCGGATCGATGCCGGACGAGCGAATGAAGGGAGTGAAAAGCGGCACGCAGATCAGAACGTTCGCGGTCCAGTCGAGCACGAAGCCAAGCAGGAAGACAATCGCGAGAAAGAAAACGATCATGCCCATTTCTGACAGGCCCGCCTCGTTGACGGCGGAGCGGATGAGGCTTGAGCCGCCGTTCGCTGCGAATGTGCCCATGAACATTGTGCCAGCGGCCACGATCAACAGGATCATCGCCGAAATACGCACGGTGACGTGAAGCGATTCCCGGAGCATGGCTAAGCTGAAGCGGCGATAGGCGATGGCGAGAAACAGAGCGCCGACGGCGCCGACAGCCGCCGCTTCGGTCGGGGAAGCGATGCCGGCAAGGAGGGAGCCGAGGACGGCGACGATAAGCGCAACAACCGGCGCGAGCGAGGTCGCTGTCAGTTTCAGTTTCTCAGCGAGCGGCAGGTCTGGAATAGCCGGCACGTCACAAGAGCCCATTCCGACGGATGCGGCTGTAGATGAGACCGAGCGTTGCCGCAGAGCCCCATCGATGACGATATAGGTGAGAAAAAGGCCAACCATCAGGAGACCGGGAAACATCATACCAGCAAGCAGTTGACCGACAGACATCTGGGCGAGCGAGGCATACATGACGGCGATGACCGAAGGTGGGATCATGGTGCCGAGCGAACCACCGGCGCAAATCGTGCCAGCAATCAAGCTGTTGTCGTAGCGCATTTTTTGCATGGCCGGGATAGCCATCATGCCGATCATCACCTCGACGGCCCCGACGACGCCGGCGGCAGCAGCAAATACCGCACCCATAGCAATGGTCGCGATGGCGAGCCCATTCGGCAGACGTGCCATCCAGAGCTGCATGACCTTGAACAGGCGTTCGGCGATGCCCGATCGCTCTAGGATCGCCCCCATCAGAACGAACATCGGGATCGCTGCCAAAATAAAGTTCGTCGAAGCAGAATAGAACGAACCGTAGAGCTGTGCTGGGGCCAGCATTCCGAACCGTGCGAAACCGGCGACGGCGGCGACAAGGGCGAGCGAGAAGGCGATCGGAATGCCAGCCAGGACGAGCGCGAACAGCGCTGGAAACATAAGAGACGCAACGAGCATGATGGTCAGGTCTCAATCTCGAAATCACCGTCGGAGCGGCCGCCCGCCGCCCGCAGGCCGTGGGCTAGGATCTGAAGGGCAAGCGCAACGAGTCCGAGCGCGATGAAGGCGTAGAAGGGCCACATCAGCGGCGCCCAAGGGCTTACCATCTCGACTTCGCCACTTTGATAGGCGCGAAATGCGCGGTCGATCGCTACATAAGCGAGAGAGGCGAAGAGGGGCGAGAGGCAGAAAAGAAAGATAGCTGCTTCGATCCCCGATCGCAGACGTCTCGGCATCCGTTCGGCCAGGAAATCGATGCGCACATGAGCGTCCTCACGCAAGGCATAGGCGGCGCCAAGAACGAAGAGAATGCCGGTGCACATGTAGGAGATGTCGAAGGCCCAGAGGGTCGGAGCAGCAAAAACATAGCGCGCGACGACCTCGTAGATCATTGCGGCGACGAGAACGAGCGTTATGGCTTCAGCCAGCCGGAAGAGGGCGCGGGAGACGGCGTCAACCAGTTTCAGCATGGAGATCATCGTCGAGTTCTCTCCCATTGCGAGTGGGTGACGAGGTGGACGTCGATGCCGAACTAAAAAAGAAGAAGCCAGTGTGAATACGAAGCCGGAAATGAGACCAGGCAGAATTTCCCACAGCGTCTAAGATCGGTGGCATCATCTGAAGAGGGCGAAGAGCGTTTCACTGGCACTACAGAACGACTGGTCGGGCGGAGATCATGCTCCGCCCGCGATCCGAAGAAGTGCAGATTAATCCTGATTGCGAATAAGATAGCTACTCTCGGCCGCCCAGCTCTTCTCGAATGACATGTAGTCGGCGAGTAGCTCAGCCATCTCAGGCTTTCCTTCGCTCTTGAGCGTCTCAGCCTTTTTTGTGATCCAGTCCACGCCGGCTTCCGACAGCTCCGTGACAAATTCGGGATCGAGCGTGATGATTTCGTTCGGACCCTTGCGATAAGTCTCCAGCGCCTTCACGTCTTCGGCGTAAAAATGGAGCAGCGCCTGCATTGTGGTGAGGTCCGCCGCCTTCTCGATCAGCGGCTTCAGCTCGTCATCAAGAGAGTCCCATGTCTCTTGTTTAAGAACAACCTCCCAAAGGAAGGTCGGCTGATGAACGCCGGGCACGATGATATACTTCGCCGCTTCGTGGAAACCTTCTGGAAGGTTGCCGGAAGGTGGGCCCCATTCGATTAAGTCGACGCCTTTGCGCTGGAGAAGAGTATAGATCTCGCCCGGAGGTACGACAGTCGGGACGGCCCCGAAATAGTCCTTCATCACCTCGGCCCAAGGCCCCGACGTGCGATACTTAAGACCTTTCAGATCCTCTGCTTTACGAACGGCAACATTGGAATGGGCCATGATCTCAGAGGAGCCGATACCGACTACGAGACTTTTGAAGCCTTCGGAGGCACGAAAGTCGTACAGTGCCTCTTTGCCGCCGCCCTCATAGATCCAAGTGATGAAAGCTTCCGGCCCCATACCCCCAGGGAACCCAGAGAAGATCGCGTTCATCGGGTCCTGATTAACGCGGTAGCTGGGTGTCGAGTGACCGGCCTGAACGACGCCGTCGGCAACGCCCTCATAAACCTGAAGCGCGGGAACTAGAACGCCTGCGCCGAATGGCTCGATCGCCACGCGCTTATCTGTCAGAAGCTCGATATTGTCTGCAAAACGCTCAAGGAAATTGACGTAGTAGGGTGAGCCTTCTGGAACCGAGGTCGGTATCTGCCAGGTCACCTCCTGCGCTTCGGCGGACGCTGGTGCGAGAGACAACGCTGCGGCCGAAAGGGACGCGGCTAGCATGGTGGTCTTTAGACCTTTGAGCATGATCTAGTCTTCCTTGCTTGTTGTGTGAAGGCATCGGCTGCGGGCTGCATGGGTGTCGTCTGGCACCGCGACTGATATTGGTCTCCGCTTTGCACTGACCGACCTCCGAGTTTGAGGCGATACATGTCAGCCTAGCGAAGCATCTTCAGTGTGTCTATCAAAAATACAAAAAAAATATTTGAAGTCGAGGCGGCCGAGCTGTCGAATGCGGCGACATGTTTGGTGGCTTCGACGCCTTATGCGGCGACAGTAGATCGAACTTACAACAGCCTCTGCGACTGCGCTCGATCCGAGAGAAACCCTCTCATTAGATGCATTGGGTCAGATTGATTCCAGCGGTTCGGCGACGGTCGGCAGAGATGAAGGTCTGGATCTGACGAACAATCTGATCGGCATGGGCATGTGCGATGCGATCAGCGGCGTCCGCATCTCTGTTGGCGATTGCGGCAACCATAATCCGGTGCTCATCCAGATAGATTTTCGGGAGATCATCATTGAAGGATGAGTAATAGTAGCGCAGCAAACGCCTGCCTTCGTCGAGGAGTTTGCCGAACAAATCAGTATAATAGGCGTTGCGACCCGCCTTCGCGATCGCGAGGTGAAAATCGCGGTTACCCTCTATCATCGCGACAACGTCGCGTCTGGTTGCCGCTTCACCGTATGCGCGTTCGAGCCGCCGAATAACCTCAATATCATTTTCGTCGCGATGTTCAGCGGCAAGCCGCGTCGTAACACGGTACATCAGGGTCAGAGCATCGAAAAATTGGGAAAGTTCGAAGAAGTTGATAGGAGCAACGATCGTGGAACGGTTGGGCAGTGTCACCACCAGCCTCTCGCTCGCCAACCGGATAATGGCTTCGCGGATTGGAGTTCGCGACATACTGAAACGCCGCGTAAGATCGGTCTCATCGATGGGGCTTCCGGGCGCAAGGATAAGTTCCAGAATCTCTTGCTTCAGCGTATCGTAGGCTGTTGCAACGCCTGAGCCACGACGCGGACGCGTCGATCCTTTCCGTTCGTCATTATCTGCGTCATCGGACATAAGGCGCATCCGTTCCAGCATTACCCAATCGCTTTCGCTGCACATAAAGACCTTTGGTATTACTGTCACTGTGTATGGAGCATCGAAGCCACGTCGGCGTTCTGCGAGCGCGAAGTCGAGAAGATCACGGGCTTTTCGTGGCCGGTCTCGAAGGGCGCAGTACGCTTTCTCTAGAATCCACGCTCGCGGCTTGGATCGAAATGGCAGCTTCTGCCCATGCGACGGACGATTGGCTGGCCGATGAGATTGCGGACCTATCAACCCGCTTGTCGAGAGCACGATGGCCGATCGCTGGCTACGACAACTCAATTCCGGTCGGCTGATGAACCCCCATATTAGCTCGAATTAGTCGCAAGCCGAACGGTAGCTTTAAGCTTGCCACAGTTAAAAGCCCACAGTCTCGTTTCGGCCCAATCTTGCCGAAATCGGATCAGCTAAGTCGAATGGTTAGCGAACCAGCACGACCTCGACACCGAGTTCGCTTTCCACATTCTTCCAAGCGCGATCTGCCGTTACCGCAGGCAGGCCGAGTTTGCGAGCCAAGGCGAGGCATGCGCGGTCGCCGTGGCTCAACCCGAGATGAACCGTCGCCGCCCGCATTAGACCGGCTTCTATAGCCAGCTCGCTGTCGAGCGGTCGTATGTCGAGGCGAAGAGCTTCAACCAGTCGAGGAATCGCTTCGACTGGCACGCCCTTGTCGACGCTCTTCGATACCACTTCCTGGAGGTTGATCGCGGAAATCGCAGCATCGCGAAGCCAACGTCTGGCTTGTGCGGCACCCGTCTCCTCATTGAGATCTACAAACACGGCCGAAGTGTCGATGACGCATGACGGCATCAGCCTCGTTCGCCTTCCACAGATTGGCCATCGGACTCCAGGTCATTTTCATTCCGCCGGTCAGCGATGATCTCTCCTGAAATATTAGAACCTGGAGCCACATATTCGCGAAAGATCGATCTGGCCCGATCCAAGGCAGCGTCCGGAGTGGTGAGATGAACTTCGCCACCGACCAATTCCGCCATCAAGTGACCGCCCTTCTGCACGCCGAGCTTCTCGCGCAATGCGACAGGCAGAACTAGACGGCCATTTGGGAGAACATTTACACGGATCATCAGACTGCCCTTTCTCAATAGACGGGGCCTAGAACCTATGTGACTTCTGGTGAATCACTGGTCAACATGCATTGCAGTGACCGAAAGAGTAATATGACCAGTCACCTGTCTTAGTCAAGCATGGTACGCTCACATGTGACCGATTATGCGCACATCTGTGGAGAAAACTCATAATCCAGCTTGATCCGCTTTCGCGCATGCTCGATAAGTATGAGGGCGTTTTCGATCGATTTTTCAGCTCTCTCGTCCGTTGTCTCGCCCATGTCCCGCGTCTTTGCCTATGTCCGTGTGTCCACGGTCGAGCAGACGACGGAGAACCAGTTGGTTGAGATCCGGGCGGCCGGGTTTCAGGTTCAGCCGCGCCGGGTGATCGAGGAGACGGTATCGGGCTCCGTCGCCGCATCCGAGCGGCCGGGGTTTTCGCGGTTGGTCGACCGGCAGGAGGTCTGAAGGAGGGGTTTCGTCACCCCCCCCCCCCGCTTGACCGGCACACCAGGCGATCGCAGTTTCAACACTTGCCTTCGCTAGAGACCTGTTCGGCTGCGATTGAGCGGTTGCCGGATACGAAACTCTTTTCAGTCGAAATGCCGGTAGCAGGTTTGCTGTTTCTTGCTATCGCCATAATTCCGAATTCGATAAAGGTACAACCAGAGCTGACATGTACCGGACCTTCGGCGTTCATAATGCTCACTCTGGGGTTATGAGTGGCCGACGGTATGGACGATGACCCGATGAGCAAAAGCGAGTGAATTGATGGACGGGGACAGAGCGGGCGAAGCCTCCGATTTCGTTCAGGCGGGTCGTGTTCTTCGGGTGGCCTCGCCGCTGGGCGATGATGTTGTTCTTCCCGAGCGGGCGGTCATTCACGAGGGCGTCAACCAGCTGTTCGACATCGCGCTGTCGGTGCGTGCCAAGCGCGGCGACATCAAGCCGGGGGAGCTGATCGGGCGGCGGATCGATGTGCGGCTCGAAATCGTCCAGGGCGGCGATGAGGAAGGCGGCGGCTTCGGCGGTGGCGGCGGTGTCGAGTCGGCGATCCGCCGGCCCTTCAACGCCCTCGTCACCGCGCTGGAGGAAGGCCCGCCGGTAACGCGCGGCCTGCGCTCCTACCGGATGACGCTCAAGCCCGAGATGTGGCTCCTGTCGCGGCGCTCCGATTGCCGGATCTTCATGGACAAGACCTCGCTCGATGTCTGCGAGATGCTGTTTGCCGAGCACGGTCTTGCCGCACCGGATCTCTCCGGCGTCATCGAGACCCCGCCGGTCGAGCATTATTCGGTGCAGTGGAACGAGACCGATCTCGCCTATCTCCTGCGCCGCTTCGAGAACGACGGGCTGTTCTACTGGTTTTCCCACGAAGAAGGCCGCCACACCCTCGTCGTCGCCGATCATCCGAGCGGCTGGCTGAAGCCGTCTGCAGCGGCTGAAGGCGAGCCGCGGATGCGGATCGCGCAAGGGTCGTCGGACGTCAACCATATCGACGACTGGCGGCGGCTTTATTCCTATGTCTCGGGCAAGCGGTCTGGCCGGGACTGGAACTTCGAGACGCCGCAGACGGTGCCGGGGGCCGAGACGCCCTCGCTGGTCGACCTTCCCGACAACACGATCCGCGAGCTCTACGAATATCCCGCCCGGGCGATGGACATCGCCGCCCACGAGCGGATGGAAAAGCTGCGGATGCAGGCCTCGGAGGCCGATCACGACCGGGTGGAGGCGGCGTCGAACATCCGCGTGGTCGAGCCCGGCCGCCGCTTCGAGCCCTATGAGGTGGCCCATCCCGAGCGGGATTACGAGGAACATGTCGTTCTTCGCGCGACGCACTGGATCGTCGACCGCTCCTACGAGACGGCCGGGGACGAGCCGGAATACCGCAACACCTTCGAGGCGATGCCCTCGCGCATTCCGGCAACGCCGCACCGCGAAACCCGCCGCCCGCATGTGGCCGGTGCCCAGGTCGGCATCATCGCGGGTCCTGAGGGCGAAGAGATCCATTGCGACCAGTATGGCCGCGTCAAGCTGTGGTTTCCCTGGGACCGGCGGGCGAAGAAGGACGGCTCCGACACCTGCTGGGTCCGCGTCAGCCAGAACTGGGCCGGCGGCTCCTGGGGCGGGCAAATCATTCCGCGCATTGGCATGGAAGCCATGGTCGCCTTCATCGACGGCAATCCCGACAGGCCGCTGGTGACGAGCCTGGTGCCGAACCCGCAGCAGAAGGTGCCGTATACACTGCCTGCCAACAAGACGCGCTCAATTTTCAAGACCAAGACTCATAAAGGGGTTGGCTATAACGAGTTGCGTTTTGAGGATGAATCCGGGCGCGAAGAAGTATTCATGCACGCCCAGAAAGATATGAATGTTGAGGTTCGCAACGACCGCACGCGGCGGACAGGGAACAATCAGGCCGAGGTGGTGGGAAACGACAAAGCAATCCAAGTTGGCGGAGATCATGACGAGGTAATAGCCGGGAATATGTCCATCGCGGTCGGACAGAACCCGCTCTCAACGCTCATTTCCGAAAAAACGAAGACCTTATTCGATTTTGCCGGATCGATCATGAAGACGTTCAAAATTCCCGACCCGTTCAATTTTGCAAAAGGAAACTTTCAGTTTTTTGTGGAGAAGAACAAGTCAGAAATTGTCAATGGCGCGTCTTCAGAGATCGTTGGCGTTGTAAAATCTACGGTCGTAGGGCACACATTCCAGCAGACGGTTGGCAAAGCAATGAGCCTCATCGTACGAAAGCGTTACGACGTCGACATCGGGAAAATACACAATATTCGGGTCGGGGATCAGTTCACGATCAAGGTCGGCGAAAATTCGATGCTGTCCATGTCCAAGGAAGGCGATATCGTGATTTCCGGCAAAAGGATAAAGCTCATTGCCGATCGCATCGACCAGAACGACTGAACGCCATGTCCGACGCCGGCCGCACGTTCCATGATCTTCGCATTCTTGGGGGACCACCGCCATTCGATGGCGTCGAGGCCAACAAGGATATGCTGCGCAGCGACATTCCTCTGAGCCGGAAGTGGACCTACAATCCGTCGAGCTGGAGCCCGACGGGCTTCAACGCGATGGGCCTGCCGACGGATGGCGAGGTTGCGGAAAGCGACATCGAAGACTTGCGCAATTACGTGCAGGGCCTCGAGGCAAATCACGTCGTGCCGCCTGCGAAGCCCGATGAAAAAACCGAAGAGAAAGAAGATGGGCCGACCAAAGCTTCGGTGAAGGGCCCATCCGGCGAGTGGGGTACGGACGAAGGTGGTGTTCAAGACGAATACAGCACGACCAAGATGCGCGATCTTCGCACTGGTGAGACGACAACCGATAAAAAGCACAAGGTCGACAGTGATTTTTCCGGAAAATGGAAGGAAAAACCGGATGTTACCTTCCTAGAAGGAAAGGCCGAAGCCAAGGTTGACGGGGCAGTCCGTCAGGGCAGCTTTGGCGACGCCGACGATGTGTTTTCAGGCAAGGGGTCCTTTGTCAGTGGCGAGGCCTCGGCAGAGGCTAAAGGCTCTGTCGGAAACAAAGGGATCAAAGGCAGCCTCAAAGCTGCTGCCAAAGGGAGTTTGCTGGAAGGTAGCATCAAGACTAATCAGGATGGCTTCATACGCAGTGAGGCTAGCGGTGCGGTGATGAAGGCAGAGGCAGAGGTATCAACAGAGGTTGTGCTCTCGCCGGATGAACAGACACTAACCGGCAAGGTTGGCGCGAGCGCGAACCTTCTGCAAGGCACGTGGGGCGGGGAATTCTGCTACACGCCGCGGCGCGTTGTTAACCTCGGCGTCAGCTTGTACAATTGGGCTGTCAGCGAGGACTATGAAGGCCTCGACGAGAATTGGGATATTGGCATTTGCGCCGGCGGCGAGCTCAGTGGCGCCGTAGGCGCCCAAGCGAGCGCCGAAGCCAAGGCTCAGAACAAGGGTGGCAAAATGTCGGCCGAGGCTGGCGCGAAGATTGGCCTTGGTTTGGGCGCCGGGGTGAAGGGCAAAGGCAGTGTAATCGGATTGGACAAGGCGAAGGGGCTATTCGGATTTTAATTGGGACTAGTAAGGAGCCTTATGGTGAATAGCAACGCGATCGTGAGACTGAAATCTCTGGCGCTTGGCGTCTTCATTCTACTAATCTCGTATGGATCCTCAATGGCAGATAACCAAACCGAAGCGCTTCTTGCACTTCAAGATCGCGGCAAGGGCGGACAGTCGTTCGCAATCAAAGGGTTTCAGTACCTCGATTTTGAAACAATGAAGCTTGACCGCTTTCAATGGAACAAGACGGGAGAGAAGGTCGAAGATTTCGATTCAGCCGAAGCTTTTACCGAGTTCGACGAAGTTTATGTCGGCTACGATCCGATGAATCGGGACCAGGGTGAGATTCGTCTCTACGCGGCGAAGCTGGTTCCCGAGAAATTGGGCCTCGCGGTCGACTATGGGCGGTTGCTTGCGCGCCAGTGGGGACCTTTGAACTTTGGCGTCAAGCTACGTGACCCATCGTTTGGTGAGGTCATGACGGGCCGGGACAATGTTGACGGCGGGCAGGAGTTTACCCGTCTGTCCGTATTTCGGCGCGGCGCGGAGCTTCTCGTTATCCGCGCCGATGGGCCAGAGGAGAGCTGGCAAAAGTTCGGACCGAAAGTTGCCAGTTTCGTCGGGTCGCTGCACTTTGACCAGGAGATGAATAAAGATCCACTCTTGGCGAATTTCACGACGGAGGAAATCGCAATTGACCGGTCGGCGGGTTCCAAGGGGCAAATCGAGGTGCGAATGCCCACGGCCTGGCGAGCCCTGCCTATCACGAATGACTCTGATCCGAAGGCGGGCATCTACCGATTCTACGTGAACGACGCTGACAAGGGAAAAAGTTCCGGTGTCATGATCTTCTCGATCGATGCTCGTGCGGCGACACGCCAGGTCGAACCGCCGCAGCTCGCACAGACCATGGGTGAAATCCTGCTCGACAACGTGCTGCAGGGCCAGCCCTATCAGTTTCAGCCGATGGGAGAGAACGGTGTTCCAGATCTCGATGGCAAAACGGATGTGAATGGCTACTACCTCTTCAAGGTTGCCTTCCCCGAAATCGACATGCTCGGCGGCGTAAGCGTCCTCCTGACGATGAAAGACCAGCATTGGGTGGGTTATGCGATGGTGTCCGCTTATCCAACTGACCTGTGGCATCAGGCAGCGACGCTGAACCCCACCTTGGTCGAGTATCAGCTGCGAACGGCCGTCGCAGACTACTGGCGAAATGTCGGCGATGCGGCGCGATAACTGGCAGGTGAGAGGCGGCGATCCCCATAATAAGATTAAGGTGAAATCATGAACGAGATACCCAGTCGCCGGACGTTCCAAGCGGCTTCTCCCGACGCGTGGTCGAAACTGATGGTATTGGCCGACATGATCGAGATCGATGCCGTCTCCGGCGCTCTTACCATCCAGAACGGCAAGTCGCGGGCAATTCTTCACCCGGACGGGACGATCCGCATCGAGGGCACGCGGATCGTCCAGTCGGCCGAGCGAAACATCGCGCTCGATGCCGCTTCCATCGATCTGAACTGAGCAGGCGATGTGGGCCGTCGACAACACGACGCCTTTTGCGGCCGAGGGGTATTTCGTCCGCGACCGCGAGGGTCTGGAGAACTGGGTCGTCGCCCTACGTGCCTCTTTCGACATCCGCGCTGATGGGCTCGTTTCGATGCGTGAGACTCAGCCGCCCGTGCGCCTTGCTCCGCAATATGAGGGTGACGGGAGCGAGGTCCTCCTCGCCGAGGCGGAGATATGTCCGTTTCGCCCGAGGGTCGATTTCATCGTGGCTGGAACCGCCTGTCGGCCCGATATGAAGGCCGGTCGCGAGCTGGAGGTACTCGTCGATGTTGCGGGTCGCCAGAAGCGGGCGCGCGTTTCTGGGCCTCGCCGGCTGCGCGCGGTAAAGCGGCGCCGGCCCGAAATCGAGGCGGCCGAGCCCTTCGAAAGCCTGGCGCTCAGCTGGCGCCACAGCCTGGGGGGACGTGATCCCATCCTCGGCGACGAGGCGACGGCGTTCAACGACGACAACCCGGCGGGGCGAGGCTGGACGACGCGCTGGGAGGATCTGCCCGCCGGCGCCGAATTGGACCTGCCGCAGATCGAGGATACGGCAGCGCCTGTGGCAATAGGAAAACCGTTGCCTGTCCCGTTCGGCTTCGGTGCCATTCAGCCGCACTGGCGCCCGCGCCGCAAATTTGCCGGCACCTATGACGACGCCTGGCGCACGAACCGGCAGCCGCTTTTGCCGGACGATTTCGACAATGCCTTCTACCAATCGGCTCCAGCCGACCAGATCTTCGACCTGAGAGGCGGCGAGCCGGTTAGGGTGGTCAATCTCAGCCCCCATGGCGAACTTGCATTCCGCCTGCCACAGGCGATCTTCGAGGCACGCACACAGCTCGGGCGTGAGCGGATCGACACACGATTTCGGCTGATCGGCGTCCATCTTGATACGGCTGCAAGCACGGTCGAAATGATCTGGAATACGGTCGTACCCTGCCACGGCCGCGACATGGACGTCGACCGCAGCACTGTACGACTTCGCCAGATCGCCGGTGTGTCGCGATCATGAGCGAGGGGCCGGGAATCTTCGGCGTCGGGCTGTGCTGCTCGCTCGGACAAAGCTTTGAGACGGCAAGCGCCGCCTATCGCGCCGGGGAACGGGAGTTCGTCAAGACGGACAAGCTGGTCGGCCCGGACGGTCTGCCGCTGCGAACCGCGCCCGTGTTTTCGGTGCACGAGATCCACAACTACGAGGAGCGGCTGAAGCGACTGTTTGCCACTGCTTTCGCTGACCTCGGAAAGCAGGTCCCCATAGGCGGCATGCCCAGCCCGTTGCGCCTTCTCGTACCGGGCTGGCTCACGGGCAATCCAATTCTTGAGCGCTTCGTCACCTGGATCGCCGAAACATACGGTTCGCACATCGCCAGCGTCAAACTCGTTTCGTCAAGGGATGCGATGGCGACCGTTGAGCTCGCACGCAGCCTTGTCGAGCTGCACGCGAGCCAGACCAGAGCGGGCTATTTTGCGGCCATCGATAGCTTCATGCATGCCGAACTGCTCGACAGTTTGGCTCTCAACGATCGCCTTTTAACGCGCGAGCAGCCTCACGGAGTGATCCCGTCGGAGGCGGCCGTCGTGTTTTTTCTCGCATCGGATCCTTCCGCAGCCGGCGGTGCCGCCCCCCTTGGCCGTGTCGTCTCGGCACGGCCCGGCCGCGAGACCGACGCCATCCGGCGGCCGACCGGCCTTCTTGGCCGGCATCTCGCCAAGGGGGTTGCCGCTGCGCTCGCCGATGGAGCGCCAGACCGCCTGATGATCGATTTGAACGGCGAGCGGTGGCGCTCGGAGGAATGGGCCGTCGTCTTCGCCGCTGCTCCAGTCCTGCCCGACCATATGGAGGCCGATTTCGAGACTCCACCCCTGACCCTTGGCTATTGCGGCGCCGCAACTGGCGCGGTGATGGCGGCGCTCGCTTTGACCGATGCACCACCGCCCCGCGGCTTGGACCGCGCAGCCACAGACAGCCCGCCAAAAGTGGCAACCACCCTGACCTTGATTTCCACCAGTCAGTTCGACGGACCCAGGGCTGTTGCGCTGATCGAGCGGATCCGACCACACGCCGCGCAAGGAGATGACGCGAGATGAAGGAAACCGTCGCGATCAACGGCCTGACGCTCTGCCATAAGCATTCGGACGGCTGGGTGCGCTCGACCATGCCGGATGTGTGCAAGGCACCTGATAAGCCGGTGCCCTTCACCAACGTCGCCTTTGCCAAGGATCTCGCCAAGGGAACGACCACCGTCTTTTCCCACGGCGGAGCGATGAACGGTGTCAAGGGGTCGGAATTCTACAAATCGATCGGTGACGAACCGGGCGTCGGCGGCGGCGTCAAGTCAGGCGTGAACCTCCACCGCGCGACCTTCCTCTCCTGGTCGCCCAACGTCTTCATGGAAGGGCGACCTGTCACCCGCCTCACCGATAAGATGCTGCTCAATAAGGGCAATACGATCTCGGCGGGCGGGTATTTTACAGGTGCGCTTACAGGAGCTAGCGCGGCAACCGCCAATTTTCTTTGCAGTCTCGCCTGCGATTGCAAGGCAGAAAAGCAGAGTTGTGTCGACGCGGCAATCAAGACGATGCCGAAGACACCGCAAAACGGCTATTATTCGGAAGTCACTTTCACTCCGATGGGCCAGATGTACCGAAATGATGATCATTCGCCGATGACGCGAATGGGCGTTCCCGGATCGAGGCTCGACATCACTCGGGTGGTAAACGGTCAGCCCGATGAGTTTGTCGAAATGAAATTCAAAGGTGACCGACCGCGACGGGGGCAACTTCAACGATATGGAAGTATCGCAGCTTCCTATGACAAAACATTACAGCTTATTACAGTTGAAAAAGACTGTCAGTGTAGCGACAACGATCATCGAACTGAAACTCAAAACGTGACAGTGCCGCAGAATGAAGGAATGTCGTTGGGAGCCAAAGTGGTTATCGGCGGTGCCGTCGTATTGGGGACGATTGCAGTGATCGCCTGCGTGATCGTCGAACCTTGCGGCGCGCTCGGGGCGGGCAGTGCTGCCGCCGGCGGGTTGGGGGCGGCAGCCCTAGCGGGCGCGCAATGAGCGACAATCGTCAGACGCCTCCGACGGAGAGTGAGTCCAAGGCGGCGATTGCCGCACTGGATGCTTTGGCGATCGCAGACAAGCGGGGTTTCATCGAGGCTCGCCTCGGATTCGCGGTGAACCTGTTCTTTCCAGACGGCGATAAGCCGGCAGTACGCTTGGCGCTGTGCTCGGTCTTGCGCAATTATTATGAAATATTCGGTGATCAGTTGACCCATTACCAGAAGGTCGACGCCGATCGACTAACGCGGATCAAAGGGCCCGAATATCTCGACTACTATGAAGAACAGGCGCGTATTTTTTCGACCGACGAGCCTTTCGATGCGGTGATCTATGGATATCCAAACGGTTTGGAGGTCGACGAACCCTCAGCGATCAGCATGGCGTTCACGGCGACCAGTCCAAACCCGCTTATGCCGCTAGGCGTTTCCAGCCTTAGCGTTTATTTCCCTGCCAGCACAATTGTGGACCGTGGTTACGATTTCCTGATTGAACGCACCATGGCATGGGCGCAGCAGGCAAAGGCTATTCATGGCACGGCCGGCCTCAGCGTTCTGCTTGACCATGGAATCGGTGGCTTAGGCGGAGCGAGCCAGACTGTGTTGCCTTTTCTAAAACGCTTTCCCGGCCTGGATTATTCCGATCTCGGGCGGTTTACCGTCGAATCGAGGAGTGGCGACGGCCGCAAGATCATGTCGATCAACTGGCTGACCGTGCTGGCGGACGAAGTCATGGGCCCCATGGGGGGCAAAGAAAGGCTTGCCGAAGTGCTCGGGCCGAGTTGCCCAATTCATGACTATAACGGTGGCATCGTCATTCAGGCCGGCTCCGAGCCTCAACTCGGCGATATCAATCGTGGGCTGGTGCTCGACGACTATCGACGCGTATCGCAAGCGCTTGCGTCCATTCGTTTTGAAGATTACCCGCGCGGTCTCTTCATTTTGGGTGAGCCCTTTGACCCGCTTGACGAAACTCTGAAGTGGATTCGCCGTTTCGATTGATCCGAAGTCAGCTCTCAACGGGCTGAGCTCGTGCCGCAAGCATTCGACACCGGATGTGTGCAAGGCGCCGGGCAAGCTGGTGCCCTTCACCAATGTCGCCTTCGCCAAGGATCTCGCCAAGGGAACGACCACCGTCTTTTCCCACGGCGGAGCGATGAACGGCGTCAAGGGGTCGGAATTCTACAAATCGATCGGTGACGAACCGGGCGTCGGCGGCGGCGTCAAGTCAGGCGTGAACCTCCACCGCGCGACCTTCCTCTCCTGGTCGCCCAACGTCTTCATGGAAGGGCGACTGAATAGCCCCTAGATTTGTGGACGCCCTCGGGTTACGTTTCCTGCTGCCGTTCGAACTGAACGGGTGACAGCATCCCGTTCCTGACGTGCTTGCGCTTCGGGTTGTAGAACATTTCGATGTAATCGAACACGTCCTGCCTTGCCTCCTCGCGTGTTCGATAGGTCCTTCGCCGTATCCGCTCGCGCTTGAGGAGATTGAAGAAGCTTTCGGCCACGGCGTTATCGTGACAGTTGCCACGACGGCTCATCGAGTGCTCGAGATTGTGGTGCTTCAGGAACGTTGCCCAGTCCATGCTGGTGAACTGGGAGCCCTGGTCGGAATGGATCAGGACCGTGTTCTTCGGCTTTCGACGCCAGACCGCCATGAGCAATGCCTGCAGCACGACGTCGGTCGTCTGCCGGCTCTGCATCGACCAGCCGATAACGCGGCGGGAAAACAGGTCGATCACCACGGCCAGATAGGCAAAGCCCTCTCGGGTCCGGATGTAGGTGATGTCTGTCACCCACGCCCTGTCCGGCGCATCGACATCGAACTGCCGGGCAAGGGTGTTGTCGACCACGACCGACGGCTTGCCGCCATAGGAGCCGGGCCGACGCTTGTAGCCGATCTGCGCCTTGATCCCGGCTATCCTGGCGAGACGAGCAATGCGGTTGGCGCAACTGGTCTCGCCCTGATCAAGGAGATCGTCATGCAGTTGGACACCTCCGGAAACCCGATGATTTCCGTTTGGTAGGCGGATTTGGTTCCCTCTTGCCCCAATCGGCTGTTCTCTGATGCCAATTCCGGGCCGAACGGCGTGCTCTACCGCCGTTTCTGGC
>NZ_JBEHWS010000021.1:0-37786 GCF_040239565.1 Fulvimarina thalattae
CTTCAGCGCCTTGGAAAGTGGCTTCCTGAAGACCTCCCACGGAACGAGCGCGTTCAGCTTCTCGAGCGGATCGCCGGCCTCGCTCAGGCGGCCATACCGCTCGTCGACATCCCAAAACCCAGGCTGGCCACGCATCCCATCCTCCCGATCTCGATCAGGCCAAGGAAATCATAAATCACGATCAAAGGGGAGGTTCTTCGAGGTGTCCAATTTGTATCAGCTGATTTCCATCAATTATGATGCGACGATATCAGTGTTACATGCGGAATTTCACCGAATGTTGAGGTGCTGTATTGGCTGGAAGTCCCGATTTTAAGAAGGCGACCGTCGAGCTTCTTATGAGACGGTCTCGCGGTCGATGCGCAAATCCAGACTGTTTTGTGCAGACCGACGGCCCAAATATTGATCCGATGAAATATACCACAATCGGCGAAGCTGCGCATATCCGCGGAGCACGACCTGAGTCTGCGCGGTATGATTCGTCGATGACGGATGCGACACGTAGCTCTGTTACCAACGGCATTTGGCTATGCACGAATTGTCATCGATTAATAGACAAAGATGAACGCAGATTTCCTGCGAAGTTGTTGTTGCATTGGCGAGAGAGTCACGAAAGACGAGTTATGAAGGAAATAGGTACGCGAGGTGACGCGCTCAGATACGATATGGTTAAGTCAGAACTTTCTCAATTCTCAGCATATTCTCTAGAGATTCAACGTATTGTAGAAGATAAACCAGATATGTGGGAGTTTCGGCTTGCTTCGGAACTTCTGAAGCATTTGAATGCAAAACATTTTAAAAGACTCGATCATTTGCGCCGTGGTCTGTTGTATAAAACCCGTTCTCGTGTGCGTGAGACGGAGGTTCTGGATTGGCTTCGAGACCGTGTCAGCATAATGGGCAATTTGACCCCTCCGCTTGCCGCTCTTTTTGACGAGATTACCGCGTCGCTCGGCCCGCCGGGGCAGGAAGGCGATATCGATCGAATTCACGACGCATGCCTTCTATTAGAAGAAAATCTCGCCAATATTGTTTTACATGAAGAGGAAGTCGTTTTTGCCAATTTGCCTGAAGAAGCTGAGCCGATAAAGAGACTATTGATGGATGCCTTTGGTAAACCCGCCAGGCAGATCGCTCAGTTGCCTGAATTCCTCGATGAAACATATGAGTTGGCAATGAGTCCGGAGAATGAAGGGAAGAATATCTCAGTCAGAAAGACTATTATCTTTGATTTACCCGATCGTTGGGAGGAGAAGTTAACTGAAGAAACTAGAAAATTCCTCGATGAAACTGGGCAGTTAAACGAGGAGGTATGGTAAAGAAATTATGGAAGACTATCCGTGAATCTCGAGATCGAGAATTTTGGCGATGGCCACTGCCTCCGGCGGCATGATCCCGTCCTCCCGCATCCCATCCAGATGAAAGCGGATCGCGTTGCGGATTTCGGTCTCTGTCTCCTCGACGGTTGCGCCGGTTGCGATGCAGCCGGGGAGGTCGGGGACGTAGGCGGAGTAGTTGCTGCCAGCCTTTTCGATCACTACGGCGTAACGCATGTCAGTCGCCTTTCAGGCCGGCTTGCTTGAGGATGCTGTTCAGTGTGCCTGGTGAGACGTCGTCGGAGGGCTTGCCTGCGACGGTGACCCGGCCGGGCTTTTCATCATGTCTATATTGGCGGTGGCTGCCGCGTTGCGCAACCTGACGCCATCCGTCGTCTTCGATCTGCCGGATGACCTCGCGGACCGTCTTGCGTGGTGGCATGGTATCCGCGGCACTTTGGTTTGCCTCAGTTCGCCATTCAAGCTACTGAAAACGCTGGCTTCAGCGAAAAATACGCACGTTGAAAAAGGGGTGTGGCACGTTACCTGTGTCGCAGTTCAAGGACAGCCTACGCGAATATCGGCAACAAAAAACCCCGCTCGAAAGCGGGGCTAAGGCATGTCTGATCTGAAGATGGCGAAGCCTAAGTCGGTGGATCACCAATGTCGGCGCGTCGGTAGAAGGTAGCCGGAACGTCGGCGAAAGCCGGATCCGGCTCAACGCCGCGGGCAATCATTTCTGCCTTCAGTTTCTTGAAATAGACCTTGCGCTCCTTCGCCAATGAATGAAGTGACACAAAGGATTCGTCGAACGTAACGAGATCGGATTCCATCACCACCCGTTGCGGGCATCTGTTCACCGGGTTCACAGCGACGGTGCAAGGCAAAAAGCCATGGTCGATGAGCGACGTCACAACCCTGGTAGACCAGCCCATCCTCTTCTCGACGGCGCGAAGGGAAAGTCCGCCATGGTCCTCGCGGCGAACAAGCGCTTTCACTTCGTCGGCGTCAACGAGGACGGACATGTAGCCCCGTGTGTTGCCATCGACGCCGACGGTCGCCAGCCGGCCTTCGAGTAGCAGGCGCACGATTTCCATAGCGGAACAATTCGCTCGCTTGGCCGCCGCCGGGATCGGCAAGCCGCCCCCAAGCCCAGCTCGGGCAGACGCCGTGAGCCTCGACATGAAGTCGTCAAGGTCGGCCCGTCGGATGGCGTGGTCCTTCAGGATATCAGTGCCGCCGATGACGACCGGCTGAATGAACCCGGCGTTGAAGAGCAGTCGTTCATGCGGCCGTGGCGCGTTCAGGTACTGCCCGGCTCGGATCAGCGAGAAAGTATCTGAGAGACTAGCGAGGCGCGAGGATACAGCCTCGACCTGAAAGAGGACGCGTTCGTCCGTACGCGCCGCGTCCTTCTGTCTGATCAGCCCGTCGGCTACGAGAAGCTTGCGCAAGCGCTTGGGATGCAGTCCATACTCGATCGATGCCGAGTGAAGGGAATGAACCCGACGATCGGCAACCTGGCGGCCGAGGATGGTTTCCCCGGGACCGACGGGCATGGTCTCCACGACGTGACGCACGACCATGTCGCGAACCGGATCGTAGACAGGGTCCACGTTCTCGTGTGCCAGCCACTCGTAGAACCGCCCGAACATCGCTTTTGGACCCCAGTCGGCCGTGCCGTTGAAGAACGCCTTTTGTAGCTCTGTGAGCGCCGTACGGATCCCGGCCTCGCCAGAGGACGCCGAGGTGAACCCGCGCTTACCCGCTTCGTGCAGATCGCCCTCGCCGAGGTCGTCGAGGCGGACCTTGCTCCCGAACGCAAGCACGGCCCCGAGATTCTCGGACAGCCGCATCACGGCGTAAAGGGGTAGCCCATCCAAGAATTCGGCCCCCGACCGTCTCGACGAGAGCCGATCGTGCACGTAATCCTCGAAGGCAGACGGCGCCCGACGCTCGCTTGCTGCATCGAGGTCCGCGAGGTCGCCAGACCGCGAAAGCGCAAGGGCGGCGAAGTCGTGCAGGGATGTGGGATCGTCGGCGTGTGCGATCTCGACCAGTTCCTGACCGTGGATCCGGCATGTGCGGAGGGCAGGAACCTGCCAGATAGCTCGTCCCCACGCTCGGACCTCCGGCTCGAGGTTCTCGTCGCCCATATCGGTGATAAGGCAGGACGGGCAGGCGAAGACTCGGCTACGCCTCAGCGTGCGCCAACCGAGGTCTTCGCCTCTAAGGTTCGTGCGGTCGTTGTCGGTCACGGCGGCCCAGTTCGCGAGCGCTGCCATCGAGCAGCGGCCCATTTCGGCAAGGCGGGTAAGTGCGGAAGGGCGACCGGCAACGATGCCCCCGAAGTTCAGGCCGACATCCAGAGCGAAGTCGCGGACGCGGTCGCGTCCGTTGGCCTGCGCGAGGCGCGAGGCGAAGCTGACAGGGGTTTCGCCCTCGTGGAGGGGCACAGTGATCCTAAGTGCGCGCATCAAGCCCCTACCTCCGCCTTGCGCCGGCGGCGCCGTCCTCGAAGATCGCGTCCGCGTTCCGCGAGTGCCTGCATCAACCGGACATGTGCCGCCTCTTGCTCGCGCAAGAGCGCGTTCATGGGTTCGATGCTCTCCCATCCGCGGGCAGACAGGATGTTCTCTTCGGGCTGGCATCCGGAGAACACCTCGTAGGAACGGACGAAGTGGCCATGCGTCACTTCCTTGGCGTCTGCGTTGTCGATGAGCGCTCGTTCGACGGCGCCGCGCACGATCTGAGTCAGGGCACCCAGTTGCCTGTTCGCGGCGTGGCAGAGCCTCGCAAGGAAAACGTCGTCGTACTCGAACGCGAACGTCATCTCGGCATGCTGCTCGACGATTGTCTTAACAATCCAGGAGATCAGTTTCCCATCACGCGACGAAACGAGATTTTTCAGATGGATCTTGTGGCTGCGGCGGGCTACCTGCCTGTAGATCGAGAGAAAGTCGCCCAGTTCGGGCATCCCGGTCAGGATAAGGTTCACTGGCCAGTCGTCCTCCATCACCATCTTGAGGGCGTCGGAAAGCTCCTGCATCGCGTCGTGATCGCGCATGTTCAACATATGCTGGGCTTCATCGATGTGGATGAACCGAACCTTCCGGACCTTCAACTGGCGGCGCACCATCCGCCAGGCTGCCGCAGGCTTCAGTTCCCGTTCAAGAGGGTACTGAAGCTTCTCCAAGAGTTCGTAGGCGATGACCTGAAGGTTGGATGGTCGCGGTGCCTTGATGAAGACGATGGGCGCCGTCTCCGTCATTCCGGTGACGCGAGGGAGGAATTCGGGGCGTCCAGCGATCGCCCTCCCGATGCTGCGGGATTTCCCAGCCCCGGTCTCGCCGATGATGGCGAGGCAACGGCGCTCGATCTGGTATCCCGCCATGGCCACAGATGCGTTGCCGATGAGGAGCTTCAGCTCAGCCTCGATGTCCACATCCCGCTTTGTCGCCAGGTAGCGGGCATTGATGGCGGCCATGCGTGCCGCCAGCCGGGTGGACTGCTCGTCCATCCGGCTGGCGAGATCGGCGTCGACGGTCTCGAGATCGCCCGGGAAAAAATCGCTGCTTTGGTCCATGCCTTGCGTACCCTTCATCAATTGGACGACCATTCGTTTTCAGTGCCGAAGGCGCTGTCGTCGTCGAGGATCTCACCAGTATCGGGGTCCGCAATGACCACGCCGTCCGCAGCGATCTGGATGATCTCAGCTTGACGGGCGAGTTCCTTCGGAAGTTGCAGGTCCTCGCCGTAAGCCCCGTCGTCGGCGAACGCGAACGACTGGAAGAGTGCCTTCTCCCAGCGATCGAACGTTTTTGCCGTGAGGATCGGGTTCGCGATCTCCGCCCGCTCGATGGCCGCAGCCGCAGCTTCGCTGAGCGTTCGAACGGCGCCCAGCACGTGATGGCGGGAAAGGCTCGCCAGGTGTTGGTTACGTTCGCGAAGGTCGCGCACCGCCTCGGTCCATTGCCAGACGCTGACGTTTTCGAGCCCGCTGAAGCGGGCGTTGCAGACGATCCAACCGCCCTTCTTCGTGCGCACCGAGATGCTGGACAGGTCCCAGCGATCGATACGGATCTCGACAGGCTTCTGGCCCATCTCGCGCCGCAGGATCTGAAGAGCCTGGGACTGGAAGCGGATACCGAGGAAGCGGACACCCTCTTCGCCAATTCGACGTTCGCATACGATGCCCATGACGTGTCGCATCACGTCACGGTCGGGGGGAAGCGGCAGGCCGTAGACGCCGCTCAGACGGCGCATGCAATCGTAAGGGGTCTCTCCTCCCAGGCCTTCGTGCGGGTGGTGATGGTAGAGATCCAGGACGCCGACGAGAAACAGGCGGTTCAGTTCGTCGACGTTGATCGACGCGTTCGCCTGTGCGTCGTATTTCCCCTTCTCGACGATGTTGGAGAACGTCTGCCCGGTAAAGAAAGCCGCGATCTTCGTCTTAAGTGTGCCGAAAACGCGTTCGATCCGCGCCCGCATCTCGGCAAGCCCGGCCGGAGGGAAGACAGGGTTGATGTTGAGCTGCACCAACGAGCCAATAACGGCATCGGTAGTGAAGTACGTGGCATTGTCCATCGCGACCGAGCGCGGTTTGGCGTGCAGGTAGGTCCGGCTTGCTCCCACATGTCCGGCGATCCGCGACTTGTCGGTCATGGCAAGTTCGATTGTCGACAACGCGCTCTCGGTGCACGGCGCGCCTTCGAGGAAGCGCATTGCGACGATCATGCGCGTGCGGGCATCGATCGCAACCGAAAGCCAGAGGCGCTTGCGCTCGACCAGTGCGCGGGTTTCCTCATCGAGAAGACCCCAAACCCCGGCGTCGACCATGATCTTCATCAGGCTGACCATCCATTCGTCCATCTCAAGACGTTCGAACGGCTTCTCGACGTCGAGGCCCGTCGTGACGATGCCCCAACGACGCAGTGCCACCTCGGGACCGAGACGTCCGAGGTCCACGAAGAACGGATCGAGTGCGTCGATCATCTTCTCGAACGCCCGGCGTTTCAGGCGACGGAGTGGCGGTTCGCCCTTCAGAGCGCGCTCCGCGTCCACCTTGTCCAACTCAGTGTTCAGCAGGCTGAACTGGTGCTGCTTTGAGGGCTTGTTTCTGCTGGCGTAGCCCGTCGCGAACTTTGCATGCAGCGTGTATGACACCGAGCACAGCGTCGAGCGCTTCTTTCCAGGTCCATTGTACTGGTTCACGAGGGTGTCGATCTCGAAGCCGCCTTTTTCGTATCGCCTCACCCAGCGCCGAAGCTGCACCTCGCTTGGCGAGGTGATCTTAACGGTGAGGGACCCGCCGCGCTTCTTCTTCTCGCCATTCTCCTGACGACGACGTCTGTCCGCGTCTTCCGCCTCGGCCTCGAATTGAGCCGCGATGCGCTTGATGGCCAGCGCCAACTTCGCGTCCGACCGTCGGATGCTGCGGTCCGTCTGTTCCAGGCGAAGGAAAGCGTCGCACCACGCCTTCTTATTAAGGACGACCTTCGCCTGCGGCTTCGTCAGGTCGCTGAATGTCTTGTGCTTGCCCTTAGCGAGGCGGACCGCTGCCTTGACCTCCGTAAAGAAGCCTTCGTTGATGCGGATCGCGTCCGTTTGGATGAGGTGGTCGAGGTGCTCGTGCGTCAGCGTCTCGCAGAACTTGAGGTCGTCCACCCGGGTGATCTTGTGACCTGCGGCGAGGCGTTCGGCATAGGCGTACTCGACGCCGTCGATGATCAACTGGCTCCGGGGCGCAATGTCGTAGATGGGCACTGCCGTTTCAATTTTGGTGATCGCGTTCATGATCGGTCTCCTTGGTTCAGATGATGGCGGAAGGGGGAAGGGCAGGACGGAGCAGCGTTGCAGCACCGAGGCGCTCGCGACGGACGAAGTCGAGGATGCCGTCGTCGATGAGGCAGATGAGGGCGGTTCTTCCCCGCGGGCCGAGGCGCAACGCCTCGACCAGGTCGTCCAGCATCACACCGCCGCGGATGCGCTCCACGAACTCGGCGGCAAGGGCAACGTCCGACGCGTTGCGATGCTCACGCGCGTCGAGGATTTCGTCGGCGTTGTGCACACGGGCCTTCGTGACGAAGCTCTCGGTGACGATGATCGCTGCATCGGCGAAACCCTCAAGGCTCTGCTCGCGGATGCACTTGATGGCAGTGACGAGGTCCTCGTCGACCTTCTTGGAGGGCCGCACGGCATAGGCGATGACCGAACCGTCCAGCTCCTCGACGAGGAAGTCGAAGGTGTGCGAGCGTTTCGAGCCGTCCGGATGGATGTATCGGCGGGCCGGCGGCTGGTCGAAGATCCGGCCGCGAGGAATTTCCGCGCGCTTGATCCGCAGGAACCCGAACTCGATGTTCGACTCCGTCACCTTCTCCCGGTTTTCAGCGAGATCGTTCATTCGGATGCGGAAGGAGCGTTTCGTCCGGCGGGCAGGGTTGCGCGATGCCAACGTCGGTTCGCAGCCGAACCAGACGATCTTCTCCCGGTCGAACTCGCCCGGAAGGAGGTTCTCGATCGGCAGGCCGTCGAGGTTCTCGTAGCGGCCGGCCGTGGTCCGGTCCGGCGCAAGGTAGATCGGGACCTCGGGCATAGGCTTGTCGTACGAGCTGATGCCGAGACGGCGCTCGTGCAGGTGCTGAATGATGTGTTTCTCGCTCACTGGCGTGACCTCTCGCTCACCGATGCCGGAATGACATCGGGCTACCGACCGGACCCCGGAGGGGGACGGCCACCTGCTGGACGGCGCGGACGTAAGGCCCGCCGGGACGTCAGCCGGCTATGAGCGAGGGGTTCGAGAGGGCGCAGCGGGGGGAAACCCGGTCAAGGCTGGGGGCGAGGGTGTCGAGCCGGAGCATCGTCGTCGTCGCCACCTGCCTTTTGAGACAGTAGCGAACGGTCTGAGGGCGAGCCGGCGAAGTCGCCAGCGGCTTTCGTTCCTTGGTGATGCAGGTCAGGCGGAGTCCACTAACGCAGGCCCTGACGACCTCCGACGGGAAGCCGTTCACAGTCTCGTCGACGTCGTCGTCGAGGATTGGGAAGCTGCAATACCGGAAGCCGTTCGGTTCCACCGCGAAGTCCGCGATCGGAAGGGTGCCCCGGTGATCGTCGCTGGACGTCGGCCGAGAGGAATTGCGGAAGGCGAAGGACGGCGGTCCGACCCGATCCCGATGATGGATGAAGTTACGCGGTTTGGTTTTGGACATTGGACAAAGCTCCCCTGTTCCGAAACTGCCAATCGGCTTCGGTGAATCCGCGCACGAACGGCGACGGACGTGGCGTTGTCGGCGGACGGACGTCCGCCGGATCAGCCAACTATGCGGAGAGGGGTCGTATGCGCGGCGCGGTGCGCGGCGTCGAACTGCCGGGAGGCGCTCGTCTTGAACGTGTTCGTCATTCGGTATGCCTCCTTGTGTCTCGGGACGGGCTTCGCCGATCCGAGGGGCCGCCCGCGGGATTGCGGACGGTGGTGAGCGTGACGGTGGATCCGTCTAGCTAGAACGGGGACGCGTTAGCGTTCCGTCTTCAATTGTGAGAGACCCGAAGAGTCCATCCCGCCGGGGTTGGCTTGGCAACCCGGTCGATCTTGCGACTTGCGGTTCGGAAGGGGTGTCGGCGCTACGCCGTGAGGACCGTCGTCCCAGCGGCGTGCATGCCTGCACCGCGGTCCTGCCGCGCGCCGAAGGGCGATATGTAGATTCGATCGGTCATGGGGAGCCCTTTACCAGGATTCGCGGCGTCAGCGAGTCCTGCCTTCCGAGATGGTTTCCGAGACATGAATCCTGCGTCGACCGTCGAAGCGGCCGGAACCGCGTAGACGAAGGGCGCATTCGTCGACTTAGCGGCGCATAGACCGAACTTCGGACCAGGCACGCTCAAGGCATTTCTAAATGGTCGACGCTTTCCGTCGTTTCCAGAGCAGGTTAGCCTAAGCTGTTCGCGGTCCTGCCAAAGATATCGATGAGCTTCAAGCTTTTGGCTGCAAACCGTAAGTCTGTGATGATGTGAAGGGCGATCGACAGACGATTGGTGAGCTTCCTTCAGTTGGGTCGTCGGATCGGGTCCCTGCAATCGAAGCCATCCCGGCTGGTGAAATGACCCATTCTCCACTGTTCGGCTCTATGAGGCCTGGCAAGCGGAAGTATCGGTCGATTTCCATAAAGTCGCGAACATTCGAGGTGACGATGACCGCTCCTGCGGCGATGGCGGTCGCCGCAATTGTGAGATCTTCTCCTGTAGCTTGCTTCTTGGATCCTGGATGGGCGAGCACGAAGTTTTTGAGCGCCGGCGTCGCGTGCATTCGAGCCCGGGTTCTTGCGGCCTCGGTTGTCGGGTACAGCATCTGGAACCTCGGGTCTTCAATGAGATCGCTCAAGGCATGCTCATAGGCGTCCGCCTTGTTCGAACCAGCGTTACGTGCGCTCTCTACACCGTACTGGAGTTCGAACACCGTACTCCAAGAGATCGCGAGCGATCCCATCGGTGCCCCCTCGATCCACAAAACGATATTGGGATTGGCGCAAGGTTTGCCGAGTTCCGACACAACGTTGGTGTCGATGAGGAACAGTGGCGATGTTCTCATGGGCGTGTCGATGCTACCGTGGACCCCCGGATCGTTAGAGCAGGCGTACCGTGGCGGTGAGTCCAGTAGCCCTCCGGAACGATGGACGTCGATCGATCTGTTCATGCACATTTCGTCTCGCATCACGGTTTCCTGTTAGATTTCGGAAAGGGCGGGGCGTTGTCGTTCGAGCGTTCGAGCGTTCGAGCGTTCGTGCGGTCGACGACGAGTTCCTTGTGCTGGTTTTGAGAATGGGACCGCCCAGACGGAGGTATCGGGCGACGGTCACGACGTCTCATTCGACATAACGCAGACGTCGGTAGCCGCGGCGAGGCGATGACTGTCGATGCGAAGAGAGGGCCGCGAGATCAGAATTCGCCTGCTACATGAGTGACGTCGGTGCACCGTTCATGCACTATGCGGGGGTGCGGCTGAAGTTCGGGCGTGACGCCAGAAGGACTCGCTAAGCTGCGCGTTCTCGCGCGAGGACTGGAAACTGGGCATTGAACGGGACCTTACTCAATACAATGCGTCTACCGCCGTCGACGAGCCGAAGCTGCCGACGTCATTCCTGTTATCTGTGCTTGCCTGCTGTTGAGGAAACCAATCATTTTGTTTGGTTTTGAGTCAATACGAAATCGCACGGAGGAGAGGGGCGATACGTCGTCAACGACAGTCCCATCTGTTGTGGGATCTGCCCCTAAGATCGACGGTGTGTCATGTCGGGGCGCCCGGGTTATGCTGGGATTGTCCCAGGGTGAGCTGTGCCGTCTGTCGGGCGTCGGGCGAAACCTACTGAACGATTTCGAAACCGGAACCCGGGTGCCTAGATCCCGAAACCTGGACAAGCTTCGATTGGAACTCGAACGAGCGGGAGCCGAGTTTCTGGCGTTGGCAGATGGAACGGTCGCCGTCCGGATACGCCCCGCGCGTGAATAGGTTTCCCGGATATCGTACGGACTCGTTACAAGACCCGGGACGGACAATCGAAGTGCTGAGCGGTCTATCTGCCCCGGGTTGCGCGACATTCTGAAAAGCCAGCGTTCTGCGCGGCTCAACGAAGGGAATCGCAAACCCGGACGCCCTCGCATAGGAGGTCACATTTTTGTGAGCCGGCAAGCTGGCCTTTGGACGGATCCCCACAGATGAGTTCGAACTCCAATCTGCCGGGCCTTGCCGAAGCATAACGCCTTCATCGGTTCGGAGGTGGCTCGCTTAGGAAACCGCGCGAACTCGTCGACGCGAGCCTTCGGTTGCAGGCAACCTCTTGGACGCAGCCTTTACGCGCCGCAGTCGCTCAGAAGGGACGATCTCCACCGCCCCGCCGTCAGCGGTCGCGGCCAGACGCAGCCTGACTTCCCCGGCATCCAGCGTGTGCAAGTATCTCGTGCGGAAGGACCGTTTCTCGGCGAGGACGAGCGCCTCCCAGCCGCAGGCCCGCACCTGCCGCCCGACATGCTCGGCGAGCTTCGGGGCTAAGCGGGCGTTCCACCTGCATGCGTAGCGCAGGGCGCGCACCGCGTTCCCAACGGGGTTCGGATTCGGCTGGAGGTTCACATCGATCAAGCGGTCCCGCAGTCGCCCGAAGTAGCACTCCTTGGCGGCGACCCTGCCCGTAGAGGGGTAGTAGAGGACGGCGTCCCAGTCAAAGAACGTGGTGTTCAGGACGTCATCGATGCACCTGACCTCGGCGTAACGCTCGCACTTGGCCCAGGTCCTTTGGAGCGGCCACACGTCGACCTGCCACTGGGAAAGCTTGACGCCGTAGCCGCCGAAGCGGTTCACCGTCGCGCCAAGACGCTCCATAGCGCGGTCGAACGCCGGAAGGTCTTCCACGTCTGCGACGAAGTCGACGTCCGAACGGAAGGCCCTGTGGCCGCCGAGGCAGAGGTCGCGGAGCATGCCGCCGACGACGGCGCACTCGCCCATCATCGAGAGCGACGCGGCGAAGTCCCGCACTTCCCGCCGCCCGCGGCGATCGGTCGTGAAGAAATAGGCGGCGCGACGCCTTAGTAGATTCTCGTCAGAGTGCGGATGCGCCGACATGGAACTCGCTCAACTCTTTGTATAGGTCCATAGCGTACTGGTCGGTCATGCCTGCCACCATGTCGGTAAGTAGTTGGAGTTCCCTGTACCGCATGGGCAGCGTCTCGTCGCACTTCCCGTCCCCGGTGCGTCCCTCGAACACGCGTTTGTAGTTCTCGCTTATGCGTCCGTAGGCGTAGCGCGAGAACGGCGAAATCCGGTCGGACGCGGGCTTCGAAAAATCCTCGCGCTCCGTGATGCCCCTCCACAGGAACGTCATGAGCCCTTGCAGCGTGTTGAAGCCTCGCAGCTCGATCTCGAGGACCTGTCGGTTACGATAGGCGTAGAGGCGATCGAACTCCTTGAGCATTTCGCAAAGCTTGAACGCCTCGCTGGTGTCGACGAGCGGCGCCTCGAACTTCCCTTCCATAATCTCGTCATACCCGGTCTCGAACCTGCGCAGCACCGCGCTCACCATGACGCCGATCGCGTGCGTCCGGAAGAGCTGCATTGAGACGTCGTCGAGTTCAGACGGAGGGAGCTTGACCCCGTCGGGTAAGACGCACGCGAGCTCCACCGCGGCGACGAGCTTAGCCACCAAAGGGTCTTCAGCAAACCTGTGGGCTCTTATGAACGCTACGAGATCAGCGAATGAGACGATCCCCTTCTTGATCGCATCCTCTGCGTCGATGATCGAGTATGCGATGTCGTCGCAGGCCTCCATGAGGAACGTCAGCGGGTGCCGGACGCCTGTCCTCAGTCCCGTCTCCTTCCAGACTTCCGCTACCAGAGCGTCTTCCGAAGCGTAGATGCCCACCTTCCGGCGCGAGGCGTTGTCATGCTTTTTTAAGGCGTCGGTCGAACCAACGGTGTATTTCAAGAGAGCCGCGAGTGTGCCGAAGCTCAGGTTCAGGCCGCGGCCGTCCTTGACGACCTGGAGCCGCGACAGTGTTCTCAGGGTTTGGGCGTTGCCCTCAAACTGATGGAAGTCCTTCTGGTGCCGATCGCTGAGCTTGTGCAGGTCGACCTCGATAGCCCGGGCGCGCTCGTCGCCTAGTCGCTTGCGTTCGACAGGATCGACGCTGAAGATTCGGTACTCGTTGTCCTTGATCCATTGACGGATGGCGTTCTCGCCCTGGTGGCCGAAAGGCGGATTGCCGATGTCGTGCGCGAGGCCGACCGCCGCCAGCATGGCCGGGATCGACCGCCGGGCATTGTCGTGTGCCTCCTCGGTCTTAGGAAGGTCCTCGGCGATGCGCTTCCAGAGAGGACCGTAGACGAGGCTGGTTCCACAGGACCGGGCGAGGTTCGAGACTTCGTGGCTGTGGGTCAGGCGTGTGCGGACGGATTCGTTGCGCTCCAGCGGGAAGACCTGTGTCTTGTCGCCCAGCCTGCGCGTGGGTGTCGCAAAAAGGATCCGGTCGTGATCGCGCTCGGCGGCCGTGCGGTGCTGGGCGACGGGGACCACGTCGGCGACCCGCTCGCCCTCCGCGGGGCTCCCGGTCGCCTTTTCCCTCGCCTTCTCCGGCGGGGGCAGCCGCGTTTCGCTGAGGAGCTTGGTCCATGTGAGCTTGGCCATGGCGAATCCTTGCTACGTAGAACCGAGTCCTATCGGGCAGCCTCCGCGGAGGCAACCGAAGGGCGGCGTCGCCGTCTCTACCCGCAGCACCAGTCCACAGGAATGGCGCGCGGGCCGCAGGGCGTGGCGCAAGCCCCGCACCCGGATCAGCATGCCTTATCCGGCGAATAAGAAGGGACGGCCCGATGCTCCACGAGCGACACGCGATGACGACCCACGAGACAGAGACGCCCGCGCCCCGCGCGACCGCCCGCGAGCGACGTTCGCCGGACGCGGAGGTCGTCCCCGGGGTCGCGTGGGGCCGGAGCGGATGGGTAGGTAGCCCGGCCTACTGGTCCATGTTGGCCGCGACCGAGGACCCTGCCGACGACTACGTCCGCAGGGACGACAGCCCCCTGCATCACGAGGTCGCGTTCTGCCTTCTCGGTGGGTTCGGGATCCGCATGGAGGTAAACGAGGCCGCCTACGCCGCATGCCTCGGTCGAGGGCTCCTCGATCCCGGCCGGCGCCCGGCGGCGGCGGAGGTCGAGGCCGTGCTGTCCACCCCGTTGGAAGTGGGCGCCCGTACCGTCCGCTACCGCTTCCCGCGGCAGCGGTCGGGTAGGCTCGCGCAAGCGCTGCGGGCGATCGAGGACTCGCCGCCGCCGACTGACACCCCGCGCCGCTTTCGAGACGCTCTCATGGAAGTCCCGGGAATCGGCCCGAAAACCGCCTCCTGGATCGCGCGCAACTGGATGGGCGCGGACGACGTCGCCATCCTCGACATCCACGTACTGCGCGCAGGCTTCGCGATGAATCTCTTCCCCGCGAACGCGACCTTGCCGGGCGACTACGACGCGCTTGAGAACCGCTTTCTCGCGTTCGCCGCCGCGATCGGCGTGCGCCCCTCGCTCCTCGACGCCGTGATCTGGCGGGAGATGCGGCGGTAGGAGACGAACGCCGGCACGGCGGGCCGACAAGTGGCGCTTCAACTCTGCCGCGTGCTAGGGCTCTCGAAAGGAAGAAATCCGGTGGAGGGCGACATGGGCGGGAGCGGCGGCGGCGGACTTGGAACTCGTTCGGGCGGATTGCCCCGACCCGGAGGCTCGGGCATCGGAGGGTCCGGGGCGGACGCCTGCGCCTTGCGCTTCGCCGTGGACCTCGAGAGCGTTGATCCCGTCGTGCTCGCGCTCGTGGCGATGGGCACGGACTGTGCGGTCACGTTGAACCGACAGGGCGGCTACGACGTGGTCGTCGTCGTCGCGCCGTCCGGCGGGATCGTCGGGTCCCTGTCGGGTTTCCCCGGCCTCGCAATGCTGCTCCGCTGCATCGGCGACGGCAACGTCTACGCGGCGACGGTCACGGTTAAGACGGCGAACACCTGCAACGTCCTCGTCACCCGTACGGCGGCACCGTGATCGTCGCTGGCGGCACCTACCGGGAGATCTGCGACTCCGCCCGCTGGGATCGGGTGTACGGATCAGGCGGTCGCGCAGCATGCGCCGCTGGCCACAGGGGGAGCGGCGTGCGGCTCGTGTCCTACGCCCACCATGGCTGGATCGAGGACGCGCGGGCTACCTTCGCTTCAATGGGCGTCGACTGCGACCTGATGCCGATCGACGACGAGGTCGCCTTCGTCTACGCGCACCCCATGGCGACGCCGGTCCTGCTGAACGGCATGCCAGCCTTCACGCCGGAACTCCTTGTAGATGGGGACGACGTCGTACGCTTCGGGATGCTGGAGTGCGAGGCCCGGGTACGTGCGCGGCGCGCCGTCCACGATCCGCAGGGCGTCGGCGCGACCGTTCCGTTCGGTGCGAACGGATCGACGGCAGACAGCCTGGCGCTCGTGCTGAACGAAGGCGAGGCACGAAACCTGTCCGGCGAGGATTCGCCCGACGATGCGGCCGCGGCGCTGCTGTCCGTCGCGGACGCAGTCGTCGTGAAGGGCGCCACCGCCGGGGCCCTCGTCGCGCGCCGCGGCGCCGCGCCCGTGCGCGTCCCGCCCTACCGGTCCGAGCGCGTCATGAAGATCGGATCGGGCGACGTGTTCACCGGGGTGTTCTCGCACTGCTGGATGCGGGAGGGGGCCGATCCCGTCGAGGCGGCCGACCTCGCCTCGCGCGCGGTGTCCGTTTACGTCGAGACACGGAGCATCGCTGCGGGGTCGCGCGCCGAACTGGCGCACCGGGCGGCCCTGCCGACGGACGGGCGGCCGGGAAGGATCTACATCGCCGCGCCGTTCTTCACCACCTCCCAGCTCTGGCTCGTCGAGCAGCTCGTCCAGGCGACCGCCGCGCTCGGGGCGACGCCGTTCTCGCCCTTCCACGAGGTCGGCATGGGCGGCATGGCGTCGGGCATCGCAACCGATGACCTCGCCGGGCTCGAGTCCTGCGACGCGGTGCTGGCGGTTATGGACGGGCGCGATCCAGGTACGCTGTTCGAGGTCGGGCACGCACGGGCCAACGGCATTCCCGTCGTCATGCTGGCCGAGAACGTAATGGAGGGAGACCTGACCATGTTCTCGGGAACGGGGTGCGAGGTCGTCGGGGACGTGGCGACGGCGGCGTACAGGGCGGTGTGGAGCAGTTCGGGGGAACGGCATCGATGAGCGTACCAGACGAGTACACGGCGATCGTCGAACGCCTTGGAGTGGCCGCAGCGAAGCGGGCAAGGCGCAAGCGCGAAGGCGGCGACAACGCGCTGAAGGGATACAGGTTCGAGACGTTCGTGGCCGTGGTGACGTTGCTCGAGGAGGCGATGGGATGGTTTGGCCAAGGATGCCCGGACGAATGTGCGACGTTCGTGTACCAGCCCCTGGGCTTCGTAGACGACCTGTCGATCCTCTCGGATGACTGTTCACGGTTCGTTCAGATAAAGGACGTCAAGGAGGAGGAATGGGGCAGGAACGAAAAATCCCTCGCTGGCGACTTCCGTAGCCAAGCGGCCCTCCTTGAGGGTTATCCCGGAGCGCTGTCGCTCGTTCTGATACTGTCGCGCCAGGACGTCGCCGACGCACTTCGGGACAGCAAGCCATTGGACCTGGAAGCTGTTGCTGTCATGCATGTCGCTCCCGTGAAGATCCCTAAGAATGCATGGGTCGATCCCGGCCTGTCCGCGACGCTCGGCTACTTCCTCGAGAGGCCAAACGACAAAACGGATCTCGTGGCCGCGTGCTCGGCTCTCGCAAGCGCATGGCATGACCTCGAAGGGGTAGGTACGACCAAAGACCTTTATGAAGAGGCGGTTCATCTCAGCCAAGGAAAGCTTCGAAGCCTTCAGCAGTGGATCACGATGAGCACTGAGGCTCGAGACGCGGTGAACGGCATCGACGAACTGAGGGTGGAACCGAGGGGGCGGCGCCTCTGCTTCTGGGATCAGGAGGGCCTCCGGGGACGGCATCCGTTCTTGGACGACGCGACTTACGGCCAGTTCGAGCGATTGCTGGTTGCGAAGGGTCCACGCACCGTCGAAGCGTTCGTTGATTTGCTGGAGACATATGATGCGACTTGGAGCTAACGCGTCGGCGGTTTCGGGCTGGATGAAGGCGCCCCTCTCGTTGGAAGAGCCCGGACCGCCGATCGACACGCTTCGCGCCCTAGGCAGGCAGGCGTTCGATCACCTCAAGTTGGAGGCGATGCCCGGCGGCGGAACGATTGCCGTCGTTGGGCGCCCCTTCGAGATCGAGGGGGTAGGCAGCGGTTTGGTCGAAGCGCTGGAAGAGCGCGGCTACCGGGCCTGGGTGGGTTGCCACTGGCTGGAAGGCGTCCGACCGCCGCCGGGACAGGCGCCATCGGCGTACGGGGTCTTGCAGGACTATCGCGACGAGGCGGTGGAGGAAGTGACCATGGCTATCCTGGTGCAGACCTCCTTGTTCAACCCTGCCATTGCCATGACGGCGTTGCTCTGGTGCTTAGACAATGTACCGACGAAGCGGTTCGGCCTGGTCAGCCTGCTGGCGGATCAAGGTGCCATCGACGAACTGCGGGAAAGTGTGTCGTTCGCCACGGCGGCTCCCCTGGATGTATCGATCGGCTACTCCATCGACGAAAGCGAACGGCCGCGCGATGAAGGGTATCGATCGCTCCATCACTTGATTTCGGACGAGGATAGCCAGCGAGACGACCGGAGGTTCATGCCGGGGATCGTTGCCGCGCGACGGGAACAGCGGCGACACAACCGCGCTGACCTATCGAACGGCCCGCGGCGCGGAACCTAACGGCAGACCGCGCCATGCGCGTCCTCTTGCTCTCCGGCGGTCTCGACTCCTCCGCGCTCGCCGCCGACGTGTCGCCCGACATCTGCTTAACGGTCGACTACGGCCAGCGTCCGGCCGCAGGCGAGATTCGGGCGTCGGCCGCCCTCGCGGCGGCGCTCGGGCTGAGGCATGAGGTCCTGCGCGTTGACATGTCTGCGCTGGGGTCCGGGGAGATGGCCGGACGCGACGCCTCTGACCTCGCCAGCGGCCCCGAGTGGTGGCCGTACCGAAACCAGATGCTGATCACCCTGGCAGCCATGCGGTATGTTGCCGACGGTCTCGCAGAGATCGTGATCGGCGCCGTCGGCAGCGACACCCACGCGGACAGCAAGGCGCCGTTCCTCGACGCGATCGACCACACCCTTTCGGTGCAGGAGGGCGGCGTGCGCGTCCGGGCGCCCGCACGAGACATGGATCCCGTCGAGCTCATCAGGCAGTCGTCCCTGCCACGGGAGCTGCTCGGCCTAACGTTCTCCTGCCACTCGGGGCCGTACTCCTGCGGCCAATGTCGGGGATGTACGAAGCGGTTGGCGACGATCGACATGCTCAACGCCTCCTGACACCCAATGGCGGGAGCGGGAAGCCGAGGCCTTCGGCCTCTGTCCTGGAGCATCGCGACGTGCCGTGTGAACTGCGGTTTTCCACAGGAATGCTAACGGGAGCCTATCCAAACGCAGTCCCGCCGTGACGGTCTCGTCGCTGACCTCTCGTGAAGAAGGCATTCTTCATTCCGTGTTCTCTTTCGTTCATGATGATACGGCGTTCGAGAACGGTTACCTCGACGACCTCGACAAAACGGAAAAGTTTTCCGATCTTTCCCGTACGTGCTCGCTATCTAAGCCACCGAACTCGCGCAAAGCCTGAGCACATTTCTCGACCTCGCGACGTCTGGATCGAACTTCGGATCGAGCGCGCTCGAGACACTCCGACAGAATCACCGCCACACGTCGCTTCAGGAGTGGATCGATCGAAAGCAGATCGCTCGAATGGGTGGTCGTTCCGTCGAGAATGTAGACGAGATCGTCGCCCAGTCCGAACGACACCTCCACCTGCGTTGCGATGGCGGTCGCCATCTGGAGGTCGCTGCCGATGCGTCCGCCGCTTCCGTCGCCGCGAGACCCAAGGATGACGTCCTCCGCGGCCGCGCCCGCCAGCATGACGACGATCTCGGCGAGATGGCTCTCCTTCGTTCGATCGAATCCCTGGTCCCGTTCAAATGTCGTCGTGCCCCGCGCCCCATCGCGCACCTTCCGGAAGACGCGTGCCTGCTTCGGCACCATGCCGGACTCCATCGCGAGCTTCCGCCCGACGATCCAATGTCCGGCCTCGTGCACGCAACCGCGCCAGAATGCGTCCTCGGAGATGGCGATCGCGTGAGGAAGCGAGTCCTCGAGGTCCGACATCCGCATCGCACGACGGTTGTCTTTCCGAGCCCGGCGTTTCGCCTCCCTGACGACCTGTTCGAGCGCGGCACCGGACGAACCCTCCAACTGATCGGCGATCTCGCTCAGATCGGCGTCCGGCAGAAGGCTCCCGAGATGGTACCGCAGGATCTCGGCGCGGGTCGCCGCGTCCGGAAGGGGAATCTCGATTTGCTTGTCGAGACGACCCGGTCTCCTGATGGCCGGGTCGATGAGGTGGGGATAGTTCGTCGCCCCGACCACGACAACACCCTCCCGGTCTGCGGCACCGTCGAGGCATTCGAGGAAGCCGTTGATGACCTCCCGACTGTATTGGGCGTTGTGACCGGACAGGCGTTGACGATCTCCGAAGGAATCGAGTTCGTCGACGAACAGAATGGACGGCGTCGACGCCTTCGCGTCAGCGAACGCCTTCCGCATCTGTTTGAGCAGGTCGTTCAGGTGACCTGCGGCTTGCCAAGCGGCGAGCGAGTGCACGTGGATCGGCAGCGAACACGTTCGCGCCAATGCAAGCGCGAACGTCGTCTTTCCGGTCCCAGGCGGGCCGTACACCAGGACGCCGCGGTCGACTTCCCGCCAGCCGATCCGACCAGCCTGGTAGTCGAGCAAGTCCTCCGCGAGCGAGCGTCCCCACTCGGCGGCTTCGCCGAGGCCGTGAAGGTCGTCCAATGACGGTCCATTCTCTCGATCTGCGTTCCGGGCTTTCGAAACGGCCGACTCTCGCGGCTCCGCGAGTGCGCCGAACCTCCTGACCGCTCCCATGACCTGCTCGACCGATGAACCCCGGCGGAACGCGGCTTCGAGCAGATGAAGCGGCAGTTCGAAGGCTGCGCTCAGATCGCGTTCGCTCGGGATCCGACCGAACCGCTCAACGAACGCGGCGCGAACGGTTTCGACGCCGGGGCGGATGATCTCGACGATCCCGTCAGCGACCGTCTCGAACAGCGGGGGAACGTCGTCCCGGTTCCGGAACAGGACCACCTCCCTGGATTCCGCCTGGGCGTTCGAGACGAGAAATGGTCTCGCCTTGGAGGCTCGCTTGGGGTCGTGCTTCGTCCAGTCGTGAACGTGAACCTCGCTCGCCCGTTTACCCGCGACGCGGTAGTCCCGTCGCATCTTAAGTCGGATAGCCTCGGAAATGATTTCCACCTCTTCCGGATGAACGCCCGTCAGCGCTACGACGCCGGGATGTCCGAACAGAATGTGGTGGAGGCCAGCACGGCGAAAGGCGCTCGTGACGACGGCTGCCGAGAGCAGCTTCCTGCCGTCACGATTCCGTTCTCGAAGGTCGCGGGCGTCGACCATGTAGAGCGGTCGCCTCATAGCGCCGTTCCCACGTCCGAGGCGGGGGTGCCCAGTCGATAATAGCGGCTCACCGTGCGTGCGAAGCCGTGATGGGGGGCATGGACCCAGAGATCCGACGTGATCCCAACGGCTTGATCGCCGATTCTCGGGTGACCGGAGAAGGTGCCCGCGAGGCAGGGCGTCGGCCGAGTGGTCACGGTCCAGTCGTTCAAGACGGGCGCCTTCCGGAGTGAGACGGGCTTGGGCGATCCTGTGGAGGCGATGCGTTCGAGATCGACCAGAAGCCGACGAAGGCGATCGAGGTGGATGTCGAGGTTCAGGAGTTCACCCGTTTCGGTGACGATGATGGTCATGGACGTGAGTCCTCGTTCGCACGCACGAAGGTGCGCGACAGATGGAATTGGGAACTTGGGATGAAGGCGTCAGCCGCGGTGGCGCGTGATCCGGGTCTCCGGACCGATGCGACCGCTGTCGAGATCGATGACGACGAAACGGTGCAGCGCGAGTGCGGCCACTATCGCTATGGCATCGCACCCCGGTCGACCGAGAGAGAGACACTCAGCGAGGGTCAGAGAGCTCTCCGAGTCGAGGGCCGCCAGGAGACGGATCCGATCGGAGAGAGGGACGCGCCAGCGCGCATAGCGGAGGATCTCTTTCGCGTTCTCGAGGCGGTCGCCCTCTAGTTCGGAACGGTGCAGGACGCGAAGGGCCGAAGGCCCGTCCCGGTTCTCGTTCGGCGGGAACGGTGGCTCCTGATCATCGTCGAGAACGAAAATGTGTTCGGTGCCGCCACCTCGAAGGACCCTGAGATCGGGCTGCACCACGGTTCCTTGGACGTCGACCGGGTCAGGTCCGCACGACCACGAGATGACGTCCATGTCGACGTCAAGAAGGCAAGCCGCATCGCGAACGAGCTTCGTGCGGAACTCCGGGACGCCGATGCATCGGACGGTGTTCCGAGGCTCGAACCGCTGCGGGGTAGGGCACTTTCGGGTGGACCCGGGGCGAAGGATGGCAGTGCGGATGTGAGGGGAAATGCTGGACATGGATACGCTTGTCCTGTGCCGGGCCGCTGATCGAGCGGGCCGGGAACCTATGCGGAAGGGTTCGGGAGGATCAGCGTATCGATATCAGGCGAACGCACCGAGCCGAGGCACTCATTGTGCGCCGTGCAATCCGGAATTTGTGCGATCTTTGTGCCATGGATGGAACAGGTAGAGAACATTCATCTGCGAGTCAATGGCAAGCCGTGCTGCTCACCGCGGCTGACCCTTGCTAAGCCACCTACCATCTGGCGAGCCGAACGAAAGCAATCATACTAAGCGCGACTTCGAAAATTCCCTAAGCCTAGGATTGAATTTGACAATCCATTCAGCTCTAGTTTGCGAGCTGAAACCGAGAGTCGCCGATGTCTGAAGCCAACAGTTCTTTATATCAGAGTAGCTTGCCAATCGAGGAGAAGCTCGAGCGTGCACGAACTGAATTGCTCGATCTCTCCGCGCGTAACCGACTTCTGAACGTTCCGCGACAATCCAAATCTGCGAAATCAATCGAAGTCGTGGATGAGCGATCCGCTGAGGTTTATCGGCTGTTGGTCAAAGAGGCCAAGGCGTTCACTTTCCTTGCAGGGCGGCCGGATCGTAACCCCTCCGATGGAAGCGAACCTTCTTCACCGGAAGAGGAGGAGCCGTCCGTTGACCTCTCCCTTCCGGACGATCTCGACGAGACCACTGACGAAGAAGGTCGACTGAAGCGTCACCTCGACACGAAATTGCAAACCCGGATGACGCCGAAGGGGCTTCAGAAACGCCTTCTCGATCTCTATCACGACGCCAGGACGCTGGAGGAGGAGCAAGGTGTCAACGTCCTCTTCCTGGCGCTCGGCATGCTCCGCTGGGTCGATCCCAACAACAAGGAGAACATCCGGCACGCCCCGCTCGTCCTAGTCCCCGTGCGCCTTGAGCGCGGCACGGCCGGCGAGCGGTTCCGCCTGCGGGTGCGGCCCGAGGACCAGACGTCGAACCTCTCGCTCGAGGCCTATCTCGACCGCGTCCACAAGCTTCGCCTGCCGTCCTTCGAAGGCGGCGACGAGTTCGATCCCGACGCCTACTTCCGCGAGGTGACCACGGCGGTCTCAACGAAGGATGACTGGTCCGTCCTGCCGGACGACATCGTTCTCGGCTTCTTCTCGTTCTCCAAGTTCCTCATGTACCGGGACCTCGATCCTGAGAACTGGCCCGCAGACGGGCGCATCACCGACCAGTCCACGATCCGATCGCTCTTGTCCGACGGTTTCGAGGCGGGCGAGCCTCTGCTGTCGGAGGACGAGCGGATCGACCGCCACATCGATCCGGCGGAGATGCTTCACATCGTCGACAGCGACGGGTCGCAAACGCTCGCCGTCCACGACGTCCGCCGCGGCCGAGACCTCGTCATCCAGGGGCCGCCCGGGACGGGCAAGTCGCAGACGATCGCCAACGTCATCGCGTCCGCCGTCGCCGACGGGAAGACCGTCCTCTTCGTCGCCGAGAAGATGGCGGCGCTCGAGGTCGTGAAGCGCCGCCTCGACAACGCCGGGGTCGGCGACGCCTGCCTCGAGCTCCACAGCAACAAGGCGAACAAGCGGGGCCTCCTCGAGGAGCTGCGCCGAACTTGGGAACTCGGCTCGCCGCGCGGCGAGTTCCCGTCGAGCCTCGCGGGCAAGCTCCGCGAGGCGCGCGACGTCCTGAACCTCCACGCCGAGCGCATGCACGTGCCGCACGCCGCGTCCGGCCTGACGCCCTATCAAGTGTTCGGGGCGTTGACGAAGCTGAGGCAGGAAGGACAGCGGCCGGTCGACCTGACGCTCGACGGCGCGACACGCTGGTCGCCGGACGACCTGTCCGCGCGGCGACGGCTCCTCGTCGAGCTGACCCAGCGTGTCGACGAGATCGGCTTGCCCGTCCGCCATCCATGGCACGGCGTCGGTCTCGACCTCGTCCTGCCGACGACCCTCGAGCGGCTGCTGCCACGCATAGAGGCGCTCCGATCGGCCGTGGCGGAACTCGAGACTGAGTACGGGGAACTGGCAGGGACGCTGGAGCTGGAGCCGAAGCCGTCCGAGTTCAGTGGGGCGACCGCGCTGCACGAGCGCGCGGACATCTTGGCCCGTGCGCCCGACTTATCGCCCGATGCGTTCCGGGCCGGGGCCTGGGACGAACGGAGCGGGGCAATTGCCGATCTCGTGACGGCGGGCGCGGACTTTCGGCGGCAGAGCGAATCCTTGGGAGACGCCGTCCCCCCGTCGGCGCTCGACACGTCCATTGAAGGACTGGAAGCCCAGCTCGTCTGGTTGCCGCGAGACTTCCCCGCGGCCGCGTTCGACCGGGCCGCCGAGCTCGCGGACCTGCTTCCCCGCCTGCGCGCGGAGGCCGATCGGCTTGCCTCCGAACTCGGTGTCTCGGCCCCGGTCGACACGCTCGCTGCCGTCTCCCGCCTCGTCACCACGGGCGAGCGCGTCGCAGCCGCCCCCGACGCCAGCCCCGAAGCTTTCGCGGCCACCGTGTGGGACCAGGGCGTCGAGCAGGCGGGAGACCTCGCCGAAGCCGTCGAGACACTCGAGCGCTCGCGCGCGGCGATGGGCGACCGGATCCTAGACGTCGCCTGGACGACCGAGGTCTCGGCCGCGCGGCAAGCGCTTGCGACGAACACCGGGTTCCTGAAGTCGCTCAATGGCGACTACCGCAAGGCGAAGGCGCTGGTGCGCTCTATCCTGCGCAACCCCGACATGCCGACACAGGAGGTCGTCGACCTCCTCGACACGCTGATGAAGGGACAGGCGGCCGCGAGGCGCGTGCGCGAGGACGACGCCTTTGGGCGGTCGGCTTTCGGCGCCGACTGGCGCGGCGAGCGCTCGGCGTCCTCTCCGCTCCTTGCCCTCGTCGATTGGATGCGGACGCTGCGCGGCCTCGGTGCCGAGCCTCGTCTCATCGCCGGCCGCCTCGCCGAACGGCAGGTCGTAGGCGAGCACGCCGCGTTGGTGCTCCGTCAAGTCGACGCCATAAAGCCGTTGCTCGAAATGCTCTGGACCGATCTCGGCACGGCGGCGGGTCCCGCGTTCGACAACGCCGTCTCCGCCGACCGCGCACCGTTGAATATTATCGAAGCCCGGGCCCGCAACCTCGCCTGGGCCAATGGGCTCTGCCGTGAGGTCATGCTCTCCGTCCCCGAAGCCCTCTCCGAGCGGCTCAGCCTCGTCGAGCGCATCGCTCAGTGGCAAGCGGCCGCTCAGTCGATCGATGAACGTGCAACACTCGGCGAGGAAGCATTCGGTTCGGCCTGGCGAGGCAAGGCTTCGGACTGGAATGCATTGGCGGGAGCCGTAGAGTGGATCAGGGCGCATGGCGACCTTCGGCACCTTGCCGCGCGCCTGCCAGACCGTGCCGTGGTCGCCGAGCGGGCCGGACGAGCTGTTGCCGCGTCCGACGCGGCGCAGCGCACGTTGGCGGAGGTCGCTTCCTTCCTCATGGCCGACGCCCGGAGTCTGTTCGGTGCCGAGGGCTACGCCAACGTGGCGCTCGACCGCTGTCGCGAACGGATGGAAACTTGGCTCGCCAATGCCGAGCAGCTCTCAAAATGGGTCTCCTACCGTGACCGCGCTGACCGGGCCCGGGCGGACGGCATGTCCGTATTCGTAGACCACCTCGAGGACGGTCGCCTGTCGACAGCGGAGACGCTTCCCTCGTTCGAGATCGCATACCACGAGGCGATCCTCGACGAGCTTATCCGGGTTAACCCCGAACTCGGCCGCTTCGACGGTAACCTCCACAGCCGGCAGGTGCGCGAGTTCGCCAACCTCGACCGAGAGCGCATCAAGGCGGCGAGCCTTGAGGTCGTGCGCTCGCACCACCGACGCATCCCGCCGCGTGACGGTGGCGTCGGTCCCGTCGGCATCCTGCGCGGCGAGATGGCCAAACGCAGCCGCCACATGCCGATTCGCCAGCTCATGCAGAAGGCGGGGCCGGCCGTCCAGGCGCTGAAGCCGGTCATGATGATGAGCCCGTTGTCCGTCGCCCAGTTCCTTACGCCAGGAAAGCTTGCTTTCGACCTCCTTGTCATGGACGAGGCCTCGCAGATCCAACCTGTCGACGCGCTGGGCGCCATCGCCCGGACACGGCAGGTCGTCGTAGTCGGCGACGAGCGCCAGCTCCCGCCGACGAAGTTCTTCTCGAAGATGACCGGCGGGGACGACGAGGACGACGACGAGGACGGCGCGCGCGTAGGTGACATAGAGAGCATCCTCGGCCTGTTCACCGCCCGCGGCCTGCCGCAGCGCATGCTCCGTTGGCATTACCGCAGTCGCCACCAGTCGCTGATCGCCGTTTCCAACACGCAATTCTACCAGAACAAGCTCTTCATCGTACCGAGCCCGTACACGGCCGAAGCCGGGATGGGGCTGCGCTTCCACAATGTTCCCGACGGAGTCTTCGATTCGGGCGGCACGTCCGTGAACGCCGTCGAGGCCCGGACCGTCGCCGAGGCGGTCATCCGGCACGCCAAGACGAACCCTGAGCAGTCGCTCGGCGTGGCGACCTTCTCCGTGTCACAGCGGCGGGCGATTCAGGACGAGGTCGAGCTCCTCCGGCGCCTGAACCTCGACACCGAGGAGTTCTTCCACGCCCATCCGTCGGAGCCGTTCTTCGTCAAGAACCTCGAGAACGTGCAGGGCGACGAGCGCGACGTCATCATGATCTCGGTCGGCTACGCCAAGAACGCTCAAGGACACATGGCGATGCGGTTCGGCCCCCTTGGCGCGCAGGGCGGCGAGCGGCGTCTGAACGTCCTCATCTCCCGCGCCAAGCGGCGCTGCGAGGTCTACGCATCGATCACAGACGAGGACATCGACCTCGAAAGAGGCAAAGGCGCGGGCATCCTCGCCTTCAAGCTCTTCCTCCATTATGCGAGGACGGGTCGGCTCTCCCTCGCGCAGTCGACCGAGCGCGACATGGACGGCGTTTTCGAGGAACAGGTTGCGAATGCGCTTCAAGCAAAGGGGTATCAGGTCCATCCGCAGGTCGGTATCGCAGGCATCTTCATTGATCTCGCCGTTTCCGATCCCGAACGCCCGGGTCGGTACCTGATCGGTATCGAGTGCGACGGCGCGTCCTATCACTCGTCGAGGTCGGCCCGTGATCGCGACCGCTTGCGGCAGGCGGTACTCGAGGACCACGGCTGGATCATCCACAGGATCTGGAGCACCGATTGGTTCCAGCGCCCGCAGGAGCAGCTCGAGCGCACCGTTACCGCGATTGAGGCGGCGAAGGCGGAGCTTGACGAGCGCATGGAACGGGGCCTCGCCGCCCACCGCGCGGTGCCGATTGAGATCGTCACGGTCGACCGCGGCGAGGTCACCGAGGTTGGGCTTGGCGATGCTGTCCCCGAGGATCGCGCGGCCGCCACGGCCTACGTCGAGGCGACGCTGACCCGCCCGGGACCGTACGAGCTGCATGAGACGCCGGTCGGGAAGATGGCTGATCTCGTAGCACAGGTGGTTCAGGTCGAAACGCCCGTTCACATCAACGAGGTCGTGGCTCGTATTCGTGACGCTTTCGGGCTACAGCGGGCTGGGGCACGGATCCAGGCCGCCGTCGAACAGGGCGTCAAGCAGGCAGTCGCGAACCGTGGGATCATACAAGACGGTGACTTCTTATCGCTGGCGGACACGGAGCCCACAGTCCGCGACCGGCGCGACACTCTCTCGCAAGGTCTGCGAAGGCCGGAGATGCTGCCGCTGGACGAACTGAAGGTCGGGATCCTGCGCATCGTCATCGACAACTTCGGCGCGACGGACGACGAGGTCGCGGGTGCGCTGTCGCGCCAACTCGGCTTCAAGGCTACGAGCGCGCAGCTCCGGGCAGTCATCGGAGCGTGCGTCGAGGTTTTGCTGAACGAGGGACTGTTACAGCGGCAGGACCAGATGCTTGTTTCCTTGGCTCCGGTCGAAGTCGACGTTTCGCCGCAGGTAGGTTCCTAAATCCCTGAATTGTGAGAGATGTGTCGCGTGAAGACGACCGCGCCGACGACGTCGAGTTCAGGCTGCACCGTATTAGTTATTCCTAAGAACCTGATGCTACAGCCAACCATGAGCGATCGCGTACCGCGCTCCGATTGAGATCAGCGTCTTCAGGACGGGAATGGTCAGCACGCCGAAAGCGGCGATCACCAGCCGTGCGGCTCGGTTGAACGCCTTGAACTTTCGGTCGGCGATGTGGGCCTGTACCGAGATCTGTACGGTCAGGTCCTCGAGGTAGCGTTCGGTGAACGAGACGTTTTCCGGCGGGAGGTAACGCTCGCGGACGCGTTTGCCGTACTGACGCGGCTCCATCTGCGCGATGTCCCCGAAGAAGAGGAGATTTTTTACGCCGTCGTCATCCCGGTGATGATGGTGGAGGCGCCGGGGCAGGAAGGATGCCAGCGATATGAGGGCGGCCACGCAGAGAAGCGGCAGGGTGAACAGGAACGCCGTGTCGTAGCCTAATGGCAGCGGGGTCTGGGCCTGCATGAAACCGATGATCGAACCGATCCATACAGACGTGAACGTGAGCAGGGCCGCGTTCTTCGTCTCGGCGAACTTCACGAAGTCGATCATTCGGCCATGGTGCGCGGATAGGATCTTCTCGTAGCTCTCCTGCTGGTCGTCCCTGGCCATGGTCCTCAAGCTGCCTTTCGCAAAGATTCACGTTCGTCCAAGGGCAGTGGACACCCCTCAACTGACCCACAGCAGTGGTGTCCGCAAACGGCCGCGCTCTCGAAGAACTCCCGCTCGGCCTTCGCCCACAATTCCAGCGACAAGGCGAGCGTCGCCAACGCGGACGCGTGATCAGCGCACGCGACGATCGGGAGGGGCTTGCCGTCCACGCGGGCGCACGGACAGCGGGATCGGAGGGTCATGACCCGTCCGGCGTCGACGTCGACCGAAACTACCCGTAGACCGTCGAGAAGCAGCCGGGTGCGCTTGTGCCCCCCAGTTCGCGATCGCTTTGCGGTCAGCCTCCCCTCGTTCAACGCGGCTGGGAACCGTCCTCCCAAAGTGCAGGCCGCACGTTCTGCCGCCGCTTGATGGCGGGCCGCTTCCGCACCGTGCGCGCGCGCGTCGCCCTTGCCCGGCCACCGCCTCAGGCTGTCGGCGGCGATCTGGCGCCGCAGGAAGGTGAGAAGTTTGCCCCACCAGAGCAAGACGTCGTCCTCGTTCAGGAACACGAGCGGCTCCTCCTCGGTCCAGTACAGGCAGAAGGATCCGTCCACGTTGATGTGCCGCTCGGGGCAGTAGGTCGGCAGGAACCGCGTCCCGTACTCCCTGGCGCGGAGCGCGCCGCCGACCACCGACACCCCGATCCCGTATATCGGGGGTGGAGCGCCCGAATCGAGAGTCGGGCGGACTGCGATCCGCACCAGGTTTCCGTCCCGGCTTTCGACCGTGCCGTCATTCGCTTCGGCAACCCGCGCTAGCAGATCGAGGAGCGCCATTTTTAGCCACCGTCCCCAGCGTACGGCCGGAACGGGGTCGCGGCCGCGCGCGCGACGGCAGGAGTCGCCATCACCACGCTGGCCGCCCGGATCGCCTTCGCAACAGCGTTGTTGTCGGCCTCGAGGCTCGTCATCACATCGTCGTAGGTCAGGTTTGGCTTCTTCCTGCCCGTGCCGAACAGCGTGCGCACCGAGGCAGGACCTGCGTCGTACGCGGCCTTCCCGATGGCCGTCTCCGTTCCGTTGCACCGCTTCTGCTCGTTCTCTGCGCCGATGACGGTTCGGCCGATTGAGCAGCGGGTCCTGGAACCTTGGACGCCCAACCGCGAGATTGCGGTCTGTCCGAACTCGAATCCTACGGCGAGCCCGAGGTCGTCGACCTCGATCCCGGCGTCGACCACCCTCTCAAGAGCGAGGTCAAAGCTGCTCCGGAGGCCGCCAGCGCAGATCGCTCCCGTCGATACCGTTGCATTCGTGTCCGTCGCGGTGGCCGTGCCCTCGAGCAGGTGGCCGTGGACGCAGTCTCCGATGAAGCGGATGCGCCGCCCGCCGAAATCCGACGTGAGCACGCGGTCCAGTTCAGCACGGATCACGTGGAGGCACCGGACGACGTTCTCGGGGTTGTCCTCGATGTGGGCGTCGACATAGGCGGTGAAGTTATCGATGTCCGCGTAGACCGAGACTGTTTCCATCCGCCGCGAGTTGCCCGGAGTAAGCGAAGTGAGGTCTAGGTTGCGGATCGGCGGTGTCGTCCGCGAGAACACGAAGGACCCGATCGGGTTGTTCTCATTGTCCTTACGCCAGCCCTTAACGATCTCGTCCTTCGTCACCTCAAGGTGGGCCTTCTCGACGGAGGCAGCAATCTCGTCGACCGTCAGGGGCGTCTCCGCAACGTCGTCCTCGCCGAGTTCATCGAGGTTGATCGCGCGGCGCGCCTCGTTCGTCAGGTAGATGCCGACATCATCGTTGCGCGACGCCAGCTTGGCCGCCATGTTGGCGGGGCGGCCGAGGAAGAGCGGCTCGCGGTTGCCATTGCGGCCATTGTTGACGACAAGGGCGCGGCCCGTGTCGATGCCGACGCGCACCTCTGCGGCCGGGATGTTCTGGTCGTCGTCGCCGGTCTCTGCCAGGACGTCGATGACGAGCTGCGCGATGGCAACCGCGCGGTGCACGCGGGTCGCCTCGTCAGCCTCGCCGTAGGGTTTTGCCACGACGGCATGAAGGCGCTGACCGTGAAAATCGACGCGGCGTGTGTCGGTCTTCCGGAGAATGCGGTGGACAGCGCGCTGGTGAAGGTCGAGGAAGCGCAGCGCGCGCTTGTGGGCCGTGACCCCGTCGACCTCGGTCGATGAGAGGATCTCCTCGAAGTTCTGGATGTCGACGTACAGGTGGACCGCGTCCATCCGGTACGCCTTGTTGGTCGGGATCGACTCCAGCGAAGTGTCTCTTTTGTAGTCGATGATATTGACCGTATTGACGTCCTTGATCCGCGCGTCGATGAACGCCTTGGCCCGGTCGTGCTTCCAGTTGTTCGCCATCTGACTTCTCCATCCTGTTCGCGAGGTGTGGCCGACAACGCGTCGGGTCCCTCGAGGGAGGTCGTCCGTGCCGGCTACTCGAGGCAGGGACTTGGTTGTCGTTTTGTTCCCGTAACCATTCCTGCGCGCCGATAATGACGCGCAGGACGTAGAGGGAAGGTCGGACCACGGAACTAAGTGGTCGTCGAACGGCCGCATCGGCGGCATGGGGTTCCCGGGGACCTAATCAGGCGCCCCGGCAACCGCGACGGAGCTAACGTGGCACAACGGGATGCCTTAAAGTTCGCCGATGCGAACCAGGTTGCCGCTTAGAACTGCGGCACACCTAGCTTGCCACGACGGCGTCATTTCAGTGCCCTGAGGCAAACCAACGTGCCGCTGACACATGGACTGCTCCTCAAACGAGAACGGCCCGAGCGTGAAGCACGGGCCGTCGATCGTCTTTACGCGTTCAAGCGGGCTTCTCAGCTGCACCCACTCGTGCTGCCACACGTATCACACTTCAAGCACGTCCCGTTTCGCACCATCGAGTAGTTCCCGCACTCCGTGCAGCTGTCGCCGGTGTAGCCCTTCATCATCGCGACGGCGCGGCGTTCGCCGGCTGAGGCGTTGGCGCCGGGGGCGACGGTGCTGGCCGTGCCGGCCGTGTCACCCGAGGTGTCGCGGGAATGGGCCGGTTGCTCATTCGCGACATTGCCGCGGTCGCGGTCCGTGGCCGGGTAGGCGACGGGCTGGTCGAACAGGCCTTGCGCCGGCGACTGGTCGGCGACCGGGGCGGGCTCGGTGAGGGGAGCGGCCTCGTAGTCGCGCTTGAAGGCGATCGCCTGATTACCCTGCGGGGCGACAGACCGAGGGGCGGACGATGTGACGGCCGCAGGGCCGGCGGGTTTCGCCGCAGCCGGCTTGGTAGCGAGCTGGGCGACGTTTCCGCCGGGCTGGGTGCCGGTGGCCTTCGCGGTGGGGGCGGTGGCGGCGCTGCCCGGAGCGCCATCCTTCAGGGAGCCTTGCGCCTCGTTGGAAGAGACGAGACGGAACCTCGCCGTCTGGCCGCGCACCATGCCGGACGAGATGGGCAGCGGGGTGGGCTTGTCGCCCTCGACGCCGCGCCCGACGGTGGAGGCGGAGAACTCCTCCGGCTGGACGTGGGCGAGATCGTGCCGTCCGAGATAGGAGACGGCGAGCTCGCGGAAGACATAGTCGAGGATCGAGGTGGCGTTCTTGATCGCCTCGTTGCCCTGCACCATGCCAGCCGGCTCGAACCGGGTGAAGGTGAAGGCCTCGACATATTCCTCCAGCGGCACGCCGAACTGGAGGCCGAGGGAGATGGCGATGGCGAAGTTGTTCATCATCGCACGGAAGGCGGCACCCTCCTTGTGCATGTCGATGAAGATCTCGCCGAGGCGGCCGTCGTCGAACTCGCCGGTTCTGAGATAGACCTTGTGGCCGCCGACGATCGCCTTCTGGGTGTAGCCCTTGCGGCGGTTCGGCAGCTTCTCGCGGTCGCGGATGACCTTTTCGACGACGCGCTCCACGATGCGCTCGGCGACCTGGACGGCCTGCTCGGGGGCAGGGGCGCTCGCAAGGGCGGCCGCGACCTCCTCGACCGTATCCTCCTCGTCGTCCTCATCGGCAATGAGGGAGGCGTTGAGCGGCTGGGAGAGTTTCGAGCCATCGCGGTAGAGGGCGTTGGCCTTCAGTGCGAGCTTCCAGGAGAGCATGTAGGCGGCGTTGCAATCCTCGACCGTCGCCTCGTTCGGCATGTTGATGGTCTTGGAGATGGCGCCCGAGATGAAGGGCTGGGCCGCCGCCATCATGCGGATATGGCTCTCGACGGAGAGGTAGCGCTTGCCGATGCGCCCGCACGGGGTGGCGCAGTCGAACACGGCGAGGTGCTCGGATTTGATATGCGGTGCGCCTTCGAGGGTCATCGCGCCGCAGACATGGATGTTGGCGGCTTCGATGTCCTTCTTCGAAAAGCCGAGATGCGGCAGAAGCTCGAAGGTGAAATCGTTCAGCTGTTCGTCCGAAACGCCGAGCTGGCGCATGAAATCGTCGCCCAGCGTGTAGCGGTTGAAGACGAACTTGATGTCGAAGGCCGAGGTGAGGGCGTCGTTGATCTTGCCGATCAGCTCGTCCGTGAAGCCCTTGGCCTTGAGGGAGCCGGGATTGATCGCCGGCGCCTGGTTGAGATTGCCGTGGCCGACCGCATAGGCCTCCATCTCGGCGATCTGCGCCTCGCTGTAGCCAAGCGTGCGGAGCGCCTCTGGGACGGCGCGGTTGATGATCTTGAAGTAGCCACCGCCGGCAAGCTTCTTGAACTTCACGAGGGCGAAGTCGGGCTCGATACCGGTGGTGTCGCAGTCCATGACGAGACCGATCGTGCCGGTGGGCGCGATGACCGAGACCTGGGCGTTGCGATAGCCGTTCGTCTCGCCGAGCTCGACGGCTTCCGTCCACGCTGCCTTGGCGCGGGTGGAGAGGCGCTTGTCGGCGAGCGAGGCGTGGTCGAGCGGGACCGGATCGACGGCGAGCTTCTCATAGCCGTTGGCGATGCCGTGGGCGGCGCGGGCATGGTTGCGGATGACGCGCTGCATATGCTCGGCATTGCGTTCGTAATCCGGGAAGGTGCCGAGCTCGCCGGCCATTTCGGCAGACGTCTTGTAGGCGATACCTGTCATCAGCGCCGAGATGGCACCGCAAATCGCGCGGCCGTGGCGGGAGTCATAAGGAATGCCGCCGGACATGAGGAGGCCGCCGATATTGGCGAAGCCGAGGCCGAGGGTGCGGTAGTCGTAGGAGAGGCGGGCGATCTCGCGGCTCGGGAACTGCGCCATGAGGACGGAGATCTCGAGGACGATGGTCCACAGGCGCGTCGCATGCTCGAACGAGGCGGTGTCGAAGCGCTTGGTGTCGCCGTTCTTCTCGACGAACTGGAGAAGGTTCAGCGAGGCGAGGTTACAGGCCGTATCATCGAGGAACATGTATTCCGAGCACGGATTGGAGGCGCGGATCTTTCCGGCCGCCGGGCAGGTGTGCCAGTCGTTCATCGTGGTGTTGAAGTGGAGGCCCGGATCGGCCGAGGCCCAGGCGGCGTAGCCGATCTGCTCCCAGAGTTCGCGCGCCTTCACGGTCTTGTGGACCTTGCCGTCGGTGCGGCGGATGAGCTGCCATTCCTCGTCGTTCTCGACGGCGCGCAGGAAGTCGTCCGTCAGGGAGACGGAGTTGTTGGAGTTCTGGCCGGAGACGGTGAGATAGGCTTCGGAGTCCCAGTCGGTGTCGTAGACGGGGAATTCGATGTCGGTGAAGCCCTGGCGTGCGAACTGGATGACGCGCTTGACGTAGTTCTCCGGCACCTGCGCCTTCTTGGCGTCCTTGACGGCGCGCTTGAGGGCGGGGTTCTTGTTCGGGTCGAAGCAGTCGCCTTCCGCGCCCTCGCAGTTCACGCAGGCCGACAGGATGAGCTTGAGGTTCTTCGCGACGGTCTTGGAGCCGGTGACGAGGGCGGCGACCTTCTCCTCCTCGCGGACCTTCCAGTTGATGTAGTTCTCGATGTCCGGGTGATCGATGTCGACGACGACCATCTTGGCGGCGCGGCGGGTGGTACCGCCCGACTTGATCGCGCCGGCCGCGCGGTCGCCGATCTTCAGGAAGGACATGAGGCCGGAGGACTTGCCGCCGCCGGACAGCTTCTCGCCTTCGCCGCGCAGGAAGGAGAAGTTGGAGCCGGTGCCCGAGCCGTACTTGAAGAGGCGGGCTTCGCGGACCCAGAGATCCATGATGCCGCCCTCGTTGACGAGGTCGTCGCCGACGGACTGGATGAAGCAGGCGTGCGGCTGCGGATGCTCGTAGGCGGAATCGGAGGCGCGCAGCTCACCGGTCTGGTAGTCGACATAGTGATGGCCCTGGCCGGGGCCGTCGATGCCATAGGCCCAGTGGAGGCCGGTGTTGAACCATTGCGGGGAGTTCGGCGCGACCTTCTGGGTGGCGAGCATATAGGCGAGCTCGTCCTTGAACGCGGACGCGTCCTCCTCGCTCTCGAAATAGCCGCCCTTCCAGCCCCAATAGGTCCAGGTGCCGGCGAGACGGTCGAAGACCTGCCGCGCGTCCATCTCCGAGCCGGTACGCTCGTCCTCGGGAAGGCCTGCAAGCGCATCCTGATCGGGAACCGAGCGCCAGAGGAAGGAGGGAACGTCGTTCTCCTCGACGCGCTTCAGCTTGGTCGGAACGCCGGCCTTGCGGAAATATTTCTGGGCGAGAATGTCCGAGGCGACCTGGCTGAACTGGGCCGGCACGTCGATATCGGCGAGGCGGAAGACGATCGACCCGTCGGGGTTCTTGATCTCGCTCGTCGCCTTGCGGAATTCGATGCTCTCGTAAGCGCTCTCACCGGCCTTGGTGTAGCGGCGTTCGATCTTCATGCCCATGACGGCCCGTTTCCCTCTGAATGTTCCCCGTGTGACAGCGGCTCGCGGCAGGCAGGCGCACAGCGTCCGCAGCAATACGGACCGGAGAATGGACATCCGGTGCGCTGCTACAAGATTTGCCTGATCGCGACTTCGCTGGCCCTAGATATAGTAGATGCGGGAGGCTTAAGCGAGTCTGAATTTTGGTGCCGACGAACGGAAAGACCGCTTATTCACCGCTTGTTCCCGGCTCGAAAAATCTGCCTCGGACCGCAGTGTGAGGGCCGAAGCTAGGAGAGCCAAGCGATTCGGGCAATTCGTGAAGGACACGTGTCCACGGTAATCCGCATTTGAAGAAAAGCCTGTGGACAATCCCGATTTGCCGCACTGCGACGGCAACCGCTCCGGCGCCCGCGATTTATGGCTAAGGTGCGGTAAAAACTGCGATAGCACCGGACGTGCGGGAAAGGCTTTGGGACAAACCCCTGTGTTCCTTAGCGCTTTTTGACTTTCCAAAAGGAGAGCCGGTGTCCTTTACTGGCGCGGCGGTATGAAGTGGCCGGGCGCCTCGATGGGTATGATGACAAGAGGGTTTGACAGGAGTGGCAGTCTGATCGACTGGAGCGTCCTCGGACAACAACCCGAGCAGGAGTTCGATCGGATCACGCGTCTCGCGGCGCGTTTCCTGAGCGTGCCTGTTGCTTACATCTCTTTTGTCGAGCCGGATCGGCAGGTCTTCAAAAGCGAGGTGGGGCTTCCCGAGCCGCTCGCGACGAGCCGGCAGACCCCCATCAGCCATTCTTTCTGCCGCCATGTGGTCACCGACGGAAAGCCGCTGGTCGTCCCGGACGTGCGGACCCACGATAAGCTGAAGGACAACCCGCTGATCGGGACGATAGGTGTTGTCGCCTATCTCGGAACGCCGATTCATCTGCCGACGGGCGAGACGATCGGCTCGCTCTGCGCTGTCGATACCGTGCGGCGGGAGTGGAGCGAGAACGAGATCGCGGCGGCCGAAGATCTGGCGGAACTCGTCTCTCAGCAGATCGCGCTGCGCTTTGAAGTCGCGGCACGCGAAGCCGCGGAAAAGGAAATCCTGCTCGTCGCCCGCGAATTGCAGCATCGCACGCGCAACGCCTTTTCCATCGTCCAGGCGGTAATCTCTCTGTCGATGCGCGACCCGGCGTTGATCCCGCTCAAACTGGATATCATCGACAAGATCTCGACCGTCTCTTCCACGCAGGAACTGATCGCCCAGCAATCGGGCGGAAGCGTCGATTTTGCAAAAATGGTGGAGCGGGAACTGTCGCCGCTGGCGGCGGAAGGGCAGTACGAGCTGTCCGGTCCAGAGGTCGCGGTGGCTGCGAACGAGGCGGTGTTTGTCGGCATGATCATGCACGAGCTGACGACCAATGCGGTCAAGCACGGCGCGCTCCGCGCCGATGGCGAAGGGCACCTATCGGTCGAATGGTCATGCGAGTTGCGGGAAAATGCCCAGATATTCCATCTCTTCTGGAAGGAGACCGGGCTAGACCCTTCAGAAGCTTCCGGCCCTGAAACGAACGGTGAAGCGAAGCCGGGGTTCGGTTCGGAGCTTCTTCAGATCCTGGTCACGAACCAGCTTCGCGGAACCATTGAGCGCAGGTTGAAGGCGGGCGGCCTGACCATCGAGATGGGCCTGCAGCTGATTCCGCCACCTGTCGAAATGCGTTCCTAGACTACGGACTGGAGCGGGCTCAACGGAAGCGCGGTTGTTCAAAGCGATCCAGCTTGTTGCTTTTTTTGCTTTTCCGAGGGCGCGAACGTGTGTCAACTTTCGCTGAAAATGCTCTAGCCTCTGGTCTCTTTGCCGATCGGCGCCTGGAAGGTCAGGCCGAGATCCCACGGGAAGAAGATCCAGGTGTCCTGGCTGACCTCCGTGATGAAGGTGTCGACCAGCGGACGACCCATGGGCTTGGCGTAGACGGCAGCGAAATGGGCCTCGGGCAGCATCTCGCGCACGATGCGCGCGGTCTTCCCGGTGTCGGTCAGGTCGTCGACGATGAGAACGTCCTTGCCGCCATTTGCCGTCAGATCGGAGGAGACCTCTTTCAGGACCTTAAGCCGCCCCTGTTCGGAGTACTCGTGATAGGAGGCGACGCAGACCGTCTCGATCAGCCTGACGCCCAGCTCGCGCGCGATGATCGCCGCCGGCACGAGCCCGCCGCGCGTGATGCAGACGATCGCTTTCCACTCGCCGTTGATCCCGGACAGACGCCAGGCGAGGGCGCGCGCATCGCGATGGAACTGGTCCCAGGAGACAGGGAAGGATTTTTCGGTGGCGGACATGGTTGGTGGTTCCGGCTAGAATTGTTGAAAACCGAATAGGCCAGTCTGCCGATGGGGGGCAAGTCGGTTTGGTGATGGTATCAGCTCTCCATCTGTGGACGCCCCCTCGGACGCAAGCGGTTTTTGTTGGGTTGGCACGATGTCGGATGCTGCCATCTGTCCGGCCTCTTGATGCAGCCATTCGGCTGCGGGCCCGTATGGGAGTTCGCGGACCGGAACCATCACACCCGAAGCGTGCTCGAAGGCACGGTGGAAAGCCCTGGTTCTTCCGATCCCGTCTCGCCGACTGTTGTGCCATACCCTCCTACGACCGACCTCGCGCCCCGACGGCCTCTGACGACGGTCCCGGCCTTACGCCGCGATCGCCGCCGGAGCTCGGTAAATTCCGCCCTTCGCCAGAAGGGCCCAGACGATCCTCGCCATCTTGTTGGCGAGTGCCACCCTCACGAGCATGCGCGGCTTGCGCGCCAGCATCTGCTCGAGCCACGAGCCTTTGGCCGCTCCGCGTCGCACGGCTTGGATAATGACGGCGCTCGCGCCGATGATTAGAAGTCGCCGCAGCGTTC
>NZ_JBEHWS010000022.1:0-35533 GCF_040239565.1 Fulvimarina thalattae
CACAGGGTAAAGGGAGCCAGGATCGTCTGCCCGCACCGGGCGACGCTCAATCAGAACGTGATCTTCCTTATGAAATCCGTGAACGAAGAGACAGGCGCCCTCCCGCGGAAGCGGGTTCGTTCTTCGAAACAAATGAGACGTTCGTGTGTTGCTGAGCGGGGCGCAGAAGGGCCCGGCGCCGGGCCGGGCCCTATGAAAGCCTAGTCCTTGTGTTCGGGCATTTCTTTCATCTGTTCTTTGCTCCATCGCGTAACAGCGTGAACATTGCCGCTCTCATCGCGCATAAAGTTCAATTCCTTCGCAGAAACCGCGACGGGCTTGGACCCGATACCGAGAAACCCGCCGACGTCGATCGTGACTTTTGCGCCTTCCCCCATGCCATGAACATGATCGACAGAACCGATCTTCTCATCGCCAGGCCCATAGATCGTTGCGCCCTTCAAGACGTCTTCGTTGAGTTCGCCCGTTTGTAACGGCATGTGCTTGCTGTGGTCCATTTTGTGTCTCCTTGGTGAACTGTGAGAGGGAAACCTCACGGAGATCGCGCATGTTCCGGATTCAACTAAAAAAGGTCTTTATTTTCAGCCCCCTACCGCGCACAAAGCGATTTCGACCATTATGCTCCTCGGCCCGAACCCTGTTGGCAGAGTGAATTGGAATCGCGCGACTTTTGAGGAGATCCTGCGCAACCTTGCTAATCTGCACACTGGGAGACGCGTCGCACTATTTCGGGCGACCACATGTGGTCTTGTCCCGAGCAACTCCCATGTGTTGCCATTTCCTCGGCCTGCCAAGAGCCGGGATAGCGTATGCAAGAGCCGTCATCTCTCCGGAGGCGGCGGGCTTTTGGTTCAAGGGCAAGTACGTTCTGAGTGGCTACAGTCGAGCGTTAATTCCCGATCGCCTGAACTTGCAGGTTCGTCTGATCCGCGCGGGCTTTGCCGAAAAAGCGGGCTTTGCCGAAAAAGCGGGCTTATTTTTTCGTCCGGCGCTATCGACGGCCTGACCTGTTTTGACGATGAGACCATCGAACGGCAGCAGACGGCATCGACCAGGTCGGATTTGCCACGAATTGCATACCCGCAATCTCTACAAGTGCGCCCACGGCGTCGGTCGGGTTCGATATCAGAACCGGCAGGGCGTGCTCATCCTCTCCTGGCCATTTGCTCGAACACCTGCCCGTAACTGATCAGCGCGAAGAGGGCGGCGCCTCCGATGATGTTGCCCATAATTGCCGGGAGGTAGAAACCGGCGACGACCTCATAGAGGCCTTTCTCGCCTATGCCGATCAGGATCATGGCCTCGACCGAGCCGACCACTACGTGAGCCAGCTGAAAGAGCGAAATGAGGTAGGTGATTACGGTGATGACCATGAATGCCGATTTCTTCGCAGATGGTAGCACCCACACGATCGTCGCCATCAGCCACCCCGCAAGAATGGCGCGCAGGAAGATCGCCATCGGATCGTGGTCCAGCATCGGTGCCGAGACCGCGATGGCGGCCTGTGTGATCTTCGGAGCGCCAAGTACATCGTAGGCGATGCCGAGAGCGAAGATGGCCGTGCCAACGACATTCGCTGCGAGGACGATCGTCCAGAGGCGCAGGAGCGCGACAAGGCTGCGCCATCGCGTTTGAGCTAGGACCGGGAGCGTTGCCGTGAGTGTGATTTCGGTGAAAAGCTGGAGACGCCCCAGGATCACGATCAGGAAACCGACGGGATAGCCCCAGCTTTCGACGAGGTGGCTCCAGCTGGCGTCAGGCAGATAGGCGTGGAGCGCCGCCTTCGCATAGACGGAAAACCCGATCGCCAGGCCAGCCGCGAGGCCCGACCACCAGAGGCTTGCCAGCGGCCGGTTCAGCTCCTCCTCTCCCTCCTGACGGACGAGCTCGTAGACCGCAAGCGGCCGCAGTTTTGCTTCATGGGAGATCCGATCAAGCTCGGTATCGGTGAGGGTCGAGCCCTCGTCGTTCAGACGGTGTTCCGTGACCCCGTTCGAGTATTGCCTCTCATTGCGGACCGGATTTGCCTGAGCTACCGACTGTGAACTATCGAACACGAGACTGTTCCCGCTGTTCGCGGGGTAGGCCATCGATCGCTTCCTTGAAGGACACCAGCTTGCGACGATCCGCGCTCCACAAGGCCAGCCGGACGGTCCTGAAGCTTTCGGGGATCGTAATGCGGCCGATCTCGGCGAGATCGGGATGATCCTTCAAGACCTCTGGCAGGCGATAATAGGGCACCTTGCTCGAGAGATGGTGGACATGGTGGACGCCGATGTTTCCGCTGAACCAGCGCAGGATTTTCGGCAGGACGTAGTGTGACGACCCGTGCAGGGCGGCCTCCTGAAACTCCCAGTCCGCACCATCCATCCAGCAGGTCTCTTCGAACTGATGCTGGACGTAGAACAGCCAGACCCCGAGGGTGGCGGCGATCATGACGATCGGCAGGTGAATCAGAAGGAACGGGACGAGCCCGACGACCCAGATCAGCAGGAGCGACAGAACAACGATGCCGAGATTTGTCAGCACTGCCGAAAGCCATGGGCCGGGCCCCGCGCGCATCAGGCCGACCGGCAGCCGCTGCTCGAAGAGGAACAGCCAGGTCGGGCCGAAGCCGAACAGGACGATCGGGTTGCGGTAGATTCGATATTGGAGTCGCCCCCAGCGATTGCGTTCGAGATATTCGTCCACGGTCAGGGTGAGGATGTCGCCGATTCCGCGCTGGGCCAGATTTCCGGTCGTCGCATGGTGATAGGCGTGGCAGCGCCGCCAGTAATCATATGGGGTCAATGTCAGAACGCCGATGACACGCCCGGTCCAGTCGTCGGCTTGGCGATGGCCAAAAAACGCGCCATGACCGCAATCGTGCTGGATGATGAAGAGGCGTAACAGAAGCCCCGCCGCAGGCACGATCAACACAAGCCCCCACCAAAGACCGAAATGGATAGCAACGCTGCAAAGCGCCCAGAGGAGTGCAAAAGGCAGGAGTGTGATCAAGAGCTCGGTGATGCTTCGAGCCCGGTCCGGCGTCCGGTATTTAGAGAGGATCTTGATCCAATGGTTCTTGGCGGTGGGAATGCCACGTGCGGCGGTCGATGACGTCATTGGAAGAATCAAACTCTCATGCCGCGGGCCCTCAGCACGCAGCCGATCGCGGTCTTTCGTTGTGATCTTGAAGCTGGCAGGTCCAGTAATCAGCGCGGATGACGTTTCAGGTCTCGCGTCTGAACTATAAGGACGAAACGCTCCGGGGCGCATTACAGGCGTCGATCGCGTCGACTCTTCCGCATTAGACGGGAAGTGGGCTGAAGTCGATCCTCGACGGATCGCCGCGGTCGATCGCCATAGCTGCGGGTGGCGGCGAAGGGGCGTTCGCCACTTGCCGCCACCCGCTATAGAGGAAGGTTGTCGACGAACCGATCCTAATCCACCGCTTGGCCCGGAACCACACCGCCCGATGAAGTCAAGTTCTCAACGCCATCCGACGGGCCACCAGGCGTCGCCCTGTTCGAGGCGGCACAGCCGGCCCCGACCAGAAGAACCGCGATGACGGAGCTGATCATAAGTCTTTTCATTCAGTGTCTTTCTCGGCTGATATGTCTTTGTGTTGAAAGCGTGCTTTACGAGCGTTCTTTCCGGGTTTCGGCCTCGGCAGTTTCGGCGGCGGTCCGCGCGACGCTTCCGACCTTCTCGGCAATGGTCTCGTCGCTGTCATTGTCCGGCTTGAGACCCTTCTCGTCGGCCTTTTCGCTGGCCGCCTCGTAAGTCTTCGCGGTAACGTCTTGGGCCTTGTTGAGCGTGTCGCGGCCATATGCGAAGGCGTCGTCCCGCAGGTCGTCTCGAACCTCGCCCATCCATTCGTCTTCGCGACGGGTCGCGGGAAGCGATGCGCCGACCGCAGCTCCGAGGGCGAGCGCGACTCCGCCCATGATCAGAGGCTCATCACGGAAAGCGCTGAGAACCGAACGGCCTGCGCGTCGGGCCTGCCGCATGGTGGCCTGTTCGCCGCGCCATGCAGCATCCGATGCCTCGTGGCCATAACGTGAGGCAGTGTCCCGCGCCGAGCCAGCTGCATTCGAGATGCCTTCGCCCGTTCGAGCGGCTGCGTCTGAAACCCCGCGCCCGGCATTGGCGGTCGCCGACTTCGCACGCTCGGCCATGCCCGGACCGGACGATGGGGAAAAGCTTGAGCGTTCCATAGACTCTTGGGAAACAGGACGGGCCTGCGGCACGAAGGCCGATTTTGCGCCGGCATGGCCGGCGCCCCGAGGTTCGGCTGCTCCGCTTCCGGGAAACCGGTCGTCGAAGCGATCGTCTTCCGCATCGTTCCGCCACCCGTCATAGCGATCCTTCAGATGCCGGCCTTCGGCGCGGGCGCCGCTGCCGGCGAACAACCAGGCCATACCTGCACCCACGAGGCCGAGCGCCAACGGATTATCGCGAACCTGACGACCAAAATTCTTGGCCATGTCCGAGCCTTGACCCTCCTTCAGATAGCTCGCGACTTCGTCGACGATCTGCCCGGCCGAGAATCGGCCACGCAATTCATCCAGCGTGGAATCCAGCTTCGAGCGATGGCCTTCGGCCTCTTTTTCGAGCCTGTCAGTGTCGTTGGTCATCGTGTCTGTTCCTTGAGGAGTTGGCCATCCTTCGATAGCTGCCGCGCAGTACGGTCGGGGCTGAGGCGTTCGGGGCTAAGGTCTTTCTTTCCTTTTGCCAGAAGAAGCGCGCCGATAACCGCGAGGACGACGCCGACGAGCAGCGCTGCCCAAGCGGCACCGAAGAGCGTTCCGAGCGCCACGATCAGCGCCTGCGAGAGAACGAACAGCGCCACGAGCAAGCAGATTGCGCCGGCGGCGAGCGACCCCCCACCGGTTTCGAGGCGCGTGATCTTGTCGGAAATCTCCGAGCGGATCAGGCTCGTCTCGGTCTTCAGGAGATCGGTCGTCTCCTGCATCAGGTCGGACAGGAGATCGGGGACCGAACGCCGATCCTGGGGATTAGCGCTCATAGGTCGCTCCACTCGGTTTTTCGGAATGCGGGATCGGTGCCGATGCTGGGCGTGGCGCCGCAGGCGTCGCTGTCCCCGCGTTCGGTGCAGATGTGTGTTCAACGCCCTCACGACGGCGCGGGAAGGCGCCGGCTTCCGTCGTTTCCTGAGTGCCTCGAGGAATGAGATCGCTCTCTGCGGTCGGCGTGCGATGCGCCGGGGCCGCTGTCGCCCTGCCGGCTGACGATCTCATCGATCGATCTCTGTCGGAACTATAGCGGTGATCGTGATCGTGTTCGCTGGAAGACCGTGCGAAGCGGCCAAGCGCAACACCGGCAAGGGCTGCGCCGACGAGAAAGGCTGTCGGTTGACGTCTCGCAAAATCGGCGACGGAGCGCGTCAGATCCTGAACGCTATTGCCTTTGAGGGATCTGGAGGCGTCTTCGAGGCCGCTCGCGACCTCGCGCATGACGTTCGCTCCCATCGACTGGTCGCGCTCGCCGAGTTCGTCTGCGGCCTTCTTCACCGCCGCAGCGAAATCGTTCATGCCGCCGGCGACGCTCTCCTTGCCGCGTTCGGCTTCCTTGTTCGCGCGGTCCTTGGCCTGGCCGGAAAATTCAGCGGCGCGATCGCGTATCGCATCGCTGGACTTTTTGGCTTCGGCCTTGGCGGCGTCCGTCTCGCGGCGGATCGCTTCGTCCGCCTGATGGTGGTCGCTTTCAGACCGGCCGGACGTAAAATTCTTGTCTGTGTCAGATGTCATGGGGGCTCCTTAGGCAAGACCGAGGAATGACAGCACGACGATGACGACGACGATCAAACCGATGATGTAGATGATGTTGTGCATGGGGGCTGCTCCGTTGCCGAACTCTCCCCCCGGGTCGACAGACCCGGGGGGAGCGATGGACAGGTCATGATGGATGGCTTTCGGTCAGATGCTGCCGACCGTGATGGAATAGTCCCCTGCCAGCCCCTCATAGGAGTCGGTGTCGAAATCGTTGAGCGACTCGAGCTTCGTTTCCGAAACGTCCGGAGCGATGAGGTTGCCGTCGGAGATGACGAGCGATGACAGCGGAATGGCCGTCTCTGTCTCACCGAGGCCGATGAACCCGCCCGATGTCACGACCGCATAGAGACGCTTGTCGATGGTAATCACCTTCTCGATGTCGCCCAGCTGGTTGTCGTTCGCGCCGACCACATTGTAGTCTTCGAGGTCGCCGACGGTGATATCCGTGTCTTCCTTGGACGCCGAGTTGACCGCCTCTTTCTCACTGTCGCGATTTTGGGCGGGACTTTCGGACGAAGTGGCAGCGGCAGCCGCGGCCTGCCCCTCTGGCTTTGATTCGGCCGCGTTATTCGACTGCTGATCCGGCTGGGACTGCGATTGCCCATCGGAATTCTGCTGCGACTCGCTGCCGTTCGACTGGCGAATCTCGACCCTCGGCTCACCGGTCTGGTTGAACTGGACCTCCGGCTCGCCTGCGCTTTCGACCTGGACATTCGGCTCGGCGGCGTTGTAGCTCACCTGCGGTTCGTTCTGCCGCACATCGACCTGGGCTTGCGCAGAATCGACAGAGACCTGTGCCTCACCCTCCTCGACGGAGACATTGGGCTCAGAGGAGGTCTCGGAGCCGGTCTGGACACCGCCGACCTGAATCTCGGCCTCGCCCTGCTCGACATTGACGTCGGGCTGAGCCTGTTTCACCGATACCTGCGGCTGTGCCATATCGACCGAGACGTCCGGATCGGGCATTGTGACGACGATCTCGGGGCGCGGCATGTCGATCGTGATTTTCGGCTGCTGGACCTGCACCCGCACCTCAGGGGCTGCCTGATTGACGCTCACCTGGGGGCGGCCCGGATCGACGCTGACCTGCGGCTGTGCCTGCTGAACGTTCACTGTCGGATCGGCCTGATTGACGGAAACATCCGGCTCCGGCACGTCGACCTCAATCTGGGCGCTCGCATCGGCCTGGAACGTATCGTCTTCGAGAACGACCACGAGGATCTGGCGAGCGTCTTCGAAATTATCGTCGTCCAGAGCCTGCGTGGCATCGATTACCGTCTGATCAAGCTTTTCATAAGCCTGTTGAGCTTCACCCGAAGCGTCTTCCATGCCCGACTGGATCTGCTGGCCGGCATCGTCCAGAGCCGTCTGGGCACCCTCCTTGTCTTCCTGCTCGAGGGCCTGATCGGCATCCTGGATGAGCTGACGGATCTCAGCCATCGCCTGCTGTCCGACGCGGTCCTGCTTGCCCTGCTCTGTCTGTGTGTTGGTCTCGCTTCCCTGCGAATAAGCGGCCGGGACGAACGCTGTGCTTGCGAGAAGCGCGGCTATGAGGAATCGTGTCATTCTTGTTTCCTTGTCTTGGCAAAATCGCCAGTAGGTCTGGAGGATGAAGAGGAGCAGCGCCAACGACGGGCGCAGCGATTGCGGTCGAATTTCGGATGCTTTTTCGCCGGCGTTCCGGACTCGATTCCGAACCAAATATAGGCTATTTTTCCTATATTTGATTCGGAAATTGCATGCTTTCGGCGCTTCGAAACACCCAGGACGAGCGTGCTGCGGGAATGCTCGGGTTATGGCCGTCGGTATGAATTTCCACTCGACGCGTGGCTGGTTTGGCCCTGCCATTTGCGCCATGTTGACGTCGGGAGACGCGCCGCGTCCTGATTATGATTTTCCCGCCGTCAGTCGATTTCCTGTCTGCGCGACGTCATTGTGGCCGCAGAGACAATCTAGGCTCTTTTTGGGAGCCATCGCGGACCGCTCGAAAAGACGAGCGATAAAGAGTGATTCTTCCTGCCAATTATTCGGCACCGCAGTGGTTGTTTTCGATGTCTAAAAGAGAAGTATTTCACGCATTAAAAGATGCAGTCCAAGAATGCTGATCGACTATGCAAAGATGCACGAGGCCTCGGCGACCGCTGGAACCCCTACACGACGGGAGTTAAGCTTTAACCAAGTGCGGCCCCAACGTGGTTGGTTCGCTAACGAACGCGGCGCATCGCGCTCAGCAAGGTCGCGCATTTCATCGATGCCTTACCTCGATGAGACGCGCGTGGAGAGCGCTTTATCTATGGATTCGAAACACAGTCGAGTTCGTCGTCGATCGCCTTCATCGCCTCGGAAATGGCGGACAGCACGGCCCTGACGCGGGGAATGCGGCGATTGTCCTTGTGAACTACGAGGAAAATCTCCGTCGCTGGGGCTTCGGTTGGGGTTTCGATCCGTTTGAGCGAGGGTTCGGGGTCAGCTCGAAAGCATGCCAGACAGGCGAGCCCGGCACCGGCCACGGCGGCAGCATGAACCGCATCGTGACTGTTGCTGCGAAATCCAAGGCTGGATCGGGCGGCCAATCCTTCGAGCCATAGCGTCTGGCGCGGGTCCTCGTCATCGACCATCATCATCCGATGATCGAAACATTCGTCCCTGAAGTCCGGGTCGCCGTGTTTTTGAAGGTAATCGACACTGGCATAGAGCGCATATCCCATCTTTCCGACGCGCCGAACCACCAGATCATGCTGGACGGGGCGCGTTAGCCTCACGGAAATATCCGCTTCGCGCATGGCAAGGCTCAACTCCCGAGAGGCGGGCACAAGTTCGATCAGAATGTCGGGATGCCGAGCCTGGAGGTCGGCGAAGCAGCTTGCGAGAATATGAACGGCGACTGTCTCGGAAGACGTGACCCTGACCACGCCTTCGAGACGCTCGTCGAGGCCGCCCACCTCGCGCGCCATGCATTGGACCTCGCTTTCGACGCGCTCGGCCTGCGCGCGCACGCTGTCGCCAGCGAGGGTCGGCAAGTAACCTTCCGGTGTCCGGTGCAACAGTCTCACGCCCAGGCTGGACTCGAGCGAGGCAAGCCGCCGCCCGACGGTGGACTGCGCAACACGCAACTCCTGCGAGGCGGCGGTCAGGCTCCCATGACGGGCAATGGCCAGGAAAAAACGGAGATCGTCCCAATCGAGCATGGCCTCTCCGTCACGCGACACTGCGAGTCGCCCCAAAAGGCGCGCAATAATCGTCTCGGGTCGATTCGACCGAAAGTGTCCCTTTCAATCTTAGCGAAGGCTCTCTGCCCTGCTACCGACAGAACCAGGCCGGAGCTTTCAAGGTTCCGCACGGTCCCATCTCGTCAGCTCGAAACTGACAGAAAGAAGCGGACCATCTCGCGGCTGGCGTCCGGTCCCGTCGGAAGCGTATAGCTGCCCGACGCGCTGCCGCCGAACCATGCATGGCCTGCACCGTGGACCCGCCAGCTTTCGAGCCGTTCGCGCCCGTCCGCTTCGCGCTCGACGGTCCGCGTGTAGCGCATGTTTCCTTCCGATACGCCGCTGGTCGCGAAGGACGTCGACGCCGTATCGGCTTTCGCCTGCGTCAGCACGTGATCGCCGTTCACTGGTGAGACGGTCGTGTCGCGATCGCCGTGAAAGACGATAGTTGGAACGACCCTCTCGCCCGCTTGAACCGGCGCACCGCCCCGCATAGCGGACATCGCCGAGCCCATGTCGCGGGCCGCCCCGCAGGCAAGGCCGGAATGAACCCCGACAGCCGCATAAAGTTCGGGATAGCGCTGTCCCATGATCGCTGCCGCTGCCCCTCCCGCCGAGAGACCTGCGACGAACACTTTGGATGGATCGACCGGATAGGCGCTCATGACTTCGCGGGTTATCCCTGCGATCAGCGATGGTTCGCCGGCGTCGCGCTTCTGGTCGCGCACCTCGAACCAGTTCCAGCATTTCTGCATGTTCGCGGACTTTGATTGACCTGGATACACGACGAGAAAGCCCATCTGCTCCGCGATCTCGTTCATTCGCGTTCCACGCGCGAAATCATCCGGCGATTGCGTACAGCCGTGCAGCATCACGATGAGCGCCGTTGGCGGCCCGGCGAGGTCGACTGTGCTCGGCACATAGAGCTTGTATTCGCGCGTGCCTGCCGCCGCGCTGTAGGAATGGGTCTCGAAGCGGGCACCTGGAACAATCTCCGGACCTGCCGGAGAGCTACGCAGACCCTGAGGAAGATGATCCGCCTTGAACCGCTCTCCAAAGCCACGGAACACGGACGATAAATCGCCGGCACTGCGCATTCCGGAAGCTTTGGTCCTGTTTTGCGAGGCGCCGGAGCGATTAGGCGAGATCGACCATCCACCTTTGTCTTCGCGTGGACCGGTGAAATCCAGATTGACTTTGGTTGAACCAGCCGGTGCTTCAGCCGTGCCGCTGCTCGTCGATGGCGCTGTGGTCGCGGGTGTCTCGTTGCGGAGCATCGCCATGGCCTCGTCGAGCCGTCCCTGCCGCGTCAGACGTGTCACTTCCTGCATGTCGATCTTGGGTAAAGAAGTCATGGGTCGAACTCCTGGTTCGTGGTTGGCGCTGCGGAGATCCGCGGGGCGCTTGGAGGCGGTTTCAACATCCCGCCTAACGATGCGGAAGCGATGGGTGCTAAGCCCGATCGCGCGCATCTCCAGCAATTGAAGGGTTCGAGACCGGCAGACTGGGCTGTTACGGATCGGATGGCTTGAATGGAACAAGAGCGAGACGGACGGCGGAGCGACGTCTGCCGAGCGAAGGGCACCGTTCTTACTGAGCCCCAATCCGCATAGCCTTTTGCGGACTGTATCCAGGGCAAGGACGAAAGGCCCGCGATCTTCTGTTGAGCCACTCTCTCCGTTTCTTGTCAGCAGTATATGGAAGGCTTTGCTGCACTGCACAAGGCGCTGAATTTGCGGGCAGATTCGCGGAGGACCTTTTCTAACAAACTCAGCCCCATGCGGGCGCATCTCAGACGGTGCGTGTCGAGCGACGGCGCTTTTCATATTTGAGCCGGAAGACAGACCTTCAGGACGCTTCGGGAGCGGGAAGCGGTTTCTGCACGTCGATGCGAGAGCGCAAACGCGGATGGTTCAGTCGATCGTCGAAGCGAGCGGCCGCAGCTTCGATGGTTGCCAGCGATTGTCCCGCCAGATTCTTCCGAGCGAGTTCCAAAAGCGCGCTTCGCTGGTGGCGCAGCGCTTCGAATTCCGAGCTTCGCCGGCAAGACGGTGCGATCTGGCCCAGCACCTCGATAAAGTGTTCGCCAGCGATCATGTCGTCCGCAGCGTATTGGCGAAGATGGCCGAAGGCGTGCTCCAGAAATTCTGCGAAGCTCAAGGGTTCGCCGATGACGCGTAGTGTGCCGTCTTCGTCGACCCGAAGCGGATCGGTCAGTTTGTCTCCTGCCATCTGGGAAAACGCGGCCGCCAGCCAGTCCATGCAGGTCACCGCCGTGAAGGGATCGTTGGTGCCAGGCGATAACGCCCGCGCCGCGATCTCGACGAGCTCGTCGAACAGGAAGAGGAGATCCTGCGTCACGTTGCGCGTATTGCCCAGCGCGATCGAGGATATCAGGCCCTCCCGCGCTTCATCGGACAGGCTGTCCGTCGGCCAGACATCGAACATGACCTGACCGGGATGGGCGAAGGTGCCCGGTCGGCAGTTCATTCTCACGATGAGATCGTGCTTACGTGCCGTCGTCACCAAGGTGGCGTAGTCGAGCACCTGGATGTAACCGCTCTTGCGCGTTTCAACCTCGCCATAAGCAGGCTCCACCGCATTGTTCGATGCGTCCGCTCGAAAACAAGGGGGAATCTGTTCGCACAGGCTTCCGCGTCCATCGTCGTCAGGTGCCGCGCCGAGCTTCTTGGGAAAGCGACGATGGACGTCGTCGACCAGCTTCTGTCCGATGTCGGCGATAACGTTGGAGATATGGATGTTCGACGGAACGTGATGGATGAAAAAGATCAGAATTCCGATCGAGCAGATAGCAAGGCCAATCGCACCGTAGACCGCAAGGTTGGGCACGAACATCGAGGCAAATGTATCTCCCGTGGCTCCATCGCGTACGCTCCTCAGAACGATCATCGTATAGACGAACGTTGCGACGAAGGTGCCGAGGGTTATCTGGTTTCCCCGGTTGTTCATGAAATTCGTCAGCAGACGCGGCCCGAACGTTCCCGAGGCGAAGACAACGGTCGCCATCGTGATCGAGAACACCGTGCCCGCGACTCCGATCATGGAGCCGCCAATCGACGACAGGATCGCCCGCGCGCCGTCCGGCTGGGCCGCGAACAGAAAGGGACTGCTGCCGAACGCAGTCGGCGGAATATAGAGGTCAGCCTGAACGAGGCCGAGAGCCAAAATCGCGGCGAGAAGCGCCATAACCGTCGGGACGAACCAATAGCTTGCGCTGATGCGTTGATAGGACTGCTGAACGAATGCGCGCATTGGCGGCCGGCTCCGGATGAAAAGGCTTAGGGATTACGACCCGCTCACGAGCGAGGCCGGATCGATGTCACTACGGGTCATCTTCCGCTTCGCGCATCGGTGCGATCAATTCGGCGTGGTCACCGTCACGAAGAGGCGGCGCACTCTGGCGTCTGGTCATCGATGGGTAGGGTCAAACCAATGCCATCGCAGGGTAATGGTCCGAGCCTATGGAGGGCAGCTTGCGGAAGCCGACCACTCCGATCCCGCTCTGGATGAGGATGTGATCGAGCGGCCAGGCGATTATCGGTTTTTCGGCATCGTAGGTCGAGAAGAACCCACGACCGATTCGTGGATCGATCAGTTTCCCGACGCGCATCATGCGCCGAAAGGTGGTTTCCCAGGAGACTGCGTTGAAATCCTCGACAATCGCGGTCCGATCCATCGAGTCCGACACTCGGAGCGCAGCCATGACCATGGCTGCATTACGTTGGGTCGCCGGCATCTATCACGACTGGGACGGGCGAGGATGAAGCCCGTCGAAAAGCACCCTCACGATGGGGCGCTTGGCAGAGCGACATGGCCAGAATACCGCCGCGCCGACGAGCGCGATCTGAAGAACCATCCCGACTTCTATGCGAACGAACTCCGGATATCGCACCTATCAGGCTTTCGTCACAAACGTCGGCAGAAGCGGCCCGGCTCATAGAAATACGATCAGAACGACGTATAGCGCGTGCACGAACCTCTTCATCGTCCTTTCACGGCTTCAATCTGACACCGCGGATCAGATCGTCGTCGAGATGGTCGCCGTGCATGACGCTGATGTCGCCGGTCGTCTCCAGAACCACCGCACGGACTTCGGAAAGGCTGAGAACATTAGCGGCGCGAAGCTTGGCGAGCACATCGTCGCGGGAAACGCGGCCTGAACGCAGAGAATCTTCCAGAAACAGCCCGTCGCGCATCAATGTGAGCGGTTCGTTCTCGATCGCACTCTTCGTGCCACCATTCGCTCGCCGGTAGATCGCCGATACGACCTGCAGCCCCATCAGCGTAGCGATCGCGACCAAAGCCTGAAGGAAATTCGGCCATTCGCTGACCGTGCCTGCGCTCGCAAGCAGTGAGCCGGTCGCAAGCGTGATGACGAAGTCGAAGGCGGTCATTTTGGAGAACGATCGCAGGCCGATGAGGCGAACGATGCAAATGATGAAAGCAAGGCCGATTGTGCCTAGCAGCAGACCGCGCAGAATTGCGTCGGGATAGTCCGAAAGTCCGAACATGAAAACTCCGTCGTCAAAAGGGCAAACCGAAGGCGCAACGGTGCCACTCTCTCTTCAATGGGAAGAAGCAGGCGATATCGTCGCCGTCGATCACGACACTCTACGGGTCGCTTTGCACCACTCGTCGGGCGATCGCGGTGAGTAGGCTAGCCGTCGAGCTTTGCCACGATCTCTTTGACGGCTTTCATCACCTCGCCGGGCGGGTATGGTTTGGCGAAAAACCGACCTTCGCCTGGCAGGTCGGCGGCCTTCACGTCTCTAAGTCCGGACGTCACCATGATGCAGACCGGAGGCCAGCCGTCCCGAACAGCTCGGGCGAGTTTCAAACCGTCCATCGAGCCGGGCATGTCGACATCGGTGAAAAGAATGCGAATTTCATCGTGTTGTTCGAGATGGCGGATCGCCTGATCGGCATCGCGTGCCGAATAAACGACGAAACCTTCATCCATAAACATATCGACAGCATCTATAAGTAGCAGTGGTTCGTCTTCCACGACCAGGATGGCGAACTCTCGTGCCGTGGTCATGGAGCGGGTCCGATCGATGTCTGAGCAAGTTTTCCGGAAAGACGAAAGGCGACTCCGGTCGGATCAAAAGAAAGAACCGCTGTTCCGTCAAAGTATGAAGCGACGATTCGTTCCACGAGCTGGCTGCCGAAACCCGATCGAGACGGAGGTGAGACAGGCGGGCCACCGATTTCTCTCCAGCCAAAGGCAAAAGGCTCGTTCGACCAGCTGATTTCAATATGCCCCTCCCCGGTCGACAGGGCACCATATTTGGCCGCATTCGTCGCCAGCTCATGAAGGCCGAGCGACAGACCGAGCGCGTGCTGCGCACCGAGCATAACGGCGGGGCCGGTCAGCTGAAATCGGCCTTCCGCCGTTTCGTGCGGTCCGAGGGCGCTCTCGATCACCTCTCGGATATCGACCTCGTCTGCATCGGGCCGAACGAGAACGTCCTGGGCCCTTGCAAGAGCTGTAAGGCGCGCGGAGATCGCTGCACGCGCGTCTTCGGTGCTGCCCGACTGCCGCAGCGTCTGGGTCACGATCGCCTGCACCATTGCGAGCGTGTTCTTCATTCGATGAGACATCTCGGTGACGATGTCTCTCTGCCGCGACTGCAGCTGAGCGGCCGCTTCGAGCGCGTGATCCTTCTCGGCGAGGGTTCGCCGCAGCTCGATCTGCGTCATGGCCTGCCGGGCGAGGAGGCTGAGCGTCTTCGTCTGAAATTCGTTGAGCGTCCTCGGTTGATAGTCGAGGACGCACATCGTCCCGATCGGCAGGCCCGCTGCTGTCTTCAGAAGTGCGCCGGCGTAAAAGCGCAGGCCCGGCGCTCCCGAGACAAGAGGATTGCCGGCAAAGCGAGGGTCGAGCGCCGCATCGGGAACGATCATCATATCCTCGGCGAGGATGGCATGCCCACAGAATGAGGTTTCCAGCGGCGTCTCGCGCACACCAAGCCCGACTTCGGCCTTGAAGAACTGTCGCCCCGTGTCGACGAGGTTGACCACGGCGATCGGTGTCTGGCAGATCTCCGAGGCGAGCTCAGCCAGATCGTCGAAATCCTTCTCGCGAGGTGTGTCGAGTATCTCGTAGCGCGCGAGCTCGCGGGAGCGATCGGCTTCGGACCAGCTTGCGTTGACGTCTGACAAACTCGGCTCCGGTCCGAAATACGATCAATTTCCGATCCTTAGGAGGTTTGCGATCGAACGTCGAACAAACTTCATACTGGCAACGGCATTTCTCCCGAAAATTTTGATGTCATGCGCGCAAACGCGGACCAATTGCTTCTGCGGCAAAGTGAGATTGCGGCCAGTTCTTTAGGCGTCTTGGATCTTGCAGACTGTTCCGCACCGGCTTTGTCGCTCTGCATGTCCAGAATCGCGCGCGCACTGTTCGCTTGAATTCCAAGCCCGAATGAAACGAAGCGAATCGATGAAAGCGGCGTGAGAGAGTGATCTCAGGTCAAAATTGTCGAGCTGAGAAAGGCGCTTGGCTCACTGCCGCGGATCAAGCTTCGCGATCTGCCTTTCACTAGCAAAGCAGACAGCGGCGGAAAAACATCCTGTCGAACGTTGGGCCGCGATCGTCGGACCGCAACGGTACGAGTCAATCTACAAAGATCGTGGGCGAATGCTGAAGGCGATTTGGCCTGATCAACCTCAATCGTCTTTGTGACGTCTACCGACGATATCGCTCATATCCTCGTCGTCATCGTCATCGCGGGCCAGGACCTTGTCATTGTCGAACTCGCGATCCTCGTCCTGGTCGTCCTTGTCCGTGCCGGATTTCCTCTTGGGAGTGCCGCTCTCCGAGCCGTCTTCCAGCGAGGCCATGTCGTCCTCGTCATCCCGGGTCTCATCGTCGTCGGTATCAGGCTGCTTCTCTCGATGGACAAGCCGAGTTGAAGCCGGAGCCCGTCTGGTAGTTTCACTTGCCGGCGGATCGAAAAACGATTTTGGATAGCTCTTACCCGTATACGGCGAGACGATCGGGTCCTTGCCGAGATCGTAGAATTTGCGTCCATCTTCCGGATCGGCGCGTTTCGTCCCAAGTTCTGGTTTCGCCATCGGTGGCCTCCGAATGTATACGATAGAATTGAAATCCTGAAGCAGCGATCGGCGCGGTGCGGATGCGCCGATCGACGGACCTCGCGGGATCGAGAGGAAAGCGCGACACGCCCGCATTCAGGTTGCCACCGCGCCCGAGGGTGGAGGGCAAGCTTCGCCAATAACAGGGAAGCTCACAACGCGCGCTCTTTATGTAAAAGAGCGCGTATCGAGCGTCGGGGGCATCCAGTCCATCCATGATTAGGAGGATCCCCCGACAAAATATCGCTCCACCCTGGGAGACGACAAAAGAAGTATCAGGCAGCTTCGGACAAATTTTCGGCCGACATCTTGCCGCTCTTGCGGTCGGCGACCAGCTCGTAGGAGACCTTCTGCCCGTCCGTGAGGCCCGACAGACCGGAGCGCTCGACTGCGCTGATGTGAACGAAAGCATCCTGGCCACCGCCGTCAGGCGTGATAAAGCCGAAGCCTTTTTGCATGTTGAAGAATTTTACAGTTCCCGTTGTCATGGGAGCGCCTTTCAAAGACAAATATTCGGATCGGCTCGTGAAGGCCACGAGCCGTTGTAGATCGATGCGTCTGGAAAGATTTTTAACAAGGCGCTGGTGATTCAACGCAAAGCCAATTGATCTGGCCGTCTGTCGACGCCATTGATATGCTCTAAATCAAAACATCTTGCAAGGTGACGCTCGGGCTTTATTTGGCTGTTTGCCAAACATCCTTTGAACCGCGCCGGGTTTGCCGGAGGCTCCAACTCTTGAGAGACTGGAGCCATGACAAGCAAAAAGACGAACAGATTTTCCCCGGAAGTCCGCGAGCGCGCCGTGCGAATGGTCCTCGACCATCAGAGCGAGCACGCCTCGCAATGGGCGGCTATGGGTTCGATCGCGGCGAAGATCGGCTGCACCCCCGAGACGCTCCGCGGCTGGGTGCGACCGGCAGAGCGTGATCAAGGCCTTCGTCCCGGACCGAGTAGTGAAGAGCGCGACCGGATCAAGGCGCTGGAGCGGGAGAACCGCGAACTGCGTCAGGCCAACGAGATCCTTCGCAAAGCGTCAGCGTATTTTGCCCAGGCGGAGCTCGACCGCCCGTTCAGACGATGAAGGCCTTCATCGACGATCATCGCAGCGTCTACGGGGTCGAGCCGATCTGCAAAGTGCTGCCGATCGCCCCATCGACCTATCGCATGCATGCCGCCCGGCAAGCTGATCCCGCCCGGGCGCCAGCCCGCGAACGCCGTGACGCCGGCATTTGCGAAGACATCCACCGGATCTTCAAGGCGAATTTCGAAGTCTACGGCGTGCGCAAGGTATGGCGGCAGATGCGGCGCGAAGGGATCGACGTCGCCCGTTGCACGGTGGCCCGCTTGATGCGGAAGATGGGCCTCAAGGGCGCCGTGCGCGGCAAGACCGTGCGGACTACGATCAGCAATCCTGCCGCCCAGTGCCCGCTCGATCGGGTCAACCGCCAGTTCAAAGCGCCATGTCCAAACGCCCTCTGGGTTTCGGATTTCACGTATGTCGCCACCTGGGGCGGCTTCGTCTACGTCGCTTTCGTGATCGACGTCTTCGCCCGCCGTATCGTCGGCTGGCGGGTATCGCGCTCGGCCCGGACAGACTTCGTCCTCGATGCTCTGGAACAGTCGCTTCACGATCGAAAGCCTGGCCGAAAGGGAGGCCTCGTCCATCACAGCGATCGCGGCGTGCGGTACGTCTCCATTAGATACACCGAGCGATTGGCTGCCGCCGGCATCGAGCCGTCGGTGGGAAGCGTCGGAGATTCCTACGATAACGCCCTCGCCGAGACGATCAACGGCCTCTACAAGACCGAGGTGATCCACCGCCGTGGACCATGGCGAAGCTGCGAGGCCGTCGAATTCGCCACCCTCGAATGGGTCGACTGGTTCAACAACCGCCGCCTCCTCGAGCCCATCGGAAACATTCCCCCCCGCAGAAGCGGAGGAACGCTATTACGCTCAGCTTGAGGTGACCTCAATCGCCGCGTAGGACCCAAACCAATCAGCCTCCGGCAAACCCGGCGCGGTTCAATAGTGAGCGATTCGCATTATTTGGCATTGCATCTGGAAGGCATCGAATGAACAAAAGCGATCGCATTCTGGGGGTGGCGATCCTGGTCGCAGCCTTTGGCTTCATCTGGTCGATCTACACGTTCTTTGCGCCCTCGACTGGTGTGAACGGAACGCTCGGTCCGTGGCTCGCCGCCTTGGGCCACGTTGCGATCGGTGTCGGCACTCTTGCGGTCGCGGCGGCGCGTGGCTGGATAGCGATTGGACTCCTCATTCTCTTCGTCCTTGTCGCACTTCTCACGGCGCTTGCCGGGCTCATGCTGCTTCAACCGGCGATCTGGCTTGCCGCGCTTCTCGCAGGCGCCCTCGTCATCATCGGCCAATCGCTGGAAGGCACGTCATGATCCGCGCGCTCACCCTTACGGCTTGCCTGACCGGCCTTGCCGCGACGCCGCTCGCCGCCCAAGACCGATGGGACACGTTCCACGGCCAGCTGTCGGCTCAGAAATACGCGCCCGCCGACGAGATCACGACCGAAAATGTCGGCGATCTCGAACGCCAATGGGAGTTTCACACCGGCGACATGTCGGACGGCTCTGGCGACCTGCCGCCCACCGTCTGGTCGGCGACCCCAATCTACGCCAATGAGACGCTCTATTTCGGGACGCCTTTCTACCGCATCCTCGCGCTAGACCCCGAAACGGGTAAAGAGAAGTGGAGCTATGACAGCCAGTCGCAGCTTGAGGCCCTCACCCAGCCGGCACTGAAAAACCGCGGCGTAGCCTACTGGGAAGCTGCCGAGCCGACGGACGGCGAGTCCTGCCAGAAGCGGGTATATTCTCGGGACGATGACGGCGACGCTGCATGCCGTCGATGCCGAAACGGGAAAGCCTTGTGCGGATTTCGCGACGGACGGCATTCTCGACGTCAACCAGTGGAACACCACCAACGACCGCTGGCCGCTTTCGCTGCTCCAGCCACCGACGGTAGTGGGCGATACGCTGGTCCTCGGTTGGGCAGGCAAGGACTGGGCGTTCTCCGAAGCGCCTCCCGGTACCCTCTTCGGCGTCGATGCGCGAACCGGCGAGCGGAAATGGACGGTGGAGTTCATTCCCGAAGACATTCGCCAGAGCACAGGAACCGCCAATGTCTGGACCGCCATGAGCGCGGATTCGGAGCGTGGCCTCGTCTACGTGCCCGTTTCCTCGCCGAGCCCCAATTATTGGGGCGGCAACCGCACCGAACCCATCGAGATGGCGACCTCGGTCACCGCCATCGATGTCGAGAACGGCAAGGTCGCCTGGACGCGCCAGCTCGTGCATCACGATATCTGGGACTACGACACGGTGTCCGCGCCCACGTTGATGGATATCGAAAGGGACGGTGAGACGATACCGGCGCTCGCCCAGCCGACGAAGCAGGGCTTTCTCTATGTGATGAACCGGGAGACCGGAGAACCGCTCTTCGATTGGCCGGAGCGCGAGGTTCCGGCATCGGGCGCTAAAGACGAACAGGCCGCACCGACGCAGCCTTTCCCCGTCGCGCCGCCTCCCTCGCTCGATCACGAGAACTGGCCGGGCGTATGGTGGCTCGCGGACCTCGTCTCCTTCGGCGCATGTTCGCGCCAGGCCGAGGAATTGCGCTATGAGGGCATCTTCACGCCGCCTTCGGAAGAGGGAACGCTCGCATTTCCCGGCACAGCCGGCGGCATGCAGTGGGGTGGCGGCAGCTACGATCCGAAGACCGGCCTCTTCTACGTGAACGCCAGCCGCATCGCGCAGATCTTCCGGCTCGTGCCGCGCGAAGAATACGACGAGATCGCTGGCGGTTCGGGCAACGAGGCCGGCTACTATCCGCAGGAGGGCGCACCATACGGCTTCTATCTCTCGGTCTTCGAGAACTGGGCCGGCATGCCTTGCTGGAAGCCGCCCTTCGGCACGATGATCGCTTATGACATCGCAAAGGGCGAGAAGGCGTGGGAAGTGCCGTTCGGCCGCATCCAGCGCTTCGGCTTCTACATGCCGGAAAGCTGGGGCACGCCCACGATCGGCGGTCCGGTCTCCACCGGCGGTGGGCTGATCTTCATCGGCGCCTCGATCGATGCCCGCGTCCGCGCCTTGGATGCCTCCAATGGCGAGGAGTTGTGGAACGACCCGGTGATGGCGCCCTCAGTGTCCAACCCGGCCGTGTTCGAGCACAAGGGAAGACAGTGGGTGGTTTTCGTCGCCGGCGGCAATTCGATCCTGAAGCCGGAAGTGGGCGATCAGATCGTGGCCTATGCACTGCCGAACACGAAGTAGGGCGAGCGGTGTTCGACTGACGTTTAGATGTTCGGTCCCGGAGTTTGGTGGTTCGGATTATGAGAGAAACTGGACGGCTCTTTTGTCCATGCTTGGAGATGACCTTGTAGGGCGTCAGACCGCGTAGCGTCTTCAAAAAATCTCGACTGAGAACTGAATGTATCGATCGCTCATTCCGCTGCGATAGATGTTCTTATCTTCCGTGCTGAGACATTCTCTGCCAGGAAACGGCTGTCTTCATCGATCGCGAGGAAACGTCCTGAGCCCCAAGTGTTCAGCCAGCCTAGACCAATAAAGTAGAAGCCATCAATTTTGGTGACGCCACGATGGAACTGTGGGCGTCCCTGATCGTCGAAGACATCGACGTCGATCCATGAATAGTCAGGCTTGAAGCCGATCGACCAGATCACTGCAGTGATGCCGAGCGCCTCAGCGTCGATTTCAGCGATCTCCGTCTCCGGTCGCCAGACCTTTTCAAATTCAGGTGCTGCTGGCGCATCGATGCCATTCGCCTCAATGAAGGCATCGATCTGTCGGCAGATGCCGAGATAGCTCTTGTCGGCATCGTCGAGGTTCTTTTCCAGATCCGGTAGGAAGCTGATCGTGGTGCCGTTCATGCCAGAAACCGATCCGTAGAGATCGATGCCATGATCCACAACGAAGCGCCTGAGATCGATCTCCATGCCGCCATCGCGGCCTGACATGTAATGATTGGTTTGCGCCACCGCCTTTTCCGGATCGGGGTGTTCGTCGATCGTCATGGAATAGTGGCCCATGTCGTAGAGCCAGTCGGTTGCGTCACGACCGCGATAGTTGCGCGGCGAGCGAGGCGCAGGCCCGACAGCCAGATGGACATCCCGTCCATCGCGAACGAGATCGTCCATGATCTGGACGCCAGACTGACCGGTTCCCACGATCAGAGTCGCACCCTCGGGAACCTGGCTCGGCCGGCGGAAATCGCGTGAATGCATCTGATGGATCGCAGGGTCGAGCTTTTCGGCATAAGGCGGCACGATCGGCTTGTCGTATCCGCCCGTCGCGATCACCACTTGATCGGTTGAGTAGGTGCCGATCGAGGTCGCGACGATGAAGCGCTCACCATACTTTTTCACCCGTTCTACGAAGACGCCTTCGCGGATGGGCGGATCGAAGCTCTCGGAGAAGGCATCGAGATAGTCAACAATTTCATGGCGCGGCATGAAGCCGTCCGGATCGTTGCCGGAATAAGGAAAGTCCGGCAGGCGGCATTGCCAGTTTGGCGTGACGAGGCAAAAGCTGTCCCATCGGTTGATACGCCATGAATGAAACCGGCGATAGCGCTCGAAGACGACATGTTCGATGCCCGCCTTGCAGAGATATTTGCTGACCGAGAGACCGGCCTGTCCGCCACCCACGATGACGACTGGGATATGGGTGATGTCGCCCATCATCGTGCTCCTTCAATGATGGAGACCAGTTCGACGGTCGCGTCGTCGCGCGCCGCAAAATCGGCCGCCCGCGCCTCGATCCGTTTCAGCTGGTCCATGGCGGAGGAGCAGGCAAAACCGTAGCGTTCCTCGACACGGGCGGACGCCTTGTTGAGACCGCCGCGCGCCCGCTCCAGAAATGTCGCCAGCGGATAGGTCTCGCCGGCCTTCAGAAATTCCTTGATCGTGGTCGAGGGCGAATAGCAACGCTCTTCCTCACCATCGGGCCAGCGAAGGATGAAGTTAACCTCGGGCATAAATCGCCTCTTCGGATTTCGATTTTAGGTAAGGAATTGCGCGCCAGTCCCAGAAGAGGGCCTCGGTATCGCCGCTTATGAAAGTGACGGCGCTCGATGCCTCGACCTTGCCGATGGTGGCGGCGACGATGTCGCGTTCGGCAAATCGGGCGAGAACTTGCGCTTCGTGGGTTGCGGACACGACGAGAAGGAAGCCGAAGCTCGGAAAGCTCCTGAGCCAGCGTTCCAGATCGACGCCTGCCGGAGGCTCGACCCGGTCGAGGCTGATCGAAAGGCCGACGCCCGACATTTCCGCGAGCATCAGAGCGGTGCCGGCGATCCCGCCCTGGCTGATGTCCTTGCCGGCGGCGACGAGACCGTCCTCGGCAAGCACCGGCAAGAGATCCAGATCGCCCTGAAGACGCGCAAGGGGCGCGTCGTCCGCGCAAAAGAAATTGTCGAAGTTCCGGTAACTGCCCCGATGGTCGATTGCGGCGATCAGAAGATCGCCGGGCCGCGCATCGAAGCTGGTGATCAGACGGTCGGCACGCCCGAACACCGTAGCGGCGATATTGAGACCTGCGGCCCCGAAATTGGTATGCCCGCCAACGATGGGGACGCCGTAGGCTTTAGACGCAGCGGCAAGTCCCGCCAGCATCGGTTCCGCCTGGCTTTGAGAGGCCGCCCAGACCTGATCGATGATCGCGACCGATCGCCCGCCCATGGCAGCGATGTCGGAACAATTGACCATCACCGCGCACCAGCCGGCGAACCAGGGATCGTCTTCCACGAAGCGCGGAATGAAACCCTCACCGGCCAGAAGATCGTAGCCGCCTGCCCGCTCGAGGATCGCCGCATCGTCGCCCGGTCTGCCCACACTAGACGCACGGAGCCCGAGTTTTCCGCAAGCCGCCCCGATAGCAAGCTTTCCCCGGATCGAGGGATGCTCGCGCAAGGCGTCTACGATCGCATGCGGGTTGACCATGGCTCAGGGCTTTCGCCCGCCGACCGCGAGCCATCCCGTATCGGGATCGTCGATCGGTGGATAGGAGGCGAGATCCGCCCGCATCAGGCCATGGGGTCGACCGTGGAGATCGACCATGTAATCAAGATGCCAGTCGAGGCTTTCGAAGAGGGGGATATTCGCCTCCTGAACGTGAGCCAGAAAGGTATGGCTACCGCGGCCGTTTGCGGTTGAGACAGCAAGCCGGATCAGCTCGCATCCCAGATGCGAGACCCGGCGATAGCGCCGCTCGACGGCCAGTCTCGACCCCCACCACACGCCCGGCTCAGGCTCATGGATACGCACGGTTCCGACCACTTCGTCGGCTTCGTGGGCATAAGTCGAGAGTGCGACAAGAGTGGTCGCATCGCGGTCAATCGCATCTCGGTCGTGCTCGGTGAAGATCTTCTGTTCTTCGACAAAGACGCGATGACGAAGGTTCTGGGCGCCTGTCTTCTCCCAGAGTGTGGAAGCGGCGCGGATGAAATAGCCGGGACAAGTATAGGGTACGACGGGCTCGGCGAAGATTTGGTGATCAAGAATGATCGTCATGCGACCCTCAGCTTTTCGTAGGTGGAAAGCGCCGAACATGCCCCGCAGCGTCCACAGCCGGCCTTAATGGTCTCCGCCGACATGCCGGCCCGCAGAATCATCTGCGACAAAGGGCGCAAGACGGAAGCCATGAACTCCGATGTCGGCGCCGGATGGCTTTCGAGCGGTGTCCCGGAGATCGGAACGAAGGGTACGACGAAGGGATAGACGCCCATGGTGCACAGCTTTTCCGATACGCGAAGGATTTCGTCGGCCGTGTCTCCGAGGCCGGCGAGGATATAGGTCGAGACCTGACCTCGCCCGAAGACCTTCACCGCCGCCTCGAAGCTCGAATAATACTTGTCCAGCGGTACGCTCGCCTTGCCCGGCATGATGCGGGCGCGCACCTCTGGCGTGACGGCCTCCAAATGCATGCCTAAGGTATCGACACCGGCATCGCGCATGCGCTCGTGCCAGTCATCGTCCTCGGGCGGCTCGCACTGGGCCTGGATCGGAAGATCGATGGCGGCCTTGATCGCGCGGGCGCTCTCGGCGAGCACCGCAGCGCCGCGATCATGTCCCTTCGGCGTTCCCGTCGTCATCACCATATGCTTCACGCCGTCGAGCTCGACTGCGGCCCTGGCGACTTCGGCAAGTTGCGCTGGCGTCTTGTGGGCGATGGTCCGGCCCGCCGCAAGGCTCTGGCCGATCGAGCAGAATTGACAGGTCTTCTTGCGGCTCTCGTAGCGGATGCAGGTTTGCAGCACCGTCGTCGCCAGCACGTTCCGCGAGTGAAGCACCGCGATCTTGTTGTAGGGAATGCCGTCCGCGGTGGTCAGGTCGTAAAAGCGCGGGCGCGAGGGGAAACTGATGCGGGCGATCTCCGCTCCGTCGCGGGTGACGCGCGACAGGCCCGCCGCATCGGGCGCTTCGGCAAGATAGGGGCTGTCGAAGGCGGGCGCCGTGTGGACCGGGACCATCACTGTAGTGCCGTCGATCGTGACGGCCTTATGGTCGGACGGCCCTGCCCCACCGCGCCGGCTTTCGTGGCCGGCCCGCGTATCGATGAGGCGCATGCCCCGCGTCTGAAGATCGTTGATCAGATCGGACTCACGCATCGAGGGTCTCCGAGTTTACGGTCTGCGGCAGGTCCAGCGCATCCTGTCGCGATGGACCTGGACGCGTTGGCTCGGCAGGGGCACCGGCGACACGGTCGACCGTTTCGGCGGGCCTAGCGTCGTGGACGAGATGAAGAAGTTCGGGTCGGGCGTAGTGGCCGACGCTATCCATCATCCGCTTTCGCTTGGTGACGAGCTTCATGTCGAGGTCAGCGATCAGGATGCCCTCGCCATGGGTTATCGGCTCGGCGAGATGCCGCCCTTCCGGAGAGACGATACAGGTCATGCAGCCATCACTGACGGCCTTGCGCATCTTCTCGTCGGGCGAGACCTCGGCGATTTGTTCGTCGGTCAGCCAGCCCGTGGCATTGACGACGAAACAGCCCGATTCCAGTGCGTGATGGCGCATGGTGACCTCGATCTGTTCGCCGAAGATCGGCCCGACGAGGCTGCCGGGAAACTGGGCAACGTGGATTTCCTCGTGCTGGGTCATCAGCGCGTAACGGGCCAGTGGATTGTAATGCTCCCAGCAGGCGAGTGCGCCCACCCGGCCGATTTTGGTGTCGACGACCTTGAGGCCGGCCCCGTCACCCTGTCCCCAGACCATCCGCTCGTGATAAGTCGGCGTGATCTTGCGGCGCTTCAGCTTCAACGACCCGTCTGCATCGAAGATCAGTTGCGCATTGTAGAGCGAGCCGTGATCGCGCTCGTTGACGCCGAGCACCACAACGACGCCGCGCCGTCGGGCGGCATCGGCCACGGCCTCGGTCTCGGCGGAGGGCACGACGACCGCTTCCTCATAGAGCTTCATATGCGGCGCGCCCTGCAGGACAGGCGGCTGGATGAAGGAGAAGTAGGGATAATAGGGAACAAGGGTTTCGGGAAAAACGATGATATCCGCGCCCTTTTCGCCGGCCTCGGCGATCGCGTTCAGGACACGCTCGATCGTACCCGCCCTTCCGGAAAGATCCGGCGCGATCTGGACGGCCGCCGCCCGCACTTTATCGGTTCGCATGTCGTGATCCGCTTTGGTAAAACACTGGAAATCAAGAGACTGGCAGCGGCCGGACCGCCTTGGAAACTCGTCCGGCCGAGATGAGCGCAAGAACCGGTGCTCAGACCGTCCAGGTGTCGATGATGACCGCGTTGGCCTTCTTATGCAGAAGCACGCAGTCGAGAACGTCCTGCGGTGCGATGGGGATAATGCCGGGAAGAAGCGACGGCTCGCCATGGCCATACAGCGCCTGGAGCGCGAAGCGGCACGCATACACCTTGCCGCCCTCGGACATGAACCGCTTAAGATTGTTGGCGAAGTTCTGGTGCCCCGGAAAGGCTTCGTCGCCGAGCTTGGGGAAGCCGCGCTGCAGGCCGAGCGTGACGCCAGGGCCGTAGAGCAGGATAGACGTTTCGTAGCCCTTTCGCTGAAGGCGTGTCGCGTTCAGCATGTTGACGAGACCGATCGAACCTTCGAAGGCCACCGTATGGAAGGTGACGAGAGCCTTCTCGCCTGGATCGGCCTTGACGTCCTCGAAGACCTTCTGTTCGTAATCGACGAAGTAATCGCCGTCCTTGTGCGCTTCCGCGGTGACTGCCGGCATGGGACTCTCCTGTTTCAGGTCAATGCCGACGCAGGCTGCAGTGCAACGAAAATCCGGTCAATATCCATTCTATTATGCATACAATTATTTTGATACACGACCGCGTGACTGCTCAAGTCGAGCTCAGAATGCTTCCGAAACCGGCTTCTTCGTGCTCAATACAGCATCAACGCGCTCGTTCTGGCGACGCTATGAATGCTCTTCGAATCTCCATACAATTCACTTCAATTTCTGAAATCGCTCCGCTATCATCTCCGGGAACTGGAGGCACCCCCCATGGATCAATGGAAACCGGACCTGCCGCAAGGCGGCAAGCCGCACTACCTCGCCATCGCCGATGCGCTCGAGGCCGATATACGCAACGGACGGCTGAAGGCCGGAGATCGGCTTCCGCCCCAGCGCCGGCTGGCCAAGGCGCTTGGCATCGATTTCACGACGGTTTCGCGCGCCTATGGGGAAGCTGCAACGCGCTCGCTTCTCGAAAGCCATGTGGGGCGTGGGACATTCGTGGCCGCTCGCGCTCCGACCGGCAACCATGCCAGTCCGGCACGCATGAATGCACAGGACCTGTCGATGAACATGCCGCCGGAACCAAGCGACCCGGCGTTGATTGCCAAGATGCAGGATGGCCTCGACGTGGTGTCCGCCAATCTGATTCCGCTGCTGCGCTACCAACCGCCCGCAGGCACCGACAGGGACAAAATTGCCGCCTCGTCCTGGCTCTCCATGCGAGGCATGGTTCCAAAGCTCGAGCGCATCGCAGTGACCCCGGGCGCGCATGCGACGATGACCGCGATCCTGTCGGTCGTCACGGAGCCTGGTGACACCGTCCTCTGCGAGGCCGTCACCTATTCCGGAATTCGAGGGATCGCGCGGATGCTCCGCCTGAACCTCGTCGGCATCGAGATGGATGAAGACGGCATTCTCCCGGACGCGCTGGTAGAGGAGGTCGAACGCCACAAGCCGAAGGCCCTCTATCTCAATCCGACGATTCAGAACCCGACCACGATCACCATGCCGACCGCGCGGCGCCTCGCCGTTGCGGACATCATCAACGAATATCGCCTGCCGACGATCGAGGACGATGCCTACGGCTTCATCCCACCCAAAGCTCCTGCGCCGCTCGCGGTGTCGGCGCCGGATTACATCTGGCATATTGGGGGGCTTGCGAAATGTATTGGTGCCGGCCTGCGGCTTGCCTATACCGTGGCCCCAAGCGGGCGCGCGGCGATCACAATGGAACAGGCGCTGAAAGCGGCCTCCGGCATGGCATCGCCGATTGCGATGGCGCTCGCGACACGGTGGATCGAGGACGGCACAGCCGACTACATCCGGCGCTTCATCCGGGCCGAAAGCGCCGCACGTCAGGAGACTGCAACAGAGGTTCTGAACGGCTTTGACTTCAAGGCCGAACCTCACGCCTTCAATATCTGGCTTTGCCTGCCGCCGGACTCAGGCGGACGCGCCAGCCTGATGGGGCGCATGGCTGGAAGACCCCTCGGCCTGATGCCATCCGATGTCTTCACCGTGTCCGGACCTCCCGGCGAATACGTTCGTGTCTGCCTCGGCGGACCGATCGCCCGGGAAACGCTCCGCGGGGAACTCGCATTTCTCGCCAACTCACTACACATGCCAGGCTGGGCCGGTTAATTCATAAGGATCGGAATTCCGCTTTCGGTTGCAAGGTGTGACAGTTCGAACGGTTGTCATGGGCGCGACGCCGACCGGCAAGTTCCGGAAGGGCTGGGCCGATTACAGGCAGTCCCCGTGCAGCTGTCGGGTCGACGAAGCAGACATTCGTATGCGCCGCATCAATCGTCGTTTTCGCTTCATCCCTGCCATTACGCCTGAGTTGTAGGCAGCTTTTTTCTTTTGATATCGCCACCGACCGGCATTGACCTGCTCTCGGGACACAAATCGGCCGGTCAGATTGTTCGCTGGCAATCTGAATTAAGTTTTGGATGCCCGGTCCTTTCCCGAACGCACGCGTTTAAGTCGAGATCTAATTAATTGAACTTAAAGAGAAATTTGATGTCAAAAAAATCTGGCAAAGTTGGCGATAGGTCTCGCTCCGATCGAGGTTGGCACACCGGCGGTGGCGGAGAGATTCACCAGACTGCCGGTGGCGACGTCGCGGCAATGACGACGCAGGGCGGCACTCCCGTTTCGGACGACCAAAATTCTTTAAAGGCCGGCGTGCGTGGCCCGACGCTCATTGAAGACCAGCATTTCCGCGAGAAGATTTTCCACTTCGATCACGAGCGCATCCCCGAGCGTGTCGTCCATGCCCGGGGCTACGGGGCACATGGGACATTCGAGACTTACGAGTCGCTAGCCGATATCACCAAGGCCGACATGTTTCAGCGGGCCGGCGAAAAAACCGAGATGTTCGTCCGGTTTTCCACGGTTGCCGGCAACAAGGGCTCCGCGGATCTCGCGCGCGACGTGCGCGGCTTCGCCACTCGCTTTTATACTAAGGATGGCAACTGGGACATTGTCGGCAACAACATCCCGGTGTTCTTCATCCAGGATGCGATCAAGTTTCCCGATCTGATCCACGCGGCAAAGCCGGAGCCCGACCGCGGTTTCCCTCAGGCCCAAACCGCGCACGACAATTTCTGGGACTTCATCTCGCTGACGCCCGAATCAATGAACATGGCGCTCTGGATCATGTCCGACCGGACGATCCCGCGCTCCTTCCGCTTCATGGAAGGCTTCGGTGTACACACTTTCCGCATGATCAATGCCGAGGGCAAGTCGACCTTCGTGAAGTTCCACTGGAAGCCCAAGCAGGGACTGCAATCTGTCGTCTGGAACGAAGCGCTGAAGCTAAACGGTGCCGATCCCGACTTCCACCGCCGCGATCTGTGCGATGCGATCCAGTCCGGCGATTTCCCGAAATGGGAACTTGGCCTTCAGCTTTTTGACGAGGATTTCGCAGAAACTTTCGATTTCGATGTCTTCGACGCGACCAAGATCATTCCCGAGGAAGCGGTCCCAATACGTATTGTCGGCAAGATGACGCTCGACCGCTGCGTGGAGAATTTCTTCCAGGAGACCGAACAAGTCGCATTCCAGACCGGCAATGTCGTTCCCGGCATTGATTTCTCGAACGATCCACTGCTTCAGGGGCGCAATTTTTCCTATCTCGACACCCAGCTTAAGCGGCTAGGAGGCCCGAACTTCACGCATATTCCGGTCAATGCACCACGATGCCCCGTTCGTCACTTTCAGCAGGACGGGCATATGTCGATGAAGAACCCGAAGGGACGTGCGAATTACGAACCGAATTCCTGGGGCGGTGAAGCGGGCGGTCCGCGTGAGGATCCCGAGAACGGCTTTCGAACCTTTCCTTCGGAATTATCTGGTGAAAAAAGGCGTGAGCGCTCCGAGACCTTTTCCGATCACTATAGCCAGGCACGGCAGTTCTATCTGTCGCAGACCGAGACCGAACAGGTTCACATCGGCAACGCCTTCACCTTTGAGCTGTCCAAGGTGGAGACGCCGGCGATACGCTCGCGCATCGTTTCCCACCTTCTCAACGTCGACGAAGGGCTGGCACAGACAGTCGCAAACGGCCTGCGCCTGAAGGAGATGCCGGAACCGGCCAAGGCAGCGAGACCGACGAAAACGGACCTCAAAGTTTCGCCCAAGCTCTCGATCCTGCTGAATGGGCCGAAGAGTTTCAAGGGTCGCAAGATCGGCATTCTCGTAACCGACGGGGTCGACGCGAAACTCCTCGACGGTGTCATGAGCGCCGCCAAGAGCGAAGGGACGATGGTTGAAATCGTCGCACCGATGGTCGGCGGGGTGGAAGCAAGCGACGGAACTTGGATCGAAGGCCAGCAGAAGATCGACGGTGGCCCGTCCATGCTCTACGACGCCGTCGCAATTCTGGTCTCGAAGGATGGAGCCAGCCTTCTCTCGAAGGAAGCGACGGCCAGAGATTTTGTTACCGACGCTTTCGCCCACTGCAAGTTCATCGCTTATTCGCCGGAGGCGACAGCGCTGCTCGAAAAAGCCGGTGTCAAAGATGATCTCGATGACGGTTGTCTTAGCCTCGAGTCTCACGGCGATGCTGAAGCCTTCGTGACATTGTGCCGGGAGCTTCGCTACTGGCCGCGTGAGAATAAGGTCGATGCTGTCTAATTCGGCATCAGGACCTCTCGTTCTGGCGAGCGAGGGGGCGGCGACTGCGGACTTACATCCCGTGGTCGCCGTACCCGCCAAGGACGAGGAAGAGCGCATCCCCCGTCTGATCCGAGCCCTGTCCTCTCAGACCTGGCTGGCGGTCGGGGATCGCTCGCTGGACATGGTCGTCGTCCTCAACAACACTGCCGACCGTTCGCGAAGTGCCATCGAAGAAGCAGCTCTCGGAACGCGTCTTCGGGTCCATCTCGTCGATCTGACGCTGCCTGCGGTCTTCGCGCATGTCGGAACAGCGAGGCGGTTGGCTCTGGAACTGGCGCGTGCCCTATGCAGGACTTCGATGTCATCGGTTCTCTTGACGACCGACGCCGACGCCGTGCCAACCGAACGCTGGATCGATGCCAACCTTCTGGCGATCAGCGCTGGAGCGGACATCGTGGGAGGGCGAATCGTGGGAGACAAGCGCGAGGAAGCCCTGCTCGGACAGGCTTTCGTCGCACGTGCCGCCTCTCATCTTTTGTACGCGGAACTTTGCGACCGGGTGATGAGCCTCCTCGATCCGGTGGAGCATGACCCATGGCCGCGCCATCGGGACCACACCGGCGCCAGCCTTGCCGTTCGCGCCAATGTCTACGACGCGGTGGGAGGCCTGCCGGCGCTGCCCTATCGCGAGGATCTCGCATTCGTCTCCCGGGTTCGTGATGCCGGATACAGACTTCGCCATTCACCGTCGGTCTGGGTCGAAGTCTCGGCCCGAACCAAGGGACGGGCGCCGGGCGGCATGGCCGACACTCTGGCGACATGGGTCCAAGACGCGGAAACCGATCGACCCTATCTGGTCGAAGGCCCGGAGGCGATCGTGGAAAGAGCCCTGCGTCGAAGCATGTTGCGCAAGGTGAGCCAGTCGAGCGCGAGCCTCGGCCTTCAGTTTGCAGCGCGCTGCGGTCTGCGGCTCGATGATTTCCGCAATGCGACCGGAGAGTTTCTCGCACCCGAAGTTCTGGTGCAACGGTTTGCGCCGGACGAACCGGACGCACCCGCAACCGTCGATATCGAGATTGCGATTCAAGAGTTGCGGGCGATCATCGCCAATCAGGAAAGATCCGTCGATGCGGCATAGATCTCTCATAGAGAGCGAAGCGCTGGCGCTGTCCGACGGCCTTTCAGCTCTTTCGGCCGCCTATGAGCAGGAAGCGGCCTACCCTCATTCAAGCTTTTCTCTCCTGTCGAAATTCCCCCTCGGTTCACATCCCCCGCTCGACCCGGCAGACGTGCTGACCCTCTTGCAGCTTCTGGCGGCAGTCGGACGCGGCGACTTGAGTGTCGGACGTATCTACGAAGGCCATGTCAACGCTCTCTTGTTGATCAAAAGCTTCGGCACCGAACGGCAGCGCGCGTTGATCGGCAACTCTGCAAATGGCGGACACTGGTTCGGTGTGTGGAACACAGACGCGCCCGATCGACCTCTGCGTGAAATTGACGGAGCGTTGCGTGGGGCCAAGAATTTTGCTTCGGGCGTCGACGGTTTGAACCGGGCCATCGTGACCGTGCCGAGCGACGGCGGCCGCCAAATGTTTTTGGTGCCACTGACTGATCTTCCGGTCGACCGGAGCTGGTGGGACCCGATGGGAATGCGCGGATCAGGCAGTCATGTCGTCGACTTCACCGGGTTCGAGGTGACGGCTGATCATCGCCTCGGGCGGGCCGGCGATTATACCCGCGAGCCCTGGTTCAGCGGCGGCGCGATCCGTTTCGCAGCCGTCCAGACAGGCGGCCTGCACGCTGTTTTCGATATCGCCCTTGCTCATCTGAAACGCACTGGACGCGCCGACGATCCTTATCAGGCGCATCGTCTGGCGAAGATGGGAATCGCCGTTGATAGCGCCTATGGATGGATCGCCGAGGCAGCCCACGCCTGGTCGGCGGCAGCTTCCGATCCTGACGATATCGCAGCCGGGCGTCGCCTTGTAGCCGTTTCGCAGGCCACCCGCTCGTCAATCGAGGCTTCTGCGCTCGCGGTTCTTGAAGACGCAGAACGAGCCGTCGGGGCGGCAGGGTTCAACAGGCCTCATCCTCTGGAGCGGCGTATCCGTGACTTGCGGACCTATCTGCGACAACCAAATCCGGACGGTGCCTTGCGTTCATTGGGCAAAGCCATTGCGGCCGGCGACTGGGCACCCGGTCGAGTGGGCAGATCATGACGACAGCGCATGACCCACGTTCACTTCAGGCGCGCCGCATCCTGATAGTCGCGCCGCATCCTGACGACGAGTCCCTCGGATGCGGTGGACTGGCCTCCATCCTCGCCGCAGACGGCCGTCAGTTGCACACGCTTTTCGTGACCGACGGCGGCGCCTCGCACAGCAAGTCCGATAACTGGCCGCGACCGCGCCTCGCAGCGGAACGCGAAGTCGAAGCATGCCGTGCCCTCGATGCGCTTGGCCTCGGCCAGATGCCACGCACATTCCTGCGTCTTCGGGACGCGAACATGCCGGTGCCGGATACAACAGAGTGGCGCAGCGTGTGCGAAGGCATCGGCAGGATCGTCGAGGCGTTCGAGCCGGAGCTCGTTCTACTGCCTTGGCGGCGCGATCCACACTGTGATCATCGGGCTTCGTGGCAGCTTGTGACGGCGGCGATGAAGGCGACCGAATGCGAGGCATTGCGGCTGGAATATGCAATCTGGCTCGATGAGTTCGGGACACCGGAGGACCATCCACGCCCCGGCGAGATGATGCGACTCGAATTCGACGTGTCGACCAGGTCTCACCTCAAACGCTTCGCCGTCGCCGAACACCGGACCCAGACGACCTCGATGATCTCAGACGATCCTACAGGGTTTCGGCTTGAAGCTGTGATAATTGCCCGCCTGACGGGTCCAACGGAGACCTACTGGCAGGATGAAGCAGCCAATCGGCGTTGAAGGGTTCGAGGCGTTGTTCGCCAGCGACCCGGACCCTTGGGACTACAGAACATCACGGTTCGAACGCCACAAGCGCGGCATCCTGATGAGAGCGGTCGGCCAGAGAATGTTTGGACGGGGTCTCGAACTTGGTTGCGCCAATGGAGAGACGACCTCTTTTCTTGCTCGGAAATGCCTGCGATTGACGGCGGTCGATGGCTCGGAAACGGCCCTAGAACAAGCATGGATCAGGCACGCAGATTCGCCGCGCGTGCGCCTGGAGCAGGCCATTCTTCCAGAAAGAACTCCGCGGGGCCCATTCGATCTGATCGTGACATCAGAGGTGCTCTACTACCTTCGGGAAAACGAATTACGGGACATGCTGTCCCTTCTGAAAAAAGCTGTCGCTCTCGGCGGACGCCTCGTTTTCCTCCATCACCATCGCGATTTCGACGATGTTTCCATGAAGCCGTTTCTTCTCACCGCTCGTCTTCATGACCTGATGGACGACAGCCATCGCCTCGTCTTCCGCCATCGTAGCTCGCGCTTCGAAGCACTGGCCTTCGACAGGATCAAAATGGCCTGACTTTTTTCGGCGATGCGCACAGACACCGGCAGCCGACGACGTCGGCCAGGCTACCCCGGCCTGACGGGCAACAAAGGCAACGCTCATCCCGGGCTGCTCCACTTCTTCCAATAGGCGAACCTTCTCGGCCTTCGACCAACGGCGTTGGGGTTGCAAGGAGTTGAAGATTGCAACCTGTAACAACGAGCGATCCTACGTTTTAGACACAGTTTTAACTCGTAGGCGGATGCCTATGAGGCATCGGCTATATCGCCCGTGCAGTCCAAACGGGGCGCAGTCTAGCCTTATGCGTTTAAAGTATAAGGCGCCCGCCTGTCACAGCGATCACCTCGCCGGTACCGTAAGTTGAATCGTCGGAAGCCAGATAGACATAGGCTGGCGCGAGTTCCGCCGGGTGGCCGGCCCGGCCGATCGGCGTCGATAAGCCGAAAGACTTAATCTTTTCAACGGTCATCGTGGCAGCGATGAAGGGCGTCCAAATTGGCCCCAGCGCGCCGCCGTTGACGCGGATGCTTCGGTAGATCAGCCGGTGCTCCAGACCGCCAGTGAAATTGTAGATCGCGCCCTTCGTGGCGGCAAAAGGTAAAAGACCGGCCGACGGATCGGTGGCGTTGATCGAGTTGGTGTTGACGATGGTCGTGCCCGGCTTCATGTGCTTCACCGCCGCCTTTGTCATGAAGAACATAAAACACATTCGTGCAGAAGGTGACATCGAGCTCTTCGGCCGAGAGATCCTCGAAATTAGCAATTACCCTCTGATGGGCCGCATTGTTAACGAGACTATCGAGCCGTTCGAACTCCGAGACGGCCCGCTCGACGATCGAAGCGCAGTGGGCTTCTTTTTTCTCGTCGCCTGGCAGCAGCACGCAGCGCTTGCCGGCCTTCTCAACCCAGGTCTCCGTTTCTTCGGCATCGTTATGTTCGTCGAGATAGGAGACGAGCACGTCAGCTCCCTCACGGGCAAAGGCGATGGCACCAGCGCGGCCGATGCCAGAATCTCCACCAGTAACGATCGCCGCCTGTCCTTCGAGCTTGCCCGAGCCCCTGTAGCTCTCTTCGCCGTGGTCAGGAACGGGCTCCATCGCTGCGGTCACGCCGGGGAGCACCTGCTTCTGCTGCGGCTGGGGCGGTTGCGGATAGGCGGTTCTGGGGATCGCGGGCCATGAATATTCTCCTTGGCTCATCTCTCGCACTAAATACGGCCCCGAAAAACCTTGAAGACCGCAGTGTTTTAATCGCCTATCCCGTAAGAACGTCGCCGTTCCGGTCGAAACCTCACCTTCGTTGCCTCTTTCGGTCGCCGGCCACAAAGGCAACGGGATAAAGATCAATCAGGTCGGCGCTGGCTATCTTTGATGTCCGCTCTTGAGAAGATGTCTATATTGCTCGGAATGACCGGAATGGGCGCAGAACGAACCCGCTTCCGCGGGAGGGCGCCTGTCTCTTCGTTCACGGATTTCATAAGGAAGATCACGTTCTGATTGAGCGTCGCCCGGTGCGGGCAGACGATCCTGGCTCCCTTTACCCTGTG